>CANFGH010000112.1 GCA_947446285.1 Chloroflexota bacterium
CCACCGCGGTGCTCATCGACTCCGGGACGGCCAGCGATGCCAGCACCGTCGCCGCCGGCGCACTGGTGGCACCGTCGGTCACCCTGACATCCCGGACGACCGAACCGGCGAACGAGGCCGGCAAGCCCGTCAAGGTCACCGCAACCTTCACCCTCTCGCCCCAGAATGCCCTCGCGGTCGGCGGTTCCGTCAAGATCACCTTCCCGACCAGTCCGGCTCCCTACGGCCTCTCCACCATCTCGGTCGAGACGACCACCCTGACGATCAACGGATCTTCGTTTGCGGTTCCGGGGCTTTTCGCCGTCAGCCCGTACTTCAGCGCGCCGGATGTCGAACTGAACTTTGGCGGACTGAACAACGGCCCGCTCGCAGCCGGCACCACCGTTGCGATCACGATGACCGGGATCACCAACCCGACATTCAGCAGTGTCTCGGCCAGCACGCCGGGCGGGTTGCAGTCGACGTGGCAGATCACCACGCGAACCCCGACCACTGCCGGCATCCTGCCGATCGACACCGCGACCATTACCATGGGCCCGGTCATCATCCCCGCACCCCTTGGGGGCCCGGACGCTTCACCATCAGGGGTCTCCGCCTCGATCGGCCTGCCTCGCCTGAGCTTCGCCACTGGACAGGCGGGTGTCAGCGAACGTGCCACCGTCGCGATGAAGCTCACCAACCCGCTTGCCGGCCCGAGCCTCGTCCAGACATCCGGATCGGGTGCGGACGTTGCCCTGGAGGTCTCGCCGGCGGGAACGGCGCTCCTGAATGTCGGGTTCACCACCTCCCGGCAGCTGCCGTCGGGCACGACCATCTCGGTCACGCTGCCCAGCGATGCGTCCTCGGCAACCGCGGATGGCGCCTTCGTCCTGGGAGCGACGACGGATGACGCCCTCACCCCCCTGTCCTCACTCCCCACCAACCGGGCCACCTTCACCCACTCGGCGTGGACCGCCGGCCAGACGTCGGTCACGGCCACGGCCACCCTCAATGAACCGATCGTAGCGGGCACGCGCGTCGTCTTCTCGGTCGGCCGGATCCGCCTGCCACGCACCGCCGGAACGCCCCAGATCAGGCTCTCCGTCAGCGGGGGATCGGATGTCACGGTGTCAACGAGCCTGACCTACCCGGGCCAGATCCGCGTCACCTTCCCGACCGAAGGGTTCGACCTCACCGGCACATCCCTCACGGGCGGTGGCACGACCACGGTCACGAGTGTCAGCGGGGCAACGAGCAACGGCACGTTCGTCCTGAGCCGCCCGGGCGGGAGCACGCGCGAACTGGTCCTCACCTACCTGGGCAACGCGACCTTCTCCACTACCGGGGAACTACCCACCGGTGCCGTGGTCTCCATCCCCATCGACGGGGTCCGCCTGCCGTCCACCGTCCCAACCGCGAACACGGTGGGGACCTACGGAACCACGGGCATCACCGGGACGACCGGGAACTTCACGGTCCAGACCGAGTACGTATCCTCCGGCACCAGCTACATCGGTGACCGGTCGTCGAGCGTCGGGGCCGCGACCGTCGTGCCGGCCAATGTCACGGCGGTGACACTCGGTGCCTCACCCGCGGTCACCGGCCGGGTCGCGGCCTTCACGGTCGCCTTCACGGTGGGGGCAAGCGGGGACGTGCCGGCCTGCACCGCGTCGGTCATCACCCTGGCCGACAACGGACCCGTCAATGCCGCAGCCCCGGTGACCGGACGCACCAGCGGGTGCGGGTCGATCACGCTGACGCTCCCCGCAGCATCGACCATGCCGGGTACTCCGATCCCGGCGTCGGCCGTGACCGTGGCAGCCGGATACGGCAACCCTATGGCTGTCAGCGCGATCGCAGTGAACGGCCACCAGATCCGGGTGCCCAGCCCGGTCGCTCTCTCCAGTGGCCAGACCGTCACCATGACCATCGCGGCGTCGGCCGGCATCACCACGCCGTCCACCGGAGGCACCTACACCGCCCAGGTGCAGACGTCGTCCGCGCCATTCAACGTGCAGAGCACACCCGCAACCATCGCCTCCGGTGCCGATCTTGTCACGGTCAGCCCATCGGGATCGTCAATCGCCGGACAACCCGCCACCGGCCTGATCGTCACGTTCAAGACCGGTGCCGGTGCCAGTCTCGTGGCGAACACGACGACGATCACGCTGACCTTCCCACAGGTCTTCTCCCTGCCTGCGTCAATCTCCGGCGTCCACATCGCGGTCAACGGCATCGCCATCCCTGACACGAGCGTCATGCCGTTCCCGGTCCCAGGCGGGTCGGCAATTACCGTGACCTCGCCGGTCAGTGTCGAAGCCGGATCCGATGCCGTGGTGTCGTTCTGGCAGAACGCCAACCTGGTCTGGCCCACCGTGTCGGGAACCCTCCAGATCCTCGTGCAGACGTCAAGCGCCCCGGTGAACGTCGGAGGCACGCTGAACATCCTGCCCCGCGCGCCAATTGGCCTGCAGGTGCTGCTGCCCGGCGAGACCGTGGCACCGAACACGCTGACCGGGAAGACCGGGACCCCGAACCTCTCGGCCGGATCACCGGCGACCGTGGTGATCCGCGCCTACGACCAGTACTTCAACACGGCGACAACCGGGACCGGCGCCAACGCAACCGTCGCCTACACATACTCCGACACGCAGACCACGCTACCGTCAGGTGTGTCGACCCTGAACCGTCTCTCGCTTGTGGCAGGCCAGGGATCGCTGACCTTCACACCCCGCCTTCCGGGGGCCTTCACATTGACCGCAACGGACCTTGCGGAAACTGGCGCGATGACACCGGCTGCCCAATCCGTCTTCGTCGGCGTTGGCACACCCGCCCGGATCATGGTCCTGCTACCCGGCGAAACGCTCGCACCGGGCACAGCCACCGGCATCGCGGGAACATCCTCCCTCTCCGCATCGCAGGGAGGAAGCGTCACGGTTCCGCTCACAATCTATGTGACTGACGCCGCCTTCAACCTTGCCACGACGACCGCCCCGGCAACGATCACCATTACCGATGGGGTCACGCCACGGACCGTGAACCTCACCAATGGTGTAGGCAGCATCACGCTCACCCTGCCGTTCGGAACGACCACCCTTACCCTCGGCACCGAGCCATCGAGCCCAGTCACCGGCTCAAGGGCCATCACGGTGACCGAGACCGTCGTCACGCCCCCCACAACCGGAGGCGGAAGCCAGACGACACCGGCGCCAGCAACAACACCAGCCCCGACCACGACCCCCGCTCCAACAGCAACCCCCGTAGCAACCGCTCCGGTGGCAACCCCGCTTCCGTCGCCAGTCGCCGAATCTCCCACCCCGGCGCCAACGCCATTGGTACTTGCGACACCCGAGCCAACAACCACCACGACCATCATCGAAACGACACCCGAACCAAGCCAATCGCCAGGGCTCCTCGATGCCACACCGACTCCGGTGACGACGGAACCCACGACGTCACCGGTTCCAACGGTGACACAACCCACGGTTGCCGCCACGCCAACCCCGGTGCCAACCCCGGTGCCAACCGCAACCCCGGTGCCATCCCCATCGAAGCCAGCTAACCAAGCTGATCGGCCACGGACAATCCTCGGCCGGAATGTGCGTGCTTCAGACCTCGCACCATTCGTGATCGACACCCAGGTAACCATCACGGGTGCACGGTTCAGCTTCGGCGCCTCGGCGAAGGCACTCCTTCCGGAGGGAACCACCGCGGACGCCACCACTCTCCTGCCAGAACTCGTCCTCGGCATGCCCGATGTCAAGCCACTGCCACGAGGCACAACGCCAGTCGCTGCCTTCCAAGCCGTAGCCCGCACCGAAACGGGTGGGACCTATCCGCTCCCCGCCCAACACCTGATTGAAGTCACGGTTACCGACGGAATGATCCAGGGATCGGATGCACGGAGCCTGGACCCTTCCCGAATTTATGCCTTCGAACTGCACAACGGCACCTGGCGCCCAATCCTTACAAGGCTCGACGAGAAGACTGGAACCCTCCGAATCACGGCGAACGACGCGATGGTGATGCTCGTCTCATTTGCACCGGACACCATCCGGCCCGATGCCGACTATCCGATCAGTAAGGACGTCAATGGTGAACCTACTGGCCAATTCTTCACTCAAACCAATGGGCGCGACCCTGGTGCCACCCCGCTCGGATTCGGGGTTCGGGACACCACCGACGGACCCGCCCTCTATAGCGAGTTCGAGCGGTTCGGCGGGGTAGACGAACTGGGATATCCGATTGCACAACAGGCAACATTCAAGGGATTTGCCATCCAGATCACACAACGCGCGGTACTCCAGTGGGTGCCGAATGCCGAAGGAACCGACGGTCAAGCCGTTCGCCTCAACGTGATGGACGAACTCGCTTCAAGTGGCTACGACGACTACCTGTACACGCAGCTCGAAGTGCCGAAAACCTTCAATAATGAGGGTGACGAAGGGCTTTCGTTCGAGGAAGTCCAGGAACGGCACCTCAAGTTCCTAGACAACAACTCCCTCACGAAGCGCGCCTACCTGGAAACCCCAAACGCCATCTCCGAATACGGCCTCCCAACGGCCTACGAAGAGTTCGAAGATGTGTACGTGGTCCGCACCCAACGCGCAGTAATCCAACTGTGGAAAGTTTCCCGACCGTGGGCACAAGCGGGGGAGATAACGATCATGGGCGCTGGCGAGTTGCTCAAGGATGTTTCTCTCGTCGCGGCAAGCGAAGGCAACGCACCACCGGTCGCGGTAACCGTCTTCACCCCGACGCTTCCGCCACCGACTGGCTAAGACCCCACTCACATTGCCAACCACCTGGGGCGATCTGATCAACCCCATCTGATCGCGCCCTGACGGACCCAATCTGTTCGGCGCGCCAGTTCGGGGAGGCCAAAGGCACCCGATTCCCCCGCTTCCAGGGGTCACGACCCGTTTCACCCCCAATCGGTATGCTAGCGTGGCTCGTCCAACGGTTGAAGGACGACCGAACGGAGCACCGACGAACCATGACCGAACCCGCGTCTCCATCCCTGACCCGCGAAGCGGCTTGGACGCTCCTGACCGAGTTCACTTCCTCACCCGTCCTGATCAGACATGCGCTCGCCGTCGAAGCGGCGATGAGAGGCCAGGCCTCACGCCTCGGTGGGGACATCGAGTATTGGGGAACTGTAGGCCTCCTCCACGATTTCGATTTTGAGCAGTTCCCGACCGTCGAACAGCATCCGTTCGAGGGTGCCCGAATACTCCGGGCACGCGGATACCCTGAAACCTTGGTTGAGGACATCCTTTCGCATGCCCGTTACAGCGGAGTCGCAAGGGAACGGCCGGTCCAGAAAGCGCTCTTCGCCGTCGACGAATTGTCTGGATTCATTACTGCATGTGCATTAGTTCGACCATCGAAATCACTATCCGAGCTCGAACCGGCGGGTGTGCGGAAAAAGATGAAGGACAAGGCTTTCGCGCGGGCAGTCAGCCGCGAGGATATTTCGGACGGTGCGCATGAACTTGGTGTCGACCTCGATGACCACATCCGAGTTGTTGTCGAGTCACTCAAGCCGATCGCCAGCGAACTCGGACTGAATACCTGAACCAGCAGGCGTCGCGGGGTGAAGAGTTCGGGTGACACCAGCGGATTGGGACGTCTAGCAATCTGCACCTTTTCCGCACTTTGGCACCGAGTCTTGAGAAGTGCACTCGGGTCCGGCAGACACGAATTCCGGGCCGGCATCGCACTTCGCCGTAGCATGGCAGGTTTTGGATTGCGCGACCGATTCAATCGTACGTAGTCGATGATTATTGTCAGCTGTTTGCCGGTCTTACATAATCTACAGGAGGTGTTGCACTTACCATATTTCTGGCAACGCACTGCCAATTGTCATTTTCGCGTCATGAATGCGCGCGCAGCAGCACCATAAAGCAGGACCAAATGAAAATTACTGGACTGACCACGTACATCATGGAGAGCCCGGGGAGGGAGTACCTCTTCGTCAAGATACAGACCGATGAAGGTATTCATGGCTGGGGTGAAGGCACTCTGGAAATGAAACAGGGCACGGTCGCGGCGGCGCTGCACGACCTCGAGGGCTTCATCCGCGGTGAGGACCCCACAAGGATCGACTATCTTTGGCAGAGGATGTATCGTCACGGATTCTGGAGGGGCGGTGAGGGAATCCTTACAGCGATTTCAGCTATTGAAATGGCTCTTTGGGATATCACGGGCAAGGCATATGGCCAGCCAGTATACAAACTGCTCGGCGGCGCCGTACGGGACTATATTCCCTGTTACACACACGTTGGAACCGCAGAAGGCGCCTTGAGGCTGATGGAAGACGGCTGGCGCGCTTTCAAGTCAGGCCTGCGCTTGCCTCCGGAGGCTGGACACGTGTTTGAGGAAGGCCCGGCAATCGCCTCGACGGTCGCGAATTACCAGGCAATGCGTGACGCGGTCGGCCCTGACGTTGCCCTGATGTGCGACGTGCACGGGAGACTGCGACCCTCCGCAGCAATCCGGCTCGGACGCGCGCTCGAACCGATTGGCATGGCGTTCCTCGAGGAAGCGGTGCCACCGGACAACATCCAGTCGCTCAGGCGAGTCCGCGAGGCCGGCCTCTCAATGGACATCGCCACCGGCGAACGTGCATTCACGAAGTGGGGATACCGGGAACTCATCGAAGGACAGCTGGTCGATGTCATCCAGCCGGACTTGTGCCACGATGGTGGCATCAAGGAGACGATGAAGATCGCGGCGATGGCCGAGACATACAACATCATGGTCGCCCCGCACAATCCGAATGGACCCGTGGGGACGGCCGCAACGGTCCACTTCGCAGCGGTCACCCCGAACTTCTCGATCCTCGAGTACGCGCTCTCTCCAACACGGGACGCATGCCAGGCGGGAACGGAAGCGGACTATTTCAAGGCGCGCAATGGGCGGATTGAACTGCCGACCAAACCGGGGCTGGGTATAGAGCTCGACGAGGACTACCTCCGTGGCCACCCGTACACCGGCGTCAAGTTGTGGCCGGGCATCTTCCATCCAGATGGAGGCGTTGCCGACGTCTAGGATCCTAGACCGTTCCGCCTTCACAGTCGTTCATCTTGCGGCCGACGGTGTTTTTCCGAAGGCCGCTTGACGACGCATCAATCCGGCGCGGTCGCACCCGCGCTGACCAGTCCCCATCTTGACTGAGGCCATCTCCATGACCAACGGATCAGAGAAGATCACTCGCGCGCTTTCGCGGAAACTGGTGGCTGCGACGACCGACGAAGCGCTCGTGCAAGTCTCGGTCTTCGTTGCGATTGACCATGAGTCCCTCCCGCTCTCCTCATTTGCTGCCCGGGCCGCTGCAAAGAATGCGGTGATCATGAACGGGGTGCGTGAGGTGATGACCCACGTCCAGAAGTGGGAGGCCACCCACGGACGCACGATTGCCCTCGCAGTGATGGCGGACGAGGGTTCCGTGAACATGGGGGCACCCCGGTCGCTCATCGATTCGTTGGCTGCAACGGATGCCGTCGCCGTCCTCGATGTTCCCGAAACGAAGCCGGCTCCGCGCACCCCCTCAACTCCGCTCAGACTGGGCGCGCGCCGCTGATGGCACGGCCCCGTTTCCACGCCCTGCTGACCATCCCGGTTGCCTGGCATCTGCGCCACAGGTGGGGGTACCCGGGCGCGCTTGCACTCGCAATGATGGGCATCTTCATCGATGGCGACCATCTGGTCGACTGGGCCTGGATGCGGTTTACCGGGCAGCGTGACCGGTTTCTGGCCCCCTTGCACGCGTGGGAACTGCTCGGGTTATCGGCCGGACTTGCATGGTGGCTTCGGCGCCGACCCGCCACCACACCGATTGCCCACGAACTGCCACGAATGGTCGCCGGACTTACCTTTGGTTGGTGGTTGCACCTGACGCAGGACATGGTGTTCAACCGTCCGGATCATGCCGGAGCGTACTCGCTGACGTACCGGATCTGGCATGGCTTCGACCGTGACCGGACGGGGTGGGCGAACCACAAGACCTTCCACCAGTGGGGCCACTCTCCATGGTGGACCTGGCTGTAGGACGCAGTCCGGGCTGGCGGGCCTATACTGACCACCGACGACCGAAACTCCCCGGCGCACGTGATGCCGGAGATAGCGGTCACGGGAACGCAGGAGAGGAACGCCATGGCCACAACCGCGCTTCGAACGGTTCACGCGAAGGTCATCTTCAAGGGACCGGCCATCCAGGTCAACGGTCTTGAGGCAGTTGCCGAAGGCCTCTGGGTCTCGGACCAGCAGAACGACCAAACCTACCTCATCGATTACTCCGGCAAGATCCTCACGAGTTTCCACTCACCCGCACGCAACGCAAGCGGAACGAGTTTCGGGTCTGGATCGGTGTGGGTCGCCTCGAATGTCAAGCCGAGCATGGTTTTCCGTCACAACCCGTATACCGGCCAGTGCCTGGCAGCGATCCACCTGCCCAATCCCGAGAAGGGTGGGGTGCACGGGATCCAGTGGCGACCCTTCGAACTCGGGGTAACGCCCCACGCGGTCCCCGAACCGGAACCACAGATCTTCCCGACGGCTCACGGCGGAGCCTTGAATGCCGGACCGGGCGTGAGCGGGACCCTGTGGGTGACCCGACCCGGCACAAACGTGATCGACCACATCGATGCTGAGACCGCCGAGGTTCTCGGGCAGATCCCGTTTCCGGTCAGCCGGTCACACGGCCTCTATTGGGAGAACGACACCTTGGTCGTCGTGGAGACGAACCACAACCACGTCTACCGCCTTGATCCGGCAAATGGAAATGTCCTGGACGAATGGCAGATCACCGGCGTACCCGAGGCGCACGCAATGTCCCGCAGTGCCGATGGCAGGGTATGGATCGGCGATGCATCGACCAACGAAATAGCGGTGATCGAGTAGCCAGACGGCGCGGGAGAGGGGCATTGCCCCTCTACTAATGGGCGGTGCGAACTCGGCACCGTCCGCGATCACGGACGCTCACCAACGAAAGAGGTACAAGCACCATGGACCTGACGAAGCACGCTCCACGCAGTGTGTACGACACTCTCGGCGCCATGCGGTTCCTGCCGCGGGCAATTGACAAGATGCGTGCCGAGATTGCCGGCACGCACGGCGAGTACAACGCACGGACCGGGTTCGGCACCCGGCTCTTTGATCTGCTCGGGGTTGACGCCGACGGGTTCGAGGCCATCGTCCGGGCGCACGACACGGACGACGGCGTCCTTGAGGGTCTCCTTGCACACACGCACCCTTCGGGTGAGGCGGTGGCTGCGTTCAATCACCAGGTTGAGTCGTGGCCGGAGGGCAATCCAGAGGCCCAAGAGCGCCATCGCACCATGCTCGAGAAGGCCGGGCTCGGCCACCGGACGGACATCGTGACCATGGCCGACCGGCTTGACCTGGATGATGGACGTGACGTTCCTCATGGCGGACACCTTGGCAAGGGTCTCGTCAAGCACTGACCTGACTGATCGAGACCATTCTTGTCAATTTATCTTGATAAGATAGTTTTTTGTCAAGAATATCGGTACTCTGGCGAGTATCGGAGGCTTCGCGACGTGGCCCGTCCGCATGGACGGGCCACGTTTGGTGTCTTTCGACTTTCAATCACAAAGCACCAGCGCCGAGGGATGGAGAAATCGGCCGACCAACGAAAGACTTCCTCCATCCTCCCGCTACCATCACTTAGAGGGCTACACGATGGACCTGCGGACAAGCCGACCGAGAAGCCCATACGCGACGGTCGGTGGCATCCGCTTCCTGCCCCGCACAATTGACAAGATGCGCGCGCACCTGTCCGGAACGGCCGGGGACTATCTTGCCCATACCGGTGCAAGCCGGACAATATTCCGGCTCTTCGGCATCTCCTCGGGGACGTTCGAGGCGATCGTGAAGGGTCACCAGACCGACGAAGAGATCCTTGTTGCGCTCATGGGGGTCAAGAAACTGACCCCTGCGGAGATAGACCGCTTCAGCAACGGGCTCTTCATGCGGGTTGCGTGTTGGTGGCTCCGGAACGACTGCGACCCTTCGTAGAGGTGACTGGCAAACCGGCTTCTCACTCTGACGCTGGGGTCCCGGTGATGGTGTTCATCAAATGGGCATGAAATGCCGGAACGTCAATGGCGATGCTCGTTTGCATCTTCACTGCTCCGGGTAAACCCGCATCGACTCTCGTGATCACCTTGCGACCCGGCACATCAACGTCGAGGGCAATGTCCAGAACCTCGGTGCGAAGGAAGTCTTCATTGATCGCCAAGGTCATGGCAACCGGGTCATACATGCTCGTCTCCGGTCGGTTCCGTCGGCGCAAATAGAGGGCCAGCTGATCGCCCGCCGACCGGCAGGCAAGGTCGCTGGCACGGAGGCGTTCGACATCATCGTGACCGAGCACTGCATC
>CANFGH010000113.1 GCA_947446285.1 Chloroflexota bacterium
GATCAACGCAATGCCGTTCGATGATCAGGTTCCGGGTTGGGACGCCAAAGGTCGCGAGGATGGCTTCCGGATCACGATGGCTGAACAAGCCAACTACGTCCTGCAAGCGCACGCGCTGGCACTGACCGCGGGCTACGACAAGGTCTTCTTCCAGGCACTTCAGGATGATCTGTATCCGGTACCCGATGAACTCTGGGGCCTTGTCAGGTTTCATCCGGACATGCAGAACAAGGATGTGTCACGCGGCCGTCCCGGATACCGAGCCTATCAATTGGTCGGCGAACACATTGCCGGGGCGTCGAGGATGGAACTGCACGTCCGCAAACGGTCCGACCCCAAGAAGCAGGCGCAATACGCGTCACGTTTTGAGTGGGCGCAACATCTGGCCGTCTTTCACCACGGGGACAAACGCGCCTCAGTAGTGTGGAACGGCACCGATGAGGCATCGACCGTTGCCTTGAAGGCGTCAGGCGGGTCGGCCATCCTGATCGACAGTGAGGGTCGTGAAACTCCGTTAGAGGCCGATGGCGAGGGACGTCTGGTGGTGAACCTTCCGTCTGCGTCGCGTCACTTCGACCTGTTCGGCGGTGACCCACCCGGTTACTTCTACATCGGTGGTGCAACTTTCCTCATTGTTGAAGCTGGTGTGCCAGCGAACGCGCCGGTTGACGCCACCGGATTTGCCCGCCAGTCCGGCAAGTAGACCCGGACGGCCTGAAAAACCTCGCCTGACCAACATTCCCAAGTGATGATTGGTCAGGCGAGGATCAGCGACGTCCGGACCGTGCCAGCACGCGGGTGGCTTGCAGTGATGCCAATGCGCTGGCCCGCTGTGCCAACGATCACCCATTCCACCTTCGCCCGGTCATCGGTCGGGTCAGCCGGGCGCCTGGTCGGAGCCGATGCCTTGGACGCCCGACCCTCAAGTTGGCCGGCATCCTCCTGCAGTTTCCCTGAAACCAGTCTTGCACCGTCAGGAAGCCCAAGTTCGCACCGCACACCCCGGACCGCCTTGATGTCGCGGGCACGCTTGGTCACTTGCGTCGGCAACCACCCGGTGTTCTGGACAACAACACGCACTCGCCACGTCCCTGGTGCTTCGGCGACCGCGGTCGCCTCGAGAACCTCAAGGCGGGGAAGCACAAGCGCATGCCAGATCAGCCATGGCGAAAACCGCGAAATCTCGGCCTCCAAGAGGTGAGGAGGCGGGTTGCCAAAGGCGTAGAGGGAATCCCAACCGCCAATCTCGACTGGACCGAGATCGGGATGATCAAAGGGAGCCCAGTCCTGATACCCCTTCCCTCGCAACGAATCGTCACTCCAGGCAAGCATCTTGCGGTCATCCTCGACGGAATGTTCGCGATACCACTCGATGTACTTCATCTCGGGAATACCCGCCTGCCGTTGCGGGTTCCAGATCTCTACCGTCCACCCGAAGATCCCGAGATGGTTGTACGCCCAGTCGTCGAATGCACCAGTGATGACTTCCTTGGGGTGGTACCGGAACTCGTGATAGACCGAGATTGCGGGATAGCCGGTGAGTTCGGTCCCCTTTGCTCCGAGCTTCTGGTACGTCCACAGATCCTCGGCCGGGAACGCCTCATCACTCTGGTGGCTGAACGGCCTGAGGATCACGCCGCTCTGGGTATGGAACGCAACCCCGGCGCAGATGTTTGGGTGTGACGACACAAAGCGGATGAGCGCGGCGACTTCAGGTTCAGAACCCGGGTACGGTCCCGCCCCCTTTTGCTCATGTTCAAGTCTCCACTGAGCCGGAAAGTTCCGGTTCAAATCCAGACCTTCGCGAGGCGGAGCGAGGCCAATCGTCACGCCGTCATACCCGTGGACTCGGCCCTCAGGGAAGACCCGGAAGTACTCGCCACCGACCTCAACCGGGTCGCGTCGGACGAGCAATCGCGGCTCATCCGGACAGACCTTCCACGGCCCATTCGGGTCACGCATGCGCATCACCCGCAGATGTCCATCACCGTCCACGTCACCCCCAACATGACCGTGGGGGGTCTCAGCGTCAGCCGGATACGACCGAGTGCTTGATCGCACGATGCGCGGTGAATCGGCCAGTGCGAGTTCGGCACCGTCAGGGTTCACACGCGGCACGAGGTAGAAGGCGCGGGTGTCGAGGCACCGCGTTATTTCGGGATCGATGCCGTATCCGGTGGCCAACGTGTGCAAGAGATGGAGGACTGCAACCGTCGGAGCAAGTTCGGTGGCATGGATGCTTGCATCGGCCCAGAACGCGGGCTTTTCATGGGCTGGTCCTGTCGCGGAGTTCGTGATGGTCAGGAGCCATATCTCACGGCCCTCATGACTGTGTCCGACGCATTCAATCGACACAAGGTGCGGAAACTCTTTCACAAATTCATGAAGAATATCTGTGAGTTCTGCAAATCTCGGATAATGATCAAAGGTAACGATCGCCATGGCGAGGGCCTCCGAATTCAGTGCCAAAATGACTGGTAGAGTACGGCAACCATGGCCGACCGGGTCGGAACACCCCTCCCAACGGTGGCAGTCGCCATTGAGATCCTGGGACTACTTGCGTGTTCTACGTCCCGCAGGACGCCATCGCGAAGGAGCAGTTCCATGACGTCACGACGCATCCTATTCGCCCGTTTCGGGCAGGCAGGCGCAATGGTAATCCTCCCTGGATTGCTTCTTGCGGCGTGCGGCGAACAGCCTCCCGCCGCGTCGCCACCCAAGGCCCCTGAGACGGGTAAGGCGGAACCAGCGAAGCCCGTCGCGGTTGCATCGACCGCCGTTCCCGCCCCGACAGCGGCGACCAGCGGAACACCAAAGCCGGGTGGAACCCTCAAGATTGCCCTTTACCAGGAACCCGGGAACCTCAACCCGTACCTGAATGTCCAGACTGCCGGAAACGTGGTCAGGAACACGATATTCGGTGGCATGGTCCGTCCGAATGAGAAGGGCGAATACGTTCCAGATCTCGCCAAGGAAGTCCCGACAACCAAGAATGGCCTTGTCTCGGCCGACGGCAGGACCGTGACCTACAAGCTCCGACAGGATGTGAAGTGGCACGATGGCAAGCCATTCACGGCCAAGGACGTGAAGTTCACCTACGACGTGATCATGGATCCGGCGAACCCGGTGACGTCACGGTTGGGCTACCGAGACATCGAGTCGTTCACCATGAAGGACGACTACACGTTCGAGGTCCGGTTCAAGACGTTCTTTGCGCCGTTCATATCACTCTTTGGCGCGATCCTGCCCGCGCATTCCTTCGAGGGCAAGACCGCGATTGAGAAATCCGACTTCAACCGGAAGCCGATCGGCACCGGCCCGTACAAGTTTGTCGAATGGGCGTCCGGCGACCACATCACGGTCACGAAGAACCAGGATTACTACGTCAAGGGCAAGCCCTACCTAGACCAGGTGATCTTCCGCATCACGCCAAGCCGAGAGGTCGGGATTGCCCAACTGAAGACCGGCGAGGTCGATGTTGTCTGGAACTTGATCGAAGCCCAGATACCCGAGTTCGACGGTGACAAGGAGATCGACGTCTGGGCCAAGCCGGGCGTAGGCGTGGAACGCCTTGTCCTCAACTTCAGCGCTCCCACCGGCGACAAGGCGGGTGACCCGACGACCAAACATCCGGTGCTGAGCGATCCAAAGGTGCGCGAAGCGATCGAATTCGGTATCAACAAGAAGCTCATCGTAGATAAGCTCCTCTATGGGAAGACGACCGTCGGCACCTCGCCACTTTCCACCGGATGGGCCGCTCCAGCAATCCCCGCGAGCGAGTTCAGCCCCGACAAGGCCAGGAAACTGCTTGAGGACGCCGGCTGGAGGGCCGGTCCGGACGGCACACGTATCAAGGACGGTGTCAAGGCGAGCCTGACCTATCAGACGACTTCGGGGGACAAGTTGCGTGAACTCGCCCAACAAGTCGTGCAGGAGATGCTCAAGGAAGTTGGCATTGCCCTAGAAATCAAGAACATCCCCTCGGCCTCACTTCTGGGAACATGGGCGGACGGTGCGCCGCGTGCCAAAGGCACCTTCGACATCAACATGTGGACGACAAATCCGGGCATCGACCCGCACTTCCACCTGTTCAGTTACTTCCACTCGTCGCAAATTCCGACTGAGGCAAACAAGGGTGAGGGCCAGAACTATTCCCGTCTCAAGGATGAGACGGTTGACAAGTCGCTGGACGAGGCTGGGTCAACGCCAGATCTGGACAAGCGCAAAGCGGCATTCGAACGGGCCGTCAAGGCATTGACCGCATCCCGCGCGCACATCTTTCTCTACAACCGCCTGGACGTCGATGGCGCTCGGAAATACGTGATGGGTCGCACCCACAATCCGTGGGACAACCTCGCGTGGGACCTGGAGAACTGGTGGCTCAACAAGTAGGCGGGTCTCCCGCATGGGTATGAGGTGGCGGACGGGGCGGAGTCAGAATGCCACAAAGCGGGCACATTCTGATTTGGCTCGTTGCAGTCCTATCCGCCAAGCCGTGTCCGACGAGGGGAACGCAGAGGCATCTCGATGACCCGGTATCTGGCCCGTCGTACCGTGCAGGCGGTGCCGCTGCTGCTGCTCATGACGCTTGTCGTGTTCGTCCTGCTGCGGGCGACTCCTGGCGGGCCGATGTCCATGTATGAGGCCGACCCGACGGTGACCGCCGAGGACCTCGCCCGGCTTCGCGCCCAGATGGGTCTGGACCAACCAGTGACCATCCAGTACCTGCGCTGGCTTGGCGCGATGCTTTCGGGTGATTGGGGATGGTCGCTCGTCACCAAGCGCCCGGTCACGGTGATGATCCTCGAACGACTGCCAAACACCCTCGTGCTGATGTCCATCACCTTCGTCGCAACCCTCGCAATCGCGGTTCCTATCGCAATCGTCTCCGCGGTGCGACAGTACTCGTGGTTCGACCACATCGCGACAACGATCGCCTTTGCGGGGAACTCGCTTCCGACCTTCTGGATTGGCCTGATGCTGATCATGATCTTCGCGGTCGGCCTCCGTTGGCTGCCCGCCGGCGGCATGTACACCCTCGGCGAACCGTATTCGCTATCAGATCGGCTGAAGTACCTGATACTGCCCGTGACCACCTTGGCCATCTTCGATGCCACCCACTACATCCGGTATTTGCGATCGTCGCTCCTCGACGTGATCCGACAGGATTACATCCGTGTGGCCTATGCCAAGGGGCTTGACGGAACGACCGTGCTTCGCCGCCACGCATTGCGTAACGCCGCAATCCCGCTTGTCACCGTGATCGCGATTGACCTTCCCCAACTTTTCAGTGGCGCGCTGATCACCGAAACGATCTTCGCCTGGCCGGGCATGGGGCGCCTGTTCTGGGAGGCATCGGGGCGTGTCGATTACCCAGTTCTCATGGGGATCTTCACCGTCGCGTCCACACTGGTCATCGCCAGCAACCTCCTGGCCGACGTGGCATACGCGTGGCTGGACCCGCGGATCCGGTACCGGTAGATGTCGGGACAGCCTGGCTCGTGGTCGGCTTCCGAACACCGCTCCCGCCACCGACTGCTGGCCTCATCGGGACTTGCAGCACCATCCCCGGGGAGGCCAATTGGCCTCTGGGGCCTGGCATGGCGACGCTTCCGACGTCACCGGATGGCGCTTGTTGGCATGGTGATCCTGCTGGTCCTTGCGTCGGCATCGTTGCTGGCCACATGGATCTCGCCGTACTCGCCGATCAAGACATCGCTCGTCGAGATGCTAGACCGCCCGTCACCGATCCATCCCATGGGGACCGATGAACTTGGGCGTGACCTCCTCACACGCATCCTGCACGGTGGGCGCGTATCGCTTGCGGTCGGGTTCCTCGCCGTCGCACTCGCGGTGTCCATTGGATCGACGGTCGGTGCAATCGCTGGCTTTTACGGAGGCTGGGTCGACAACCTCCTGATGCGGCTGGTCGACTTCATGATCGCGTTGCCATCGATCTTCGTCCTGATCCTCTTGGCAACGATCTATGGGACAAATCCCGTGACCCTCGTGCTAGTGATCGGTGGCCTCAGATGGATGGGGACGGCCCGTCAGGTCAGGGGAGCATTCCTGAGTTTGCGCGAACGCGAGTTCGTCGAAGCGGCACGATGCCTCGGCGCCCCGCCTTCCCGGATCATCCTGCGCCACCTCTTGCCAAATGCGATCGGACCAATCATCGTGGCGTCAACCCTCGGCATCTCCGGGGCAATCCTGACCGAGTCGAGCCTCAGTTACCTTGGCCTCGGCATCCAACCGCCGATGGCGAGTTGGGGAAACATGCTTCGCAACGCGCAGGATCAGATGGTGCGGGCACCGTGGACGGCGGTCTTTCCGGGACTGATGATCTTTCTGACCGTCATGGCCGTGAACTCGATCGGGGACGGCCTTCGTGATGCCCTGGACCCACGCAAAGTTGAATAGCGCTGGTCCGTAGCCAGAAGTAGTCAATTGATGACTACGCGTTGGATCCGGTGGTTCCCGAACTCGGAAACAAGCAATTCGCCTCGCCCATTGATTGCCAAGCCGATTGGTTCGTCGAATTCACGGACACCCTTTCCGCGTCGACCGATCACGAGTGAGGGAACGGGATCGGCGCGGTCCAAATACCCAAATATCTGGATGCGATCGTTGCTTGTGTCAGCCACCACGAGGCGCCCTTGTCCGTCAAACAGGACGCCTTCCGGCCCGCGGAATTGGCCAGGTTGATTGCCGATCCCGCCCATGGTCCGGATATGCCGACCATGCCAATCAAGGAGTTGGATCCGGTGGTTCCCGGAATCCGCAACGGCCAGGTTTCCGCTTGCGTCCAGAGCGAGCCCGACGGGCGCATCGAATTCGCCGGGGCCAGTGCCAGGGCCACCCCAAGGACCCAAGAAACGCCCGTCGAGAGTAAGCCGTTGGATACGGTGATTGCGGGAGTCGGCGACGTACACGATGCCAGCGCGGGAGATCACAACCCCGCGGGGCACCGCAAACGCCTCAGGACCGGCCCCGGATTGACCCCAGATCCCTCGTACAAGGCCGTCTGCGGTCAACATCTGGACCCGATTGTTCCCGCCATCTGACACAACCATGGATCCAACCGGGCCGTTCGCGATTCCCTCGGGAAACTGGACCTGACCGGTCGCCGAACCGGGCGATGCAATGACGCCGATGGCGTCGCCGTCGGGCGTAACGTGCTGTACTCGACTGTTCCCAGCATCGACGACCAGGATCGTTCCGTCAGGGCGCACGGTCAGCGCAACTGGCCCATCGAAGAATCCGGGGCCAGTTCCCTTCGTCCCAAAATAGTGCGGATCTGTGTCCCGGCGGGCCGTGGCGATGGTCGGTGGCGACGCGACTGGGCGATTGCCGTCAGACACGCGTGTCCCGCAGGCCTCAAGGACCCCTGCTGCAAGGGCAATGAAGGTGCGTCGACGCGTCATCAGTCAGTAAACGGTTCAACGGCAACCAACGAGTGATCCTAGATTCACTACAGTCGCGAATTGCCCGGGCGACCATTCTCGGATGCGTTCATGTCGCCCCCACCCACACCATTTCCGCTCATGAGCGACAATGAACTTAACGGGGGCTGATCGGCACCTCGGTGCCCGTCCAATCGGTGGAGCAACCCGTAGGAGGAATCATGAGCGGATTCTGGCGCGGAATTGGCTTGTTTACCTTGGCCATCGCGTGTTTCCTTGGATCCCCGATAGCTCACGCGGACTCTCCCGGAGTTTCCCCGGGGACGGTCGTCGTACTCCGTGGAACCGCCCACATCTGGGTCGCAGACGACGATGGTGTTCTGCATTGGGTCGGTGACACTCGTGCGTTCTCCGGCAAACGTGTCGACTGGGACGCAAAGCGGGAAGTCACGCGTGACGAAATCGCCCAGTACCGGCGCGGGGGCCCATGGCTGTCGTCGGGACTGCTGAAACTTGGTGATCCAATCTACTTGGTGAAGTGGGAGACATCCGAAACATCCCCGAAACTCTTGCACATTCAGTCACTTGCCGATGTGGAACTCTTCGGTATCTCAGGCGACAACTGGGGGACCCTCGTCTACGACCAGGCCCTGTGGGAACGACGGTTCGGGATTGGTGCATCGACCCTTGCAAAGGGCGTCCTGGCGCCGGTGACCAGCCCTCCGGTCACCCCGAACACAGTCGTCGCAACCCCTGTCATCGTCGCGAACAGCGTGGTGGGTGCCGGAACCACGACGGCATTGGTAACGACCACACCGACAATTGATGCCCGTTCCGAGGCCTACCGCCTCAACCGCACGCCTCGCCTCGCAGCGGATGGAGACATCACGCTTGGATCCGGCGCATCGTGGACAGAGGGGACCGGCATAAATGCGAAGGACCACCGGTTCGACACCATCTATTCATCCCACGTGCTTCACGAGTGGACAGTGGTTTCTGGGGGTGATCCGATTTTCGCGCGCGTGGTCGCAACCAATCTTGATTACAACAAGGATGTTGCGACGACGACTGACTTGGCGCGGAAGGTCCTGTCGTTCTACTGCATCGGATCGACGACGTGTACCGGAACCAACACTCCCTCCGGCACGACCATCGTCGGAGGCTTTCCGGCCCTTCGTTACGACACCAGGACGCGTATTGAATACTGGGACGGATGCAGCGGCTGCACGCAGACGCAAGTCCAACATGAATGGGTGGCGATCCACCTGTTCGTGATCCGGGGCAACTGGGGATATGAAATCCGGGTGTTCGGTGAGTACCCGGCGACGTTCCTGACAAAGGTGCAGGACTTCCTGACCGCGGTGGCCAAAACCGAGTTGCGGACGAACCCCTGATCACTTGTGGCCACAGGGCTTGCAAAGCCTCGCCGAGTGGCCCTGAGAGTGTTCACTGCAAGTGGTACGGACGGGGCCGGCGGTTGTGCGCCTGGGTCCAGAATGACGGGCGCACAACCGGAGGTCCGGCAACCCGTCAGCTGCGGGCCTCCATCGGGACCCTCACGCCATTCTGGTATGCGCCGATCACCACTGATCCGGCGTCCAACGGGTCACCCGAATAGATCGTGAAATCGGCGTCAAGCCCGGTGGCGAGGCTCCCGATGCGATTTGCCACGCCGCTGATCTGCGCGGGCCAGATGGTCATCGCTGAAAGGGCATCGCGATGCGCCATCCCTTCGCGGACTGCGAGGAGTGCGTACAGGCGCAAGTGGCCACTCGGGGTAACCGGATGATCCGAACAGATTGCAACTTTCACACCTGCACGGGCGAGAACTCCGGGCGTCGCAAACGTCTTAGCGCGGGTCTCGATTTTAGGGGGTGACCCAAAGGTTGGTCCGACAACACACGGGATTTTGCGAGACGCAAGCAGATCGGCCATGAGGTGCGACTCGGTCGCGTGTTGCAGCACAATGCCAACACCGAATTCGGCAGCGATACGCATCGCGGTATGCATGTCATCGGCACGATGGCTATGCGCCAACAGCGGGAATTCGTGGCGCAGGACACGGACGAGGGACTCCTGGCGCAAGTCACGATCGGGAGACTTCGAGGGATCCTCCGCCCCAGCATCGAGTTTGCGGGCATATTCCTGAGCCTTCACAAACGCCTCCCGAAGGAGCGCCGCGGTGCCCATGCGGGTCGACGGCATCTTTCGCTGGTCCCCATAGACCCGCTTGGGGTTCTCACCAAACGCAATCTTCAGGCCGCACGGGTCACGAACGACCATGGTGTCCACGCAGTCACCCCACGTCTTGACCAACGTCCCGAGGCCGCCGATCACGTTCCCGCTCCCCGGCAGGACCACTGCCGAAGACACGCCGTGGGAAGCAGCATTCCGCAAACCGGATTCTTCGGGATTGATCCCATCAAGCGCCCTCAAGTGCGGCGTGAGTGGATCTGTCATGTCGTTCGTGTCGTCACCCTCGCGCCCGATTGCTTCCTCGTGAATGCCAAGGTGCGTGTGGGCGTCGATGAAACCTGGCGTGATCGTTTGGCCCCGGGCGTCAACAATCACTGCGTTGCCGGGGATAGTCACGTGAGATCCGACTTCGATCACCAATCCATCGCGGATCAGCAAGACACCATCGGGAATGTCATCACCGGCCATGGTGATGATCCTGGCCCCAGTGATCGCGAGCCACGCGCCGGTCGCAGAAGTTGCTGCCATTGTCCCTACTCCCCTAGCAAGAAAATCAGCCGCTCCCCGTTTCGTCCACGGGCACAACTACCGCCAGAGGCCCCAATACTTGCCCCGGCCCCCGGAATGCCATGGTATCCGGCTTCCCGGAAACTGAACTCCGTGCGCGTCGCCTGAGCCTCGACCGTGTGATCCGGTCCACA
>CANFGH010000114.1 GCA_947446285.1 Chloroflexota bacterium
ACCCATCGCGTGTAGTGCTTGGACGTTGTCAGCAACCGGATCACGTTGTCCAGTTTCCACGCGGGCACCAGGATGGGGGTCAGTGGCGGGGTCGCGGTGATCGGGGTGAGGGCGTTCGCAAAGAGCCAGTACATCGGGAAGAGGGCGATCACGGTCGTGACGATCAGCACCGACCACGTCACCACGCTTCGGGTGACCGTCATCCCGATCGGTCCCGTGCGCGGCTTCGCCCCCGCGGTCGTCGTCATCGCCTAGTACTCCACATTGCTTCGCAGCACGCGGAACTGCACTAGGGCGACCGCACCGATCATCACGAACAGCATCATGGCTTGCGCCGCCGAGACCCCGAGATCGAAGTCCTTGAATCCCGAGTAGTAGATCTGTGTGACAATCGTCTGGGTCGACCGCCCCACACCGCTGGGCACCATCACGTAGATGCGCTCGAAGACCTCGAAACTCGCGATGGTGTAGATGACCGTGAGGTAGAGGGTCGTTGGCCGGATCAGTGGCAAGGTGATCCACCACCATTTCTGCACCGGCGATGCGCCGTCAAGGTCGGCAGCCTCGTAGAACTCCGTCGGGATGCCACCCATCGCGGCGCTGAACAGCACCACCGCCGTGGCCGGGATCGTCAGCATTGCCGATGCCGTGATGCTGCCTAGGACGATGTCCGGGTTCGACAGCCATCGCACCGGTTCGACGCCGATGAGACGCAGCAGGTAGTTGGCAAATCCCCACTGGGCGTTGTAGATGTACGCCCACGTCATGCCCACGATCAACGAACTGGTGACGGCCGGCAGGTAGAACGCGGCCCGGAAGAAGGTCCGCACGTGCCGGTGCAGGGGTTGGATCAGGCTTGCCAGTGCGAGGCCGACCACGATGTTCGTGGTCACGGTGAACACCGTGTACGTCAGGGTGTTGCCAATCGAGGTCACGAAGATCCCGCCGAGGCCGGTGAACGCCTTCTGGTAGTTCATCCAGATGGGATCGACGAAGGTCCCGCCGGTCCGGAGGTTGTACTTCTGCACCGAGATGAGTGCGGACCACACCACCGGCGCGAATGTGAAGCAGGCGAACGTGATGATGCTCGGCGCGATGAATGCGTACGACCAGCCGTGTTCGCGCAGGAAGCGTCGCGCGTTAGTCATGGACGTGGCCCAGCCTCGTTGCACCCGCATTACCGGGTTGTTCTGACGCCGGGACCGGTTGCATTCGCTCGCGACTCCGTAGCGGGGCGGTTCAGGGCGATGAGCCGGAATGGCCAGGATGATCGGGTGAACCGCGCCACCCCATCGCCCTGGTTCGGACGGCGTTCCCGCCGTCCGTTGTGCCCATCCGTGCGCTCAGGGTCGCCACGATCACGGTCAGCTCTTGAGGAGTGACGTCGCCTCGGCGGAGATGCGCTTCATCGCCTCTTCGGCCTTGACCTTGCCGGAGATGATGCCTTGGTACTCCACATGGAACAGGCGGGTGAACTTCGCCCAGTCGGCGACCAGTGGGGTTGACCACATGTCCGGCAGGACGGGGAGGAACTTGTCGAGTGGGTCGTTGATCTTGACCGACTTGCGCGCCCCCGGTGCGAGGTAGAAGCCCGTCGGCACGTTGGATCCGGCCGGGACATCCTCCTGCACTTCGCTGCTGGTGAGGTACCGCCCGAGGTCCATCGCCGCCTTGCGCTTGGTCTCATCCTTCGTCTTGGCGACCGCGATCAGGCCAACCGCACCCACGGTCAGCTTGTTGCCATTCATCGTCGGATGGGGATAGATCTCGAAATCGACCTTGGCGCCCTTGAACTGGGCAGCAGGGCCGGTCGCATCGACGGTCATCGCCAACTGGCCGTTCTGGAACGCACCCTTGATGTCGGCGTCCTTCTGGCTGCCGAAGTCGGGAGGCGTTACCTTGTGGGTCAGTGCGAGGCTGATGAACCGCTCGAGACCGGCGACGGCCTTCGGGTTGTCGAACCCGAACTTGCCATCTGCCGTGAGTGGGCGGACTGACGTGTCCTCGTTCATCCACAGCGCCCAGGTGTTGACAACGCCGGCATCGACGAAGCCACTCCACCCGTAGACCTGCTCGCCCTTGGCATTCTTGAAGGTCGTCTTCTTGGCGGCGTCGACGAACTGGTCCCACGTCCAGTTCTTCGGAGGCAACTCCACCTTGGCCTCGGCGAAGACGGTCTTATTGACGTAGATGCCCATCGGCACGACCCACAGGGGCCACGCCGACGCTTTCTTGTCCTTGATGCGCGTCACATCCAGGACGTTCGGTAGGATGTCAGCCTTGTCGGCGTCGGTGAGGTAGGTGTCGATCGCCTCGACGAGATCGTCCTTCACGTAGCCGGGAAGGCGGTCTGATGGCAGGCGGAGCAGGTCAACGCCCTGGCCGGACTGCAGTGCGGTCGTGAGCTTGGTGAACCCCTCGTCGGTCGGCGGGTAGCCGATGAGCTCGACCTTGATGTCCGGATTGTCCGCCTGGAACTGCACGATGGCGTTGTCAAAGGGATTGGCGAAGGCGTTGCCGGCGGTGTAGCCAAGCACCCAGAGGTTGAGGGTGCCCTTGTACCCGCTGGCGCTCTTGCGCAGGCCGCCCTTGGCGGTGCGGACCGGGGCCGGGCCGGCAGTCGATGTGGCTGCTCCCGCGGCGGGCGCGGTAGTCGGTGCAGCAGCTGGTGCCTTGGTTGGCTCGGGTGCCTTCGTGGCTTCCGGTGCCTTGGTCGCGACAGCGGCCGGGGCGGCTTCGCCACCACATGCCGCGAGGGCGGCTCCGCCAAGAACGGTGCCAAGCCCGGCCACGATCGCACGACGCGACCGCACGCGGGACAGGGTGTCAGGGATGATTGACAGACTCATGACTAATCCTTCGTGATGTGGATCGCTGATGGTTTGCGATCCCTCTTTTCTGATGATAGCCAAACTTTGCGAAAATCCCGGCCTCGCAGGGTTCCGGGCATGCGAAAACGCCGCCCATCGTCCGTGATCCATCACTCGGGAGAGCGTGCTGATCAGGACTGGGTCGGCGTCACTCGTTGGTCGGGCTTCCAGTCTTAGGGAGGCCCGGCCAGTGGTTTGGAGGTCAGGCGGGTAGCGGGAAATCGATGGTTCGTCGCGTCTTCGAGGATTCATACGCCGCAAGGATCATCTCGACCGCCGCGCGTCCGTCGAGACCGGACACCCGGGTTGGCTCACCGGTTCGGAAGCCATGTGCATAGTCGGCCCACATCCGCGCAAATCCCGTGCCCCACTCCAGATCTGGCAGCAACGGGTGAATGTCACGGTCGCCGAAGTGCTTCTCAGAGAGACCACGGACCCCCTCGCGATTGCAAATCTCCACGTAGCCATCGGGGCCGTAGAAGGTCACCCGGTGGTTCCAGGGGCCAACGTTCATGCCGAAGGTGCCGGTCATTTCGGCAATCGCACCCTGCTGGAAGCGATAGACGGCGATGGCGGTGTCCTCGGACGTCATGTCTAGGACCTTGCGCGTACCGGCAATCGAGGTTGCTTCCGAGAGGTCACCAAGGATCCAGCGCAACAGGTAGGCCGGGTGGACCGCCTGCGCCATGAGGACGCCACCCCCGCCGGCCTTGGTGCCAAGCCACGGGCGCACGCTGACGGTCTGCGGGGGTTCCAGTCCCACCGTCTGGGCGAGGAAGACGTCGCCGATCGCACCCGACGTGATGAATTCGCGTGCGGCATCGGTCCCAGGGTCGTAGATGCGGTTGTGGACGGGATGCGCCCGCTTGCCGGCCTTGGCGGCGGCGTTGAGGATGGCGTCACATTCGGCCAGTGTGGTGGCCAGAGGCTTCTCGACGACCACATGGTGCCCGGCTTCCAGGACTTCGACCGCGAACTTCGCATGGAGGTCATGGGGCAGGAGAACGGCAATGACGTCGGCGTTGCCGGCAAGGACGTCGTGCCACGTGTTGTAGATGTGCCCCACGTGGAATTCGGTGGCGCGGGCCTCAGCGCGGGAACGGTCCGCATCGTAAATGCCCGCAACCTCGACCACGCCGGGGTTGGCAGCAATCGCACGCAGGTGCGCCTGGGCAATCGCACCGCAACCTAGCAGGGCGACACGCACGGGCTTGTCGGTACTCATCGGTCTCATCCTTCCTCGGTCACCCCCGTTCCTTTGAGAACCGGGGGAGGATCAAGCGGTACGGGCATGGGTGCCCGCCTACCTGTCAGCCCCCGAAGCCCCGTTGTCTCACGGTGCGACCGGGTGCCATCGCCAAAACCGCCCCCCACCCCGCCTGATTGGATACGCTTTAGTCGGCGCGACGAACTTCTTTTGATTGGTCACGCACGTGGGTTGGGCGGATCATGATCTCCTCGATCAGCGCGCGCTGCGGAAGTGACGCCACCAACAGGACCGCCGCTGCGACATCCTCGGACTTCAGCATCAGGTCGCGCGCCTCACGGGAGGGCACCACCGGTCGCGCATCCATGATGTCAGTGTCCACTTCACCCGGGAAGATGCTGCATGCCCGGATGTTGTAGGCCTTCTCCTCGTCATTGATCGATTGGGTCAGGGATGCCTGCCCGGCCTTTGACGCACTGTAGGCTACGCCCGGCAACGCACCGGCCCGCTTGGCAGCCATCGAGACAAGATTGATGATGGTCCCCTCGCGCTGCGTTCGCATCACCGGCAAGGCCCGGCGCGCGCAATAGAACGCGCCCGAAAGGTTGACCGCAACCACGTGCTGCCAGTCTTCCAGGGTGATGTCGTGGATGTTGCGGTGTTTGGTGTTCGTGCCCGCGTTGGTGAACAGGATGTCTAGGCGTCCCCATTTCGCCGCAACGCTGTCGAAGAGGTGATCAACATCAGCCGGATTGGAGACGTCACCCGCCACGACAATCGCCTCGCCGCCGTGGTCATGGATCACCTTGGCGACATCCTCGAGGATGCCCGGGCGACGACCACTCAGGGCGACCTTCGCTCCCGCGTGTGCCAGGGCAATCGCGCTTGCCCGTCCGATGCCTGTCCCCGCCCCGGTGACGATCGCCACCTTGCCCGCCAATGTGCCTGCACTCATCGTCGTCATCCTGCCTCTCCGGTCTGGTTTCCAGTTGGACAGGGTACCGCGCCCGACGGGTCCGCGCGGGAGGCAGGTCCCCACCCCGTCCCCGTCCCCGCGTGATCTCGATACGCTTCGCTTGGCCCACCCCGCCCGATTCAGATGCGCCTCGACTGTTCCCCCAACTGGTCTCCCAATGGGGGAGAGACACCCAGCCTCCCCAACGCACAACCACTGATTGGCCGGGTTCGCGGCGACCGGGTCAGGCCTCCAGATGATGGGCGGACATGCTAAGGTGGGTTTATCAGGCGTGGTCCGGCGATGCCGGTCGTTGGAGGATGAGCATGGACGCAACCCGGGCTGCGGCTTCCGGCATGGCTTCTGCCCAACGCGATGTCGCCATCGCCGCTGCGGGCATGGCCGGTTTCGCCGCTACGAATCCAGATGTGCAGCGCGTTCGCGTCGAGGCCCTGGATGCCCAGCGAAGCGCAGTGTCGTCGATGCCTTCCAGTGCGTCCGAGGGGGCACCGCGCGCGAACGTGCCCGCAGTCGACGCCTACCGGCTCCCGGTCGGTGGAAGTGTCTCCCTGAACCCTGACCTTGCCCAATCGTTCACCTCGGTCTCGACCGACGGCATCGACGTCTCCCAGGCAATGACCGCCATCATCGTTGGCCGGCAGGCATTCCAGGCAAGCCGCAATGCCTACCAAGCGGCGCAGTCGGTGCTTGACAGCACCCTCAGGGTCGGCCTCTAGCACCCCCGCCGCTCCAGGTCCCCGCGCCCGGCCCTCCTGCCAACCGGGGCATCTCTTCCCGTTGCACGCCAGACCGCAGGGCTTCGTGCCCTCGAAGTAGCGGAGTGCCGTGCCTCGCAACTTTGGCACCGGGCGGGTCGTTCCGTCGGGTGCGAGTTTCCACGTGAAAGGCGCGGCCGCCATGGTCTTCGGCGCGTGGACCGCGGGCACGACGGGCACCTGATGGATCGGATCCATCCTGTGCCGAGGATGAGAGAGGCAAGCGATGGGCGAGGCGACGTTGGTAACGCGCCTAGAAGCGTCGGCAGAAGTGCCCCTTGCCGCGCCGGCGGTCTGGGAGGCCCTGCTCGATGGCACGCGTTGGCCGGACTGGCTTTCCGCCGGTGACCCGCCCGCGCGCGCCTGGCGACGCCATGGCACCTTGCCACGCCTCGATGCCGTCACTGCGTTCCGCGGAAATGCACGGCAAACCGAGTCTGTTCCCTCCGTCGGCGACATGAGGCAGGAAACGGCTGTCGTTGGCGTCCCGTTCGGGTTCGGTGCGCGTCGCATCACCTGGCGGACGGTCGTCACCGATGTCGAGTTCGGACGCACCCTGGAATGTGAATCCCCGTCAGTTGGCGGGTACCTCCTCGAGTGGCGCCTGCGGCTGACCGTCCTGCCGACCGGGATCCAACCGCTCCCGTCGTGGTTCACCCTTGGCGTCAATCCGGTCTCCCCATCCAACGGACCCCGCGTCAACGAACGCGAACGCGAAACCGGTTCGAGGGTTCACGTGCAACTTTCCTACCGTCCAGCGGGATTGTTCTCGCGCATGTACAACCGCATGCGGCTGCGGTCTGTCCTGCATGAGCGTCTCGGGTCGTGGCTCTCTGGGTTGACCCACTCGCTCACGCTTCTGGCCGACCTCGAAAGCCGTGCACTCGGCGAACCGATCCGCTATGTCCCCGAACCGCCGCGACCGCCTCGTCCTGCCCCGGACGCGCCTCGACCGACACGCACCGTTCCGGAAGCAACCCGCCCACCACGGCAATTGCCCGCCGAAATTGCCCAGCGCCTCGCGTCCCGCGCCGAATCCCGGCCAGCCCCGGCCCCACAACCCGGACGTCAGGCACCGGTCGCCGGCATGGCAATCGCGTCTGGTGGAGGCATCTCGCCTCCGCCAACGCAGACGCCCGCCCCGCGTGCGCCGGACGCCCCGCAGCGTCGCCAGGCTTCCGGTGGCCTCGGCATGGAAACCCGCATCCGGGCCGAGGGGCCAGGTGGAACCATTGCGGTGGGACGCGCCAGACCGAGCGCCGCATCCGTGGATCAGGCGCCCACAGGGTGGGGCGCAGTCTCCGGGACCTCGGCCATCGCCACGCTTGAGCGACCCGTGGAAGCACGCGCAGAAACGTCGCAGGCGGAAATCCTACCCGTCGTCGATGCGCCTCTGCTGGTGGTGCCGACGGCTGAAGAGGCAGCGTACGACGAACTGGTTGCCACCGTCATTGCCACCACCTCTCCCGATGTCATTGCCCTGGATTGCATTCCGGAACCAATGGTTGAGCCGCCACCGTTGTCCCTGCGTGAGGAAGGCCACGATCAATCGAGCGGCGAAGCCGTGGTGGCAGACGGGCACATTGTTGACCTCGCACCCAGCGCCGAGATGCCTCATGACCCACTCGATATGGCAACTGCGAACTTCGTCGAGGTTGCCGACCATCATGTGATGGATTGGGGGGAAGAGCCGCCGGCCAGTCGTGGCACGTCCAGTTCATCCGACGTGATGTCCGGAGTGATCGCCGAAGTCATCGCCCGAGCGATGACTCTCGCGCCAGTCGTCCGCATCGGAGACCTGCGGGCCGAGCTTGAAACGCCGCTGGCCACCGATGGAACCCAATTGCTTCCCCAGTCCGCCGTCCTCAATCCGTGGCCGGAGTTGTTTTTTCAGGCTACTCCTTTTGCATCGACGGTTCGCTTGCTCGGAGATGATTCGGGTGTCGCGGAGACTTCCCTCCTCTTGCGCGCCGACGACTCCGGTGCCCAGACAACCGCCCGTGGCTTCATGGCGTGGATGTCGCGGAACCCGGGTGCCGTCGATGGGGCAACCGTAACGGGGTTCATCGAGGGGGCCGTCTCAGGCACCGAAGTGGTCATCCTGCCAGTCCCGGTTCCGCCACGGCCTCTCGGTGAGTCTGACAGCCCTGCGTCAGCAGACGCCTGACGCCGACGCGCAGACCGTCGGTACAGCCTAGTTAACCATCACCCCTCCACTCGGCCCCCGTGCAATCCCCATCCCCTCCTGGTGCCCGCGCTGGCTAGCG
Organism: Chloroflexota bacterium; assembly: GCA_947446285.1. Lineage (GTDB taxonomy): Bacteria > Chloroflexota > UBA11872 > UBA12225 > UBA12225 > UBA12225. The sequence goes on from CANFGH010000114.1 coordinate 8,076, forward strand.
TAGTGACGCTTCACTTGGGACCCCTCCCGGACTGGCGAGGCGGGTACACTCGGCGCGCCCGGCCACCAGTGCCTCACCCACCAACTTCATGGCGGGTGATGGGATGCCCCGGGCGGACGTCACGATGGGGAGACCCTCGCCATGTCCCGACCACCCATACATCGTGGCTCGTTGCCGCAAAGGCGCATCGCAGGCCACAGATCGAAAGGTTTGACCAATGACTGCCCGACTGACCGCGGCCCAACTCGACGAGTTGCGCGCAATCGACAGCCCAACCATCGCCAATGCCATCGAGCACTTCGGAATCCGTCCGCGCGTCCATGGCTACCACGGCGCCGGTGTGCGTGCCCTCATCCCGAACCTGGGCAGCATGGTCGGTTATGCCGTGACCTGCCGCGGTGACAGCACGACCGAGGACAAGGACCGTCGCGAGCACGCCGACCTCTACCGCGCCATCTGGGCCGATCAGCCCCACCCGGTGGTGGTCGTGATCGGTGACGACGGTGACCCGGACAAGATTGACCTCTCCTGCCATGCGGGCGAGATCATGGCGACTACCATGAAGCGGGTCGGCGCGTGTGGACTGGTCACCAATGGTGGCCTGCGCGATATCAAGGAAGTCACCGCCATCGGTGGGTTCCATTACTACGCGCGTGGGCTCGTCGTTGCGCACGGACGTCCGAGCATCTACGACACCGGCGCCACCGTGAGCATCGGCGGCATGACCGTCCGGCCGGGCGACCTCCTGCACGGCGATGAGAACGGCATCACGATCATCCCGGCGGAGATCGCCGACAAGGTTGCTGCCGAGTCGATGAAGGTCCGCGAGGCCGAGGCGATCCGTCTCAAGGACATCAACGGGCCGGACTTCCACAAGCAGTTCGAGAAGTTGACCCAGTACAAGTAGCCACGGTACCGGAATGCATTTCCGGTACGCCCCGGGATTGGGGGTTGTCCCACTGGTTCCACAGTGGTGCGGACCCTCAGTCCGGCTGGGTCAGGCACCGGCTGGCACAGTACGCCCCGGTGCCGATATCCCCACCCACTGGCCCACGTCCCCACCGCAGGGTGGCTGTTAGCCGTCCGTTTCACTGCGCCGCGTGCCGGTGGCGACTTCGCCACCATCTCCTGCAAAACGGCGTCGCCATTCACGAACATCGATAGCGTCGTGAGACCAACCTCGGCACACAGGTTAATCCACTCGTCGGGGCCGATATCCGCACCGGCTTCGTCGCGACCGTTCGGCTACACCTCCTGCAACCGGTCGAATTTCCAGTCCGGATACGCGAAGTACTGCTCCGTCTGGCAGTCGCGTGGCGGTGGGGGCAAAACCTTCCTCGCATTCAGCGGACCCACGTAGACCGCTTCGAAACGAAGTGCCGAGGAACCGTACCGCCTCCCCTCCAGCCCCGCCGGATCCGAATACGTTGCGTGGCAGGCGATGCCGGAGAACGCGCGGGCGTACTCGGGTGCGTCCGCAGTGAGGCGCGACATGACATCGACCTCAATCGTGCCCGTGGTGAAATCGGCGGAAATCCGCACGAAGGTTGGCATGTCAATGAAACGACATTGGGAACACCGTGAGAGGCAATCTCATCGGTGAGTGACCGCCGCAGGGCTGCCCGACCGCCGGCGCTGCCGGCGTTGCCGTGACTGACAGCGGGAGTGCCCGAGCCGGGAGGGTGTCAAGCGCGCAGGTCAATGTCGTGGCGGTCAATGGTAGGGGTCTTCCCGGCAATTCCGGCCGTGTCCTGCGTGGCGTGGGCATTTGCTCTCGGCGAATTGTTCTGTGACGTCTGGTCTCATGCTGAGAAAGTCACTGCGAACCGCATGGGTTCTTGTAATCCGGGGCATCCTTGCATGCGGTGATGCGGTATGGTTCATGGATTGTCGCCGTCGGGAGGTCCGTGTGCCAGATTTTGACAACGCCGTGATTCAGGGTCCAGGGAGCACACGCGGTCCCGGTCGTCCCCGTCGCACCACGACCAGCCACTCGTCTGCTTCGGCTCGACCGGCGGACGGCACGGAACCGGTCCGCCGAGGAAGGGGCCGCCCCAAAGGCAGCAAGAACAAGCCGAAGGGATAGGGGGTCAAACTCGGATGTGCTAGCCCCTTACTCGGATCACCCCAGTCGAAGGTGACGGTTCAGGGGGGTTTCGGCAT
>CANFGH010000115.1 GCA_947446285.1 Chloroflexota bacterium
ACACGGTAGCGTTCCCCGGCGAACCACTGCTGAGAGTGACCGCACCTTTCATCGAGGCGCTTCTCATCGAGTCAGGGCTCCTGCAGGCGGTAAATACCTCGACCTGGGTTGCGACCAAGGCGGCACGCACGGTTCTCGCCGCAAACGGTCGCCGCGTATCGGAGTTTGCGTTTCGGCGCGCTGCGGCCCCTTTCACAGTCGCGCGAAGCGCCTACATCGGTGGATGTGCATCCACCAGCTTCGTTGCTGCCGCCGAGCGCTTCCGCATCCCCTCGACAGGCACGATCCCTCACGCACTGGTTCAACTGTTCCCCGATGAATCCGACGCGTTCTTGGCAGTCGCGGAAACGTACAACCGGTACACGGTTCTGCTCGACACCTACGATGTCGCCAACGCGATCTCGACGGTTATCAAGGTCGCACATGACGTTGAAGAACGTCTGGGACACCAACTCGCCGCCGTACGGTTGGACAGTGGGGATCTCGAAGCTGCAAGCCGACATGTGCGATCCGCCCTTGATACAGCGAACCTTCATCGCACGCGCATTCTTGCTTCCGGGGACCTCGATGAGTTCACCATTGAGACACTTGTTCGGGCAAATACGCCCATCGATGGGTTTGGTGTCGGCTCTAGTCTTGCAATCGCAACTGCTTCAGCGTCAAACCCTGGTGGGCTCGGCGGGGTGTACTAGGCAGTCCACTATGTGGAACAGGACGGTACCGGAACCCCGCTCATCAAGGTCGCCACAGACAAAACTACCTGGCCGGGACGGAAGGACGTTTATCGCATTGGGTCCTTCGGGGGCGATGTCGTGCAACTTGAGGACGAACCACCGCTGTCAGGCTCGTTACGGCTTTTGCGCCCCGTCGTGCTCGCCGGATCCGTCGTCTCGGGGAGCTCGCCGCCCTTAAGCGAAGTGCGGGAATTCGCGCAGCAGAACCTCAGTGAACTCCCCCAACGGTATCGAGAACTCGTACCCACTTCGGAATATCCAGTGGTTCCAAGCGCGTCACTGGAACGCCTGCGATTGACAGCGATGGGTACTCACCATCCCGGGGCCAACATCGCCATTGAGGATTGAGCTCCGTGGATCGAACAATCACGTTGTGCACTACTGTTCACGACCCCGATGCCAGGCTCATACCATTGCTTTTGGCGCATGAGACGACATTGAGAGGCCGGTACCGCAGCATTCATGTGTCTGCAACGATTGCGACGGATGCTGCCGTGGTCGCCCGTCTCTGTGCTCTGGGTGCGTCGGTCGACACGCTCGCCGGCGCCGAGATCGGGACGGCCCGACGAAACGTTGTGGCGAACGCACTACGCATCATCAGTCACCTCGTTCTCTATTGCGACTTCGACAGGTGGCTTCACTGGCAAAGCACCTTTCCCGACGAACTGCTGGAACTACCTGGACAGCTTTCCCGTAGGCATCCTCATGCGTGGTACTTCAGCCTCGGCCGTACTCCCCGTGCATTTGAGTCTCATCCACGCGTGCAGCGGAACACCGAAAACCAATCGAACCTTGTAGCCACAATTGCACTCGGGACTGACCTTGACGTCACTGCCGGCGCATGCATGATGACGGTTGCAGGGGCGAAGTTGATCGTCAGCCAATCAATCGAGCGGTCAAACGCAACCGATGGTGAGTGGCCCGTAATTATCTGGCGATCCGGAGTGAACCGTGTCGGCGGCGTCCAGTGCGATGGCCTCGAATTCGAGACCGCATCCTTTTACGGCAAGGAAATCTTGGACCATGGCGGGCCGGGCGAACTGGGAGGCCGCAACCTACGAAAACACCGCCTCCTGGGCACGAAGAATGGCTCTCGCCTCAGCCACGGCATCGGCAATCGCGCGGGTCGTGGACACACAGACCGACGACCACCATGTCACGGGACTGGCCAAATGAGACTGAGCCGACGCGGAGCATTTCCTGTCTGCAATCGGCGCATCGCAACGCACACTACGCTCATGTCATCGGCCGGACGACCGGAATCGAGGTCTCGAGCTTCCTCCAACAGCATTGCAGCCACCGTCTGTGCGTCCAAATCCGCCCGGTAGAGCCTATCTACTGTGGCGAGGATGTCGAAGGAGTGCCCGCTTCGACGACCCGCGTCTGCAATGCCATCACTCATCGCAACGACCATCACACCAACCTTGAGCAGTATTTCGGTGATTGTCGGCTTTGTATCTGGGTAGAGCCCGACGGGCACACTGGGAGCGTCCCATCGAACTACCTCGTCACCCATCGCAACCACTGCAGGGCAGTGGCTGTTTCTTGAGACGACCAGCGTGCCGGACGAAAGGTCCACCGAAATGATGGTCAGTTCAGTCGAGACCTGACCGTGTCGATAGGCAAGCAGGAAGTCGCTCACCGCCCGCGCGGTAGCACCGTCCCGCGCACCATCGGCGATCAGACCAACAGCCTTGCGGGCCACGAGGTTGGCCAGTGTTTTGGCAGGACGACCATGCCCCTGACCATCAGCGAGGACCACCGAAACCCCTCCGGTCGGACGCTCGGTCAGTTCGACGGTATCGCCACTCTCGCGTTCGGCGTAACGGGAAACCTTCGCAATGCCAACCTGAATTTCAAGATCTGACAGCGGGACGCGAACCCGCGAGGCGGTTGGGGACACGCCACCGACCATTTTGATCCCATCCAAGCCGATTACGAACTAGGCACCCATGACGTTGATAGTGGGTAGCTTACGCCAGTCAGCGTCAATCAGACGCGAGCTGTCTGGCTCGCCACCACGCTCTGAGGACGATGTTGACACTTACATCAAGCCGTCAACGTGCCCTTGGTCGACGCGACCACTCCGCTCCGTCGCGGGTCAAATGCAACCGCACCTGCAACCGCGCGAGCAAACGCCTTGAAGCACGCCTCAGCCATGTGGTGCGAATCTCTTCCCGCAATTACCCGGAGATGCAACGTGATCCTTGCTTCGGCAACAAAGCTTTCAAAGAAGTGCGCGAGCAGGGACGGCGGAAGGCCGCTTCCTCCAGCGTCACCTGTAGACACGGCCGCGAAGGATCGTCCGCTGCAGTCAACAACGGCTTGGGCGAGGGCCTCATCCATTGGGACCGTCGCATCACACATGCGTGTGATCCCAATCCGATCACCCAGCGCATCACGGAATGTCCGTCCAAATACCAAGGCACAATCTTCAACAGAGTGGTGGGTGTCGATCTCGAGATCGCCGTCGCACGAGAGCATTAGATCAAACCCGGCATGGCGGGCAATCTGATCTAACATGTGATCCAGGAATGGCACGCCCGTCCGGATGTTGCTGACACCGGTTCCGTCAAGGTTTATCGCGCACGCAACCCGGGTCTCTCGGGTCTGTCGCTTCACCTCAGCTGTTCGAGGACCCTCCAGCTCCGTCATCCCGCTCGCTCCGAGGCCGTCAGGCGCCACACATGTAGCACTCTCTGATACACCGTAATCAAAGTTCCCAATGCGACCACCACGAGCACCGCCATCATCGCAGTGTATGGCAACAATAGTGCTACCCCTAACCCGATCACCCGTTCGGGGCGTTGGAAGAGGCCAACTTCGCAATCCAGACCTAGCCCCTCCGCACGGGCACGGGCATAGCTTGTCATGAGGGAGTTGGAAAGAATCAACATCGCAAGCGTAACCCCAACCCACACGGTCCATTCGCTTTCTGCGGCCCGCAAAAAGGCAAGTTGCAATCCCACAAGTACGGCAACTTCGGAATAGCGGTCAAGCGTGGAGTCTAGGAACGCGCCAAACGCGGTCTTCTGGTTCATGACGCGCGCGAGTGCCCCGTCGAACATGTCGAACGCACCAGCAACAAGAACCAACACACCGCCCGGAAACCACTCTCCACTCGCGAGAACGATACCGGCCACAATGTTCAGAAACAGCCCGACCACGGTCAGACCGTTCGGGGTTATGCCAGTGTGCGCGACCGGCGCAATCGCCCACTCGGCGAAGCGCCGCGTCTGCAGCTGGATGGTCGTTCGAAAGGTCGCCACCTCTCAGGAGTATGCCATGAATGGCGTGGTGCTCCTTGGTTAGGTTGCACCCATCCGCGCTCGAAATGTGCTTATCCAATCGGCCGTTTGGAGCTTAGGTGGCCGGCGCACTTACGACAACCGAAGCGGTCGACGCTTCGCCGTTCGTAACGACTTTTGAGGTCGGCACGGTGGCAGGGGGCGAAACCGGTTTCGGTGCTTCCGACCGCACCGACGAGCGGAACACGAGCAGACAGGTTGCACAAGACACCAGAAGGAACCCGTTTATCCAGAGCGCATTCGCTGGCCCCAGATGCTCGCCTGAGTACCCCACCAGAAGTCCCAAAAATGGCTGCAGGCCGAACGTGATCATCGATGAGAGGCCAAGTAGCCGTGCGCGCATTGCCTGGGGAGACATCTGCTGCAGAAGACCCATCGAAGTGGTCAGCACAAGCGGACCGGCCATCCCCTGCAGGTAGCCAAAGATTGCTGCAGTCACCACGACTGGTTCGGAAATACCGAGAACGTGTCCGACGCGCTCAATCATGTCCGACACATTCGGGTTGGCAATAGACGTCATGATCATGAGCATCGTGCCGAACCAGATGAGCGCGCCGCTTACCAAAATCCCGATGCGCCTGACGCTCTGGACCAGAGGAAGGATCAGAAGCGTAACGGTGAGCGAACCGGCGCCACTGATACCCCCAAGAAGACCAAGGACACGAGCATCACCGTGAAGGACCTCCGCAACGAAAGCCGGCATGACCGTCATGGTCGAAAGCACGAAAAATACGAACAGCATCGAAAACAGATACAGGTCGATCATCATGGGCTGCGAACGCACATACGCCATCGCTTCGAGTGGGCCCCCTTTTGACAGGCCCGCCCCTGGGGTAGAAGAATTGGGCCGGACCATGGAGTGCGAGACTGCGTTGTCGGTGAACCGAACCCGAGCGAGCGCGACGATCACGGCCACAAAGCTGAGAGCATTTACCCAGAACGCCGTCGCCGTCCCGAAATACCCGATCAATAGACCCGCAAGCGATGGACCGATGATCCGCGCAAGTTGGAAGGCCATTGAGTTGAGGGTCACCGCCTGACGGATCATGGCGGTACCAGTGAGGTCGGCGGAAAACGCCTGCAGGGCAGGCATGTCAACCGCAGTCACGATGCCTGTTATCACCGCAAGTACATAGATGTGCCAGATCTAAATCACGTCAGTCTGGACAAGGATTGCCAACGTTGCCGGGAGCAAACCAAGTACCCCCTGCGTCCCGATCAGGAGGGTTCTGCGAGGGACCCGGTCAGCTATTGAACCGGCGAACGGGCCAAGGAGGAGCATTAGCAGAGAGCCGAGCATCGTCACCCAACCCAACGCCGCTGGTGAGAGCGTCAACTGGTAGACCACCCAGCTTTGAGCGGTCATCTGAACCAGGGTTCCGATTGTCGAGATCGTCTGGCCGGTTATGAACATCCGAAAGTTCGGCAGTTGAAGTGGGGCGTACATATGCCCGTATCGAGATATCCCTGTCATAACCTGTCGTCAATCTTCTGGACATTTCATTGCCATGGCCGGCTATGGCACCGTGTTGCTTCGTCTCAAAACACCGAAACGACCGTAGTGGCACAACATCAGACCATAAGGGAGTATGTCCCCAAACGACTCGACTCACGTAGTAGCAAACACGAACAGCCGATCCCTCTCGAGGTCTGCGCGGACATCTGAGTCGACTCAGGGCAATGCTGGTCCAACGAACCGACCATGAAAAGTCCCAGGCCCTTGGGCCATCCCAGTCACGCTGAAGAAACGCGTACTCGTCCGGGCCTGGATCGCAGTTTCGTAAACCGTCAGGATCTGGGGGGTTACGACCGTCCACGAGAACCGCGAGGCCGTCGACAACCCGCCCGCGACGACCGTCCCCCGGACACACGGATCGACAATCGCTTGAACGAGGGCGCACGCCAGCGACACCGCATCTTGTGGAACTGCCAATAGTCCATTCTCACCGTCGACCAAGACCGTTCGGTACCCGGGGATGTCAGACGCGACAACCGGCGTGCCCGCGGCCATGGCCTCCAAAAGTACGACGCCTTGGCTTTCCCGACCGGTTGACGGTGCGCAGAAGACTGTAGCGTGACGGTACAACAGCCTTCGAACACTCTCGGTGACTTCTCCGAGAAATATCACGTCGTCCAGGCCAAGGCGATCTGCCAATTCCCGGAAAGGTTGTGCAGTAACTACGCTGAAAGGTCCGGCCACGACTAGTCGGATTGGTGAAACCCGGTCCGACACCAGCTTCATCGCCTCCATGAGGACGTTGAGCCCCTTGCGGTGTTCAAGTCGTCCCACAAAAAGCACCGTCGGAGTTCCGTCCGCCATCACATCCGGACAGGCCTCCGACGAAGGACCTGAATCGGTGATGACACCATTCGGTACCAGCGAGTACTTGTGGGGGAAATAGGAATTTACGAAGCGGTGAGCTTCACTTGAAACCGCAATTCTCTGGTCAAGGCGAGACAACATGCACCGAAATACGTGGCGCCCGAGTGCATAGCCAACGTATCGGTCGCGCGCGCAGTGGAACGTCCCAACGTTTGCCGATCGAGACGCACGGAGAACGAGGGGGGCAAGGATCGGGACTAGGGGCTCATGTAAATGAACCACATCGAACCGCTCGTATTCAAGGATCTCTGTAATCCGACGAGTCAGGGTCAGTGACAGCGTCAATCGCGCGACCGACTGATTGGCAGGCACACTCGTAATGTGCGAACCAACCCGGTAGACCTCGGGGTGCATGATCTCGACGTCGTCCCTCGCGGAGGGAGCAATGATGCGGACGCAATGTCCACAATCCGACAGGGACCGCGCGAGGTTCGTGACGTGTTCGGTTACTCCGCCCGGGTACGGGAAGTCGTACGGCGAGACCAGCGCGATTTTCACTAGCCGATTGGCTCCCTGACCGGCCCGGACGGACAGCGACTTGTCCAATCGCCGACTTCCTCTAAACGGTAGCGGGCGACTCTTCGTCTTGCCAACAAGCCGAGTTCGAGACGTTCATCCTTTCAACGCACATTCAAAACCTTTCTCAGCCACGTCAACTCGTTTCCCACACACGATGCCCAAGCGTCCACTGTTCAGGGTGGCTTCGAAGCAAATTGCTTAATCGGTTCCCAACCTCATTCGCGGCACGGGCCGCATCATCGTCTGAACCGGTCCAACGAACGTATCCGAACTGTTTGTCGTCGGCTGTCGGTTCCTCAGTTTGCAGTTCACTCCCGGCACATTGCCCCTCGATGACCGCCTGTACCCGACCTCCCGACAATGCCCGGCCGTAGCCGAACAGCACTGGCAGTTTCCTTCGGGCTGCGATGCGATAGGGAAGTGCTGGGAACCTGACTTTCCCGCCGTGCAACCGAATGACGATGGACCGCTTCGAGGCGTCTACAGAGGACGGCGGTGAACTTGCGGAGTTCGCATCGATGGGAGGTACCCAGTCAGTGAGGACAACGACCAAATCGCCACGGTCCAATGCGCGCCACACTGGACGGGCCCCGAGATCCGGCGTGACAAACGAAAACCGATCTCGCTTCCGATTTCGGGCGACTAATTCGTGGAGACTACCGGGTCGCAATCGCTCGACCATTAACGTGACCGGGATATCAAGGTTATGAAGCACATGTCCCAGAAGTTCCAAACGACCGAAATGAGCACTCATTAGGATCCCACCTCCTCCACGCCCGACAATGGCCCTCACGACCGCCCACCCAACCCCCGCGATCTCAGACCGCTCCTGGATTTCGTCGCGCCCGATCTTTGATCCACGAAGAAGGTCCGCATAATTCTCAAAGTGGAGACCGACGGAAGCCTTCACCGATTTGCGGACTGAATTATGGTCTGGCGAGTGTCCAAGAACCGTGGCGTGGTTTTCCACTAGCCTCTCTTGACGACCGTGTGGCACGGCATTCGCAATCCGGCCCGCAAACCCCGCTATGCCCTCAACGGCCGCGCGAGGGAGGACCGAACCAAGTGCGAACCCCGCCCTCATCATGACTACCTGTGGAGAGATGACCGCGCGAGTACTTGCGCACCCCCCACCACGATGAGGTCCTGCTCGATGATTACCATCGATGCCTGACCCTGCCCGATATGGCCACATGTCACGAAACATGAACCATTGACTGAGATTTTTTGCAATGAATGGGTGAAGCGCACTCAAAATCGCGCTCAAAACGTCCTCAATGTGAGCGTCGCCTGCAAAGGTCATTGGTGCCGAGGCGAACACTTGATACCGCGAGTTTTGATCCATCACGGCGCCAGCGGCCACGACTGCGGCCCCCGAAGCCATTGCGAGGCGTGAAACCCCGGTCGGAACCCACGTGGGCAAACCCAAGAAGCTCACTTCAGCAACCCCTGGCTTGTCGCGAGGCCAACCCGGACGATCCACAAGGACAACGACGATGCCACCATGTGACAGCACTTTCCGCACCTCGCGAACCCCTCCAAGCGTCGGGGGCACCGTCCGGATGCCGCGAGAGGAACGGCTTTCCGATACGAGGTGGTTGAGGCGATCGGGAGGAACGTGATCAGCAATGGCCAGAACCGGGAACCTGGTAGCAAGAACCGTGCCCGCAACCTCCCAGTTGCCGAGATGAGCGCAGGCAACGATCAAGCCCTTGCCGGAAGCTAAACCCTTCTCGATGTGTTCCCACCCGGTCACTGAACTGACAAGTTGGTTGATCCCCATGGACTGAACCGTGACGAGGTCAACGATGTCACTGAGAACTCGAGCGTAGTTCCGCCACGTCTCACGAGCGATTCGCTGGTGCGTCGTTTCGAACGCATCGAAAGGTCGGCTATCGGGCACGCGGCTTCGGATCGCCCGGACATTTCGCAACGTATCACGGCGATGAACGGAGAGTGCCCAGTAGGCGGCCTCCCCGAAAAGTGCAGCAATCCAGAGCCTCACTCCCCGGGGCAACCGCCCAACGGTCATGGCCCAAACCATCCACGCCACCAGCGGAGCTTGGTCGGCCATGCCACTGAGTAGTTGGCCGAGCGCTTGCCCGAAACGCCTCATGTGTTGCCTCCTGCCATCCGTAGAGCAAGTTCCGAGACGCTGTGCTCGCATCTTGACGTACGACACTCAGTGTGGCGAGTAACACGCCGCGGGCGGTCAACCGGATTGTTCGCGTATCTTTCGGACGAAACGTGAGTCCGGGCCATCGTGTGGTGGGCAGTGGACTTTGCCGGAGGCGTACGCATGCGTGGCGAAATCATCTCAGTCGGGACGGAACTCCTACTCGGGCACATCACCGACACAAACGCGTCTTGGTTGGCCCAGGAGTTCTCGAAACTCGGTATCGACTGCTTCTACATTTCCCAACTTGGCGATAACCTCGGCAGGATCATCGAACACCTCGAGCGGGCGTGGGACCGATCAGAATTCATCGTGATGACCGGAGGGGTCGGACCGACTGAAGATGACCTCACCCGGGAGGCCATAAGCGGTCTACTCGGCGAAACGATGGTCGTGCAACCGGAACTCGAAGCCGACCTCCGCAAGTTCTTTGATCGTCGGGGCGTTGTAATGCCACCACGAAACGTCAAGCAGGCAACTCTCATCCCGTCGGCACGCGTCCTTGCGAACCCTGTCGGCACCGCGCCCGGATGGTGGGTAGAGCGCGACGGACGCGTAATTGTGGCGATGCCCGGCGTCCCTGGTGAAATGTTTCGCATGTGGGAGAACGAGGTCATTCCCCGTCTTCGAGGGGTGCAAGGGCAGTCCGTGATCCTGACACGGACGTACAAGGTCATCGGCATCGGTGAGTCAGCCGTCGAGGACCTCATTCGTCCCTTGTTGGCATCGTCAAACCCTACGATCGCGACATATGCCAAGAACGACGGCGTCCATGTCAGGACGAGTGCAAAGGCGGACGACGTTGAGACTGCGGAGGCGCTTCTCGGCGGCATGGAGCCGCAAGTTAGGGAAGTCCTTGGTCAGGCGATCTACGGGATTGACAACAACACCTTGGCGGGGGTCACCGCCGAACTGCTTAAACGGCACGAACTGACCGTTGCGGTTGGCGAAGAGTTCACGGGTGGCCTGACATCAAGCGAACTCGCCGAAGCGGGAGGCAAGCACTTTGTCGGGGGTATTGTCAGTGTTGCCGAACCGGCAACCATTGGCATGGACGACCGTGACGGTCCAGGTGCG
>CANFGH010000116.1 GCA_947446285.1 Chloroflexota bacterium
CCGGCGCGTGCGCTTGGTGGATCGTTCGAAACCGTTCGCGAGACTCAACTGGTTCATGCCACCATGATTCCCGAAACGGCCCTGGCGCCGCTACCTTTTGCAGTCAATCCCTAGAGTTCGCGTTACGGCATCGCACGCGTGCGTGACGTGATGGGACGAAACGGCGATATTGCCCAAGCTCGCCACACCTGACGGGCATGGTCAGAAATCGGAACCCTGACCCTCTTACCCCACATGGCCTTGGTCCGCCGGGATATCAGCGCGGCCTCCAACTCTGCGCTGGTTTTTCCGGGAAACCAGGTAAACGCGCTTCCAACTTGTTCAAGGTGATGTGCGTCACTCGCCCCGACCTCCGCAAGGTGCCACCTGCTTGCGTTTTTCGCCCTGATGTCGCTTGCGTAGCGCCTGCCACCGATCACGCCTGCAGCGACTTCGATCCCAACGACGTGTTGGCCAACTTCGGACGCAACGATTCGGTCAATGCCTGCCTCATGAACGCTTGGTACCAGAAGACTCATCGGGTGCGGGACGACAGCGATGCCACCAAAGTCGGCAATCCTGGACACCGTTTGGTCAAGTGGCTCGAACTTGGGAAACGGGATTTCAGGAAACGGCGGGCGGAAGAACAGGCCAACGACATGTCTTAGGCATCTCGTCGTCGTCTCGATGCCGACAACGACGGACGGACCGGCGTAGCCAAGTTCGCTAGACCTTTGAAACGCATCAAGCGCTCCACCAATTTGGTCATGGTCCGTGATCGCGATCACATCAAGTAGGCAGTTTAATGACACGTGTTGAATAATTGCGTCAATGGACATCATCCCGTCACTCCACTCGGTGTGGAGGTGAAGGTCAGCAAATCCCACGTGTCAACCTCCTGGTGATCTTCCGGTGGGCGAAATCCAAGACCGCCTTCAGATTGGCAGCCTGGATTGTGGCAACTCCAGGTCGGTGGGGAGGCTTGGCTTTCATCCTGATTTGACCGCACAAACTGCTCAACGTGTGTCACCGACTAGCTACAATACTCCTCAGCGTTGACTGCAAGTTCGTCAGATTGGTCTCCAGGATGACACTGCCCGGTTGCGGTCTTAGCGCCTGACCCGGCCAAGGCTGTCGCGATTGATGAAGCGCGGCGGGGAGGAAAACCAGACAATGCGTGCGTTTGCCTACCACGCCCCTGCAAGCCTCGCCGAGGCGGTTGCGATTCTCCGGCGCGAAGGTCCAGGTGGTCGCGTGCTCGCCGGGGGAACCGACTTACTCGTGCAAATGAAGGAACGAGGCACGGTCCCGCGCTACGTGGTTAGCCTCCGTGCAGTAGCAGACCTTTCCCACGTCACGTTCCAAACTGGACGAGGTTTGGTAATTGGCTCCCGGGCATCGTTAACAGACGTCATTACGAACCGCGTCGTACGCGAGCGGTACCCGATCATCGTTGAGAGCGCCGGCCTCGTTGGCTCCCACCAAATCCAGAACCTTGGGACCGTTGGCGGAAACATTTGCAACGCCTCACCATCTGCAGATACCGCTCCTCCTCTGATCGCACTGAGTGCCATCTTGCGGCTGCATTCAAATCAGGGACCACGTGAATTGCCCATCGCCGAGTTCTTCATTGGTCCGGGACGCACGGCACTGGAAGAAGGCGAACTCCTCGCGGAAATCATTGTGCCGGACCCGCAGCCGCACTCCGGTGGTTCATACGAGCGGTACACCCCGCGTCAGGAAATGGACATTGCCGTCGCCAGCGCAGCATCGTTCGTCATCCTTGCGCCTGACGGAACCGTGTCACATGCCAAGATCATTCTGGGTGCCGTTGGCCCAACACCGCTCCACGCGCGCACAGCTGAGGCGATCTTGATCGGGAAGATACCTTCGGGCGATTTAATCGAAGCTGCTGCAAGTGCCGCCGTTTCCGACGCTCGTCCCATCAGTGACCAACGTGGAAGCGAGTCCTACCGCAGGCATCTCATCAATGTACTGACGCGGCGTACGTTGAACCGGGCGATTGAATCGGCTCGAGGCTAGGTTTTGGCGCAGGTACCGCGGACCCTTTCAGCACGCTGAGGAGATACTGGTGGCCAAAATGATTATCAACGTCGAAGTCAACGGAGAACGCCAAGAGCTCCTGACAGAGCCTCATCGCACATTGCTCGACCTGCTTCGGGACAATCTGTCGCTGACCGGTACCAAAGAAGGTTGTGGTACCGGCGACTGCGGCGCGTGCACAGTGCTCATCGACGGTCGACCGGTCAACTCCTGTCTCGTGCTTGCGCCCGAAGCTGAGGGTCGCCGCGTCACAACCGTCGAAGGTCTCGCCGAAGACAACAAGCTCCACCCAGTACAGACTGCGTTCATCGAGGAAGGCGGTCTTCAGTGCGGCATTTGCACTCCTGGGATGCTCATTTCCGCAGTCGCCCTGCTCCGGTCAAATACTGAACCTTCCGAGCAATCGATACGCTACGCAATCAGTGGAAACCTTTGCCGATGCACTGGATACGACAAGATTGTCCGGGCGATCGAGGTTGCCTCCAAGCGGATGAAAGCCAACGCTGCAATTGCATCCCATTGATGGGAAGGCGGGACGACCGCCTGGGAGCGAAAGATGACCACCACCGAACTTCCACGCACGGTCACTGAGGCGCCCACCGACATGGTTACCCACGTCGTTATCGGCCAGCGGGTTGCAAAAATCGAAGGCGTTGACAAAGTCACCGGCAAAGCCCTTTACGGCGCCGACACCAGTCGACCAGGGATGCTATGGGGAAAAATGCTCCCAAGCCCCCACGCACACGCGATTATCACATCGATTGATCTCAGCGCCGCACGCGCACTCCCTGGAGTATTTGCCGTAATCACAGGTGCGGATCTTCCGGGAATCGTAGCCAAGATTTCTGACACGGATCCCACTCCAGAAGAGTTCGACACACCATCGCGGGGCAAACAAATCCTTGCATGGAAGAAAGTTGTCTTTTTCGGACAACCAGTGGTGGCGGTTGCCGCTGTGACGCCAGCGATCGCCGAGGAAGCTCTCGCTCTGATCAAGGTCGTTTACGAACCGTTACCCGTCGTGGTCGATCCTGAAGCGGCAATGCGTCCCGATGCCCCGCTCGTCCAGAATGCGGTCTTCACCGAGACATTCAGTGGCAAGGCGACGACACCGAGCAATATCGCAAAGGTGACCGAATTGAGCCGTGGCAACGTCGATGAAGCCATCGCGAATGCTGAAGTGACTGTGTCGGGAACATTCCGGACCGCGATGGTTCATCAGGGCTACATCGAACCTCAGGCATGTCTGGCCGAGTACAGCGCCGACGGCCGTTTTACGATCTGGACTTCGACGCAGGGACAGTTTGGCGTCCGAGGCGGGCTCTCTGGCTTCCTGAAAATTCCACCGCGGAGGATCCGTGTCACCGCATCCGAGATAGGTGGAGGGTTTGGCGCCAAGGGCGCGATGACCCTTGAGCCAATTTGCACCCTGCTCGCGTATTCTGCGGGTCGGCCGGTCAAGATGCAGTTGACACGTTCAGAAGTGCTTCGTGCGACCCGACCTGCGCCAGACGCAGTGATGCACGTTACGTTGGGTGCCCGAACAGACGGAACCTTGTTGGGAGCGCGGGCCGCGTTCATCTGGGACGTCGGCGCGTATCCGGGTGGCGGTTCTGTCGGCGGAATCAACTGCGGGTTTGGCCCGTACATAGTTCCCGCGTATTCCTACGATGGCTACGATGTTCTGACCAATCGTCCAAGCACGGGTGCATATCGAGCCCCGAATGGACCCCAAGGGGCCTTCGCGGTTGAAAGTGCGCTCGACATGCTTGCGGGAAAATTGGGGATTTCACCCATCACTTTGCGTCTGAGAAATGCCGTTCGCGAAGGTGACCGCAACCCATCCGATGTCCCATACCCACGAATTGGCTTCCGGGAGACCTTGGAAGCGATTGAAAATCACCCGGTTTGGGCCTCGCCAAAAGCCACTTCATCCCGGCCAGGTTGGTTACGTGGTCGCGGGGTGGCGTGTGGCCTGTGGGGCGGTGGCGTAGGCACGTCAATGGCCCACGTCAATATTGGTGAGGATGGATCGGCAGTCATTGTGACCGGAGCCGTAGACCTCGCCGGCACCCGGACGACGATGGCACAGATCGCCGCCGAGGAACTGCAGATACCGTTTGAACGTGTCAACATCGTCCAACCGGACACGGATACCGCACCATTCAACAATCCGACCGGAGGTAGCCGCATCACCTACAGCCTCGGCACCGCCGTGTACCGGGCTGCTATCGACGCGCGGACAAAACTCAAGCAGCGCGCGTCACAGCAATTCCGATGCCCAGCCGACGAAGTCGATTACCGTGACGGCGTGTTCTGGGTTCGTTCCGATCCGTACGTTCGACTGACCATCGGTCAGGTTGCACGTAGCGCCGCCGGTTCGGGAGACGGGCCAGTCGTGGGAACTGGGGAGGTCACTCACCTCCTCCGCGCGCCCGCATTCGCCACCCAACTCGTCGAGGTGGAAGTTGACCCGGAAACCGGAGCGGTTCAGGTGGTAAATGTCGTCGCCGCTCAGGACGTCGGAAGGGCAATCAACCCAACGGCATGCGAAGGCCAGATCCAGGGAGGCGTCGTTCAAGGGATCGGTTGGGCACTTACCGAAGGATATGTCTACGACGAACAGGGAAGACTTCGAAACCCGGGCCTGCTTGACTACCGCATGCCGACCGCCCTTGATGCTCCGAACATCGAGTGTGTTCTCGTCGAGGTTCCTGCGATAGACGGCCCCTACGGGGTGCGCGGGGTCGGCGAGGTTCCTATTGTCCCCACGCCAGCGGCTGTTGCCAACGCTGTTTTCGATGCCTGCGCGGGACGCGTCACCTCACTGCCGTTGTCCGGTGAACCGGTCATTGTGGCGATAAGTGACGCACGGACCGGCGTGGACCGCTCCCAGATGGTGACGTTCAACCTTGGACCGATCTCAACAGGCAATTCGAGCGCGCCTGAAGCCTCGGTAGAAGAGCCGAAACTTGCCACCGAAGTCGAGGACTATTGCGCCGAAGACGACGTTGCCGAGCCCGAAATCGAATAGGATCATTCAAGCGTCAAACCATCTCAGAAGCCTCCCTGACGGGAGGCTTCTCCGTTTTCGATCCGCACCGCGCCAAAAGGCAACGAGAAGGCCGCCAAACGGTCGTATCATCTCCGGGTCATGCCACGAGTGCGATGCCACTGGGCCCTGTTGGTTCGCACTCGAGATGCGATGGCCACCGCGTACCCGCGCATTCATTCGGACATCGTAGCCGAAAACGAGGCGTTTTTCGCCGGTGGCGTAGCGCCGGATGCGATCCGGCTTTTCGACTCATTCGACAAAAGGTCGTCACACTTTTACGATGACCAGGACGCGGCAACTTGGTCAACGTCGTCTGTCGTTGACACGTGCATACGGGAACGGATCCCGGATCTTGCGCACGTCCGTGCATCGCGCAGGTCTCGTGTATGGATGTATGGGTATCTGGCCCACATCATGGCCGACGTTGCCAATTGGACGCACATACTGAAACACCTGCCTCCATTTCCCGCCGAGCGTGGTGCACATCACGGTGTATGGCTCCTCGCCGACCGTTTGACAGTGCCAGAGCCCGACCGATGGCTAAATCTCGACAGCGTGCCCTACGGCAACGCACCGCCCTGGGTGATCATGCCTCCTGTGAGCCGTCTACTAAAAACGCTCGTCATGCACGTTTTGCCACAAACCGACCCGTGGATTGCCGAAGCAGCATACGTACGACACAACTCCGATCTACGGCAGGCGGAACCTTTGAACTTGCTCGAACCCGGTATTGATTCGAGCGTCCTGGCCATCCGGGATCGGTACCGCGCCGAGTGGGAGGACAATGTAAGGCTCGCAGCAGAGTTCGTCCCATCATCAGCATGGAGCGAATTTGAACGAAGTGCAGTCGAAGACTCAATTGGTGCGATACGGCTACTCGACAAGCGCGTAGGCATTTGACCGCTTGGGAACCACCAGGAAATCGCTCACTGGAATTTCCCGATGTGCGTGAACCGGCTATCCGTATTAGCGAAATGGTCCCAGCACTTCACCTTCTGGTGATCCCTATCTGACTGGTGGGAGGACGCCAACGGGAACAGCCGTCCGGGCAGGGGTGGGCGTCACGGTTGGCGCCAGGCGGCGCGGCGTGGCCGTAGGTAGTCCAAAGGCGCGACGCGTGTCTTCGTCGATCTCTGGCTCCTCGTCGGTCCAGACAATGGTCATCCGACGGGCGCTCCGTTCCTCGTTTGCCGCTGCCCAGAGAGCTGCCGCTGTTCTGGGGACGTCAACCGGCAGGACTTCGCCAGACTTATCCCGTGGGGCGTCAGGCAGCCTCTCAGCCAACCTTGCAATCCTCTCGGAAACCTCTATCAACCCATCACGGCTCAGGTATACGGTCGGCTTCTGGTTCTGATCGACTCCAAGTCGCAAAAGATCCACAAGGTCGTTCGGCATCACATCCCAAGACACGTCATTCCAAACCACCGTTAACGGTTCAGCAACGAGGCGGTCAACCAGAGACTTGAGGCCAACCAGGTCGGCCGCAACCACGTTCGGCCTCCGTACTGTCACCGGAACGTCAATGACCCGAGCTAAAGGTGAGGCCGTTGCCACCACCAACGAAAAAGTTCCCGAAGTAGCTGGCGTGAGTACGGCCGCCGTCCCTGTCACTCCACTCGCAAATTGGATGGGTGTTGCGGTGCGTGTCGCTGTCGGCGTCGCCGTGCTCGTCGCCGTCGAGGTTCGAGAGGGTGTCGGGGATTGTGTCGAAGTTGCAGTGGCCGTACTCGTCAGCGATGGGCTGGTACGGGCATCAGCCGGGCCTAGCCCCTGACTAACTCCAGTCGCAAGTGGTGGAGGCGGAACGATTAGCAGTCCGTATATCGGGTCGATATCCCGGTGCAAGAATTCGTCGACTAACCTGGCCAGTGCCTCAACATCCACGGCCCGACCGGCGATTCCCTCAGAAATATACGCCCCAAATGTTGTCACCCCTCCTGCATCCGGGGTAGACGCGGCTGTTGGCGTTGTCCGGGGATCGGATGGGGTCACCGTGGCGGCGGTAAACGTCGCGAAGGCAATCGATGCCGTTGGATTAGCTGACTGACCCCGGACCAGTGACGTTGCTCTTGCGATTGCAGTGGCAGCTCCACCAGACGGGGTAACAGTTGCCACGCGGGCCGGAGTTGATCGCAACCGCTGCAACTCCAGCGCAAGCCCGCTTTTCAGGTCCACTTCAGTCTCACCAACTCCAGCCGCACTTGGCGTCGGCGTCCGCGTCACAGCTGAAATGGCGACGCCTGGCTTCGCCACAACGAGAAGCCTTGCATCAATCGGAGGTATTGCGATTGCCGGAGCAATCTCGCGGGTGACGAACTCCACGAGCTTTTCCGGAGATATTCTCCACTCGAGCCGAGGCCGGTTCTGAGGTGCCTGGCGTGACGTGTCACGTGGGACCTTCTGCACTTGAGGCATGTCAACCCACCCGAGCATTGTGCTTTGATCAACTTTCACCAAAACGGGTGCATCTGAATCGGAGGCCAACCGCAGCATGACCGGTTCCCGGAATGCGAGCTCAATCTGTCGCCGCGCGGCATCCACCTCGGAAACGGGCACCCACGGCTCGTCTGTTCGCACGACAAGCCGGATGGCATGAAGCGACGTCGGAAGCGCATCCACGAGTCGCTTCGTGGTTGCGTTGACGTCCACAACGCGCCCTGGCCTCCCCGGAATTGTTTTCAGGACCCCAGCAACAAGCTCGATATACGGGTTACGCGCCTCCTGCGAGGCACTCGCGGAAACCCTCCCGACCCAGTCCCGGAGTTTGACCTCGTCGAACCTGGCGCCTGTAACTCTTGTTCGAGCCTCGCCACCCGGCAAGTCAAGAATGAGCATTCGCGATGCCTCGACAGGATCCAGTCTCCATTGCCGCATGGTCGGACTAGCGTCGTCAACAATTTCCAGCGGACTGTCGAGGAGTACCTTCGCTGCGCCGACGACAGCAGCCAGTGCGCTCTCGTCAATCTCAGGCCTCCGGACATCCACAACCATTGTCACCGACGATGGCACACCGTTTATGAGAGAGGCCTCAAGCCGGTCCAGAGTTCCCTCTACGTTCAGCCTCTGCCCCACCTGCGACTGGGTCAACTGCAAGTCAGAACGCTCACCCGACGGACCGATAGAGACCTCAGCATCAACCGGACTTCGCTCAAGTGCCCGGGCAATGGTGTCCAGTGACGCACGTGCGCGACTTCGGTCAACGCGAAACCGAACCGGGACTTCCACGCCAACAGTCATGAGCCTCCACTGGTCCGACAACCATTGGCGACCATTACCCGTGTGTCCGGTACTGACGACCTTGGCAACGGAGGACGCAATCGAACCACTGTCAATCCCTATGCCGAGCTCTTCAACACCGCGTCGCCATGCCTCCTCTCCGTGCAAAAGCGTGAGCTCGGATGCAAGTTTTTCCTCAACGGCGCGCTCCACCGCGCCGCGGACTTCGCCCGGAGTCAGTCCACCGACCGGTTGCCCCAGTACGTGGACACCAGCGTAGACTCGTTCCTCATGGGTCAGGACAAACACCCAGACGCTTGCCAAGCCGAGCGACGCCGGAAGGATTAACAGCGCGATGAACAGGCGTGCCGCCCAGGCCGCAGCAAGGAAAGGGGAAGCGATGTTCGTGAAAATGCGGATCACTTGCCCGCATCCTCAGAATGAACGGCTAGTAACCCCCGCTCAGGACGGACGGGAAAAAGCCTCTGACTTAGGACACCAAAAAAGAAAACGCCACTTAGCTGTGGCGTTAAGGGCCGCATAGAGGTACCCATCAGTCTGACGGCGAAAAAACTCCGACGCCGCCTTCTGCAACCGCGGCTATGGCTTGGCGAACTTCACGCCGGTGCCGTAGGCAACCACGGCAGGACCGGCACTCGTCGGATATTGCATCAACTTTACGGCAATGATCGCGTCGCAACCGTGCTCCTGACCAATGGTCTGGAGGTTTTGCAACGCAGACATGACTGGTTCACGCCCGCCAAGGGCTTGGCCAAACATGACTCCCAACTCGACATGTGGCTGAACGATGGTTTCACGGGTCGACAATGCCGGCCCGCCTGCTGAGGAGGACTGCCCTTGAGACGCCCCCGGGGCGGAAACCGGTACACCAGAGCTACGCTGTAGCGCCATGGATTACCTCAACCATCCCCTAACGTCTTAGTAACGCGTCACCAACTTTTGACGACCGCTCTGGAACCCAAAGCCGAATGCCGAACAGACCGGCCCAAAGCGCGAGTTGCTCGTACTACCCTGAATGGTCAACACCATCCCGGTTCAAAGCTCGAACGACGCCTACTGGAGTATATGCACCTCTCGGCGCTGAGGCAAGCGACCAAGACCGTCCAGTCTTTGACGCACGCCGCAGGTTTGCAGTCTCTTCGCGGCCGACGGATGCCGACTTGTGAGATCCCTATCCATTTACTAGGCACCAGTCACGTGTTCCAGAAGATATCCATTTCTAGTAACGCGAGGTGATTGGTTTTGGGTGCACTTTGGTGAACGGGTAGAAGCCGGCGGGTAAGCCCGACTGGGCACACTCGTCACCACAGTTCCATCAAACCTGCCGTGTCGACAAGGCACGTCGGCAGTGAATAACCAAGGGTCTACGCACAACCCTTCCAGAACGTCCCAATGCAGCCATGAGATTCGCGCGCAATCAGGCGTACAATCGCGAAATGCTTGAAGAGTTCCTTGCGCAGTCCGCATCAGGAGGTCTTCTGACGGATCTCTACCACCCTGACGCGGCGTACGTCGCCTGGCGAAGCAATCGCATCGGTGTCACGACCTTCGACTTGTACACGCGTCGCGCACCGTGTGGCGGCGCATTCCTGCTCGTTGCAGGTCTCGAGTTCGCACTCGACTTCATCCGCACATTTCGATACGAAGAGAAGGATCTGAGATAGCTCACGCAGGTGCGTGATTACGACCCCCGGTTTGTCGAGTATCTCAGGCACATTCGCTTCACTGGCGACGTCTTGGCGATGCCCGAAGGCACGGTGTAGCGTTCCCCGGCGAACCGCTGCTGAGAGTGAC
>CANFGH010000117.1 GCA_947446285.1 Chloroflexota bacterium
ACCCGGATCTTCCGAGACGGTTGACTTCACCTTCACGCTCTTTGATCTGCCAGCGCAAGGTCTCGGCCACGTCACCAACGTGACTGGTGCTGGAACGGTCGAGTTCGATTAGCGCGTTACCAGCAAAGCCCAGAATCCTTCAGGCGCTGCCACCCCAGTACAACCATGGTTGACCCAAACCCAATCCGCCCGATCGAACCTGACCGATGGTCGTACATCGTCAATCCCGTCGCTGGGAACGGTCAGGCATTGTCCATCGGCAAGGAATTGGCCCTCGCGGCTGGCGCCGCTGGGTTTGGGGGTCCTGTTCGTGAAACATCCGGTCCCGGTCACGCCACTGAGTTGGCACAAGCGGCACTCGCGGATGGCGCAGACATCGTCGCCGTCATTGGCGGTGATGGAACCGTCAGTGAGGTCGCTGAGGCGTTAGTTGGTACCAACACCTGCCTCATGGTGCTGCCTAGCGGTGGCGGAAACGACCTCGCCGGGGAACTCGGAATTCCACGCCTCCCCCCTGGTCCGGTTGCGATTGCGAGAACGCTTCGTCTCCTCGCGAGCGCACCGAGGGTCAGGCTTGATGTCGTCACCATTAATGGGCGCGCGTGTATTCAGGCCGGAGGTACGGGTCTCGACGCGTACGTTGCTACCCTTCGGGCCACATCAAGGATCCGCCCGGCCGCCTTGTCGTATGGCGTAGGGACAATCCGCGGGATCCTCACGTATCGCCCAACCCTCATGAAGGTCACCGTCGACGGAAACGTCGTATGGAATGGGCGGGCCTACGCCGTGACCATCGCGAACATCGGCGTATACGGGGGCGGTCTCCGGATTGTCCCGGACGCCGACCCGATGGACGGCCTAGTCGACGTCGCAATCATTGGCGACATCCATAGGTTGGAAGCGATCAGGATCTTCCCGACCGTGTACCGAGGAACCCACGTTGGCCACCCTCAGTTCCACCTCCACCAAGGTCGGCACGTGACCGTCACGACCCCAGACAATCCGCAACCAATCCATATCGATGGCACCTTGACCGGAATGACCCCGATCGTCGCGACCATGGACGGCAGAACCGTCCTCGTCGCAGCCCCTTCTGCGCGATGGCTTGCAAACAAGGTTGCACCAGGCTAGGGATGTTGCAATCTTTGCGGCGCACTACGGTGAGCCCGGATCTGCCCCCATCGCTCGATAACCCCTGAACCCAACCTTGGATCGGGATGGCACCCGGATACACTCACTCCAATGGACGGAAAAGCGCGCGCCACCTTG
This sequence comes from Chloroflexota bacterium, assembly GCA_947446285.1. Lineage (GTDB taxonomy): Bacteria > Chloroflexota > UBA11872 > UBA12225 > UBA12225 > UBA12225. The sequence continues at coordinate 1,270 of CANFGH010000117.1, forward strand.
ACGGATGCGGAAGCATCATTCCTCGTCGACTTCCGGCGAGACCTCCACATGCACCCGGAACTTGCCTGGGAAGAACACCGGACGGCAGCAAAGGTTGCCGAGGCGGCGCGTCAAGCCGGACTAGAGGTCCGCGAAGGTGTGGCCGGAACCGGGGTCGTGGCCGTACTTCGTGGCTCAGGGTCCTCACCACGCGACGGAGTGCGCCGTACGCTCCTGATCCGGGCAGACATGGACGCGTTGCCATTGCAAGAGGCACCTGGACGACCTTACGGGTCAACGGTCGCGGGCAGGATGCATGCGTGCGGACACGATGCACACACCGCGATGGCAATCACCGCGGCGAAAGTCCTCGCCAGACATCGCGGCACCCTTCCCGGAAATGTCGTGTTTGCGTTCCAGCCAGCTGAGGAAACGGACGGTGGCGCGGCGCCGATGATCGCGGCCGGTGCGCTGCTGGAGCCGCGCGTCGATGCTGCAATTGCAATCCATCTGGCAAACACCATTCAGGTCGGACAGATTGCTGCCCAGCCCGGACCAGTGTCGGCCGCGACTGACGGGTTCGTGATCGTGATCCGGGGCAAAGGCGGGCACGCCGCGCGTCCTCATCTTTCGGTAGACCCAATTGCGGTGGCCGGACAGATGATTACCGCACTGCACACGTTGATGACACGCGAAAAATCGCCTGCACAACCTGGTGTGCTGACGATTGGCGCCATACACGGTGGGACAGCCGGGAACATCATCGCGGACACGTGTGAACTTCGCGGAACATTACGTACCTATGACCCCGCCCTACGGACCGAACTGCGTCGCCGGGTTGTCGAAGTGGTCGAGGGTACCGCTCAAACCTTCCGCGCAACGGCCAGCCTCGAGTGGGACGGTGGCGCGTACCCGCCGTGCGTCAATGACGCCGTCATCACCGATCTCGTCCGCGCCGTGGCAGGCAACGTCGTCGGGCACGGCAACGTCGTGACCCAAGAACCAAGTCTTGGTGGCGACGACATGGCCTACTTCCTGGAAGCCGTCCCCGGTTGCTACATGCGTCTCGGCAGCGCGAATGCCTCCCGTGGCATTGATGGGCCGGGCCACTCGCCCCGGTTTGACATCGACGAGGATTGCCTCCCGATCGGCGTGAATGTCCTTGTTGAAACTGCCTGGGCCTATCTCGCCGGCCAGTCGGAAAACTAGAGGTTCACCAATGTCAAAGCCGAGCGAATTCGACGAGCACGACAATCAATCGGCGCCGATCAATCCGGAAACGGGCGCCCCCATGACGCCTCGCGAGCGGCGCACTGCCGTGGTAAAAGCGCTTGCAGCCGTCGGCCGCACCCTGTTCCCACTTCGGGAGGAACTAGAGCGCCTTCTCTCATCGGGTGAAGAGGTAGACCAGGCGCTTCAGGATGAAATCGCGAATGTCCAAGCGCAATACAAGCGACTTGAAGATGAATTGCGGGGGCTCATGCGTCCGCGCGTCAAGGATGAGTGGTTGTACGGTGGGCATCGTCACGGTCCCGATGACGCTCACGACCACGGCCACGCCTAGCCCGACACCCCCCTTTCATTGGCCCAACGCTCAGCCAAAGGGTCGCCCTTCCCATCGGCCATAGTGTGAGTCGGCCCTTTCAGACCGGAGGTGGCGAGCCCGTAAACTCGCGATAGAAGGCATGCAGTGTCGCGATTGCGCGGCGGTTCAAACCCTGGTCATCAATCGCCACCCCAAGGTCTGTGACCAGTCTTTCCAGAACTGTCCGGGCAACGGATACGAACCCTCCATCACCATTGGCAATGACCCGGCGCATGGTCTCCTCGACGGCCTTGGCAGCCTGGCCGCTCTCCTCGAGAAACTGCCGTGCAACTGCGCCCTCCCGAACCGGGCTCGCCTCGGTCCCTCCCGGGAGTCCGGTGAAGGCGTGACCAAGGCAGAGGCGGTGTGGGGAAAGGCCCGCCACCCGTGCAATCGTCGCCCGGTACGCGCGTGAATCGTCAAACACGAGAGGCAGTCGCCCCACTCCACCGCCGAGGCCTTGGATTGCGTCGCCAGTGAACAGGGTCTTCGCATCCTCCAGGAAGTAGCTCATTGAACCCCGAGAGTGACCCGGCGTGTGCACCGCCCGGATAGTGCGCCCGCCGCCAATGTCGATACGGTGGCCATCGAGAATGAGGACATCAGCGCGCACCGGGCACACGATATTTGAAGCCATTTGGGCGATGACGGTCTCAAGTTCCGTCGCATCATCAAGCGCACGGGGCATGTAGGTGATGTAGCCAAAGGTGTGTGCCTCTAGGCGATCCAGCAAGTAGGCGTCTGCGGGCTGAATGTAGACCTGTGCGTGTGGCGCAAGGGCTCGCATTGAACCGTGACCACCCATGTGGTCCCAGTGCCCGTGTGTCGTGAGGATGTGCCTGACGGCCCTCAAATCAAAGCCCGAATCCGCTAGCGCCGGCAGAAGGTCGCGTCCTGGCGTCGCGGTCACACCAGTGTCGATCAGGACTGGCTCGGGCGCATCGATGTAATAGAGGTGCACGATGCCGTCCGCAGCAAACTGGCAGGCAATGCGGTAGATGCCGTCTCCAAGCGCAATGGCCGCCGGGTGGTCAATTCTGGTTGTCATGCAGGCAATCGTAGCCCCGGATGGGCCAGCCGCGTCGACCGCGGACCATCGAGGGACGATCACACGGGGCACTTCCCTATACTGACAGCACCATGCCTGAGTTGCCTGCAAAGTACGACTTCCGAACCGCCGAACCCCAGATCCAGGATAGCTGGGCATCGTCCGGCGTCTACCAGTTCGATCCTTCCCACCCGGGTGATCCGTATCTGGTTGATACTCCGCCACCCACCGTCTCGGGACGGATCCATGTCGGCCACGTTTTCTCTTACTCCCACGCAGACATCATGACCCGGTACCACCGGATGCGCGGACGAAGTGTCTTCTATCCATTTGGGTTTGATGACAACGGCTTGCCTACTGAAGTATTCACCGAGAATAGCCGCGGGGTTCGTGCGCGGGACATCGGCCGCCGGGCCTTCATCGAGGAGTGCCTGACCCTTTCGCATCAGGTGGAGACCCAGTTCGAACGCTTCTGGTCGCGACTGGGGCTGTCGGTTGACTGGCGCTTGCGCTACTCGACCATCGATGAGCGGTCCCGAAAGGTTTCACAGACCGCGTTTCTCAAGTTGTTCGGGCAAGGTGACGCCTACCGCCAGGAGGCTCCCACTCTCTGGTGCCCGACGTGCCGGACCGGTGTTGCCCAGGCAGAAATCGACGACAAGCCGGGTGCTGCCTCACAATTCACCACGATCCCGTTTGCCCTCGTCGGGATGGAAACGTCAGTGCCTCCCGGCGAGGATCCACCTTCAATCCAGATTGCCACGACGCGACCGGAACTGCTTGCCGCTTGCGTCGCCGTCTTCGTCAACCCGACCGATGACCGGTATCGCCATCTGGTCGGCAAGACCGCGCGGACCCCGATCTTTGGTGCCGAGGTCCCGATCCTTGCCGACACGCACGCCGACCCGGAAAAGGGCACTGGCGCGGTCATGTGTTGCACGTTCGGGGATGTCACGGACGTTGGATGGTGGCGAGATCACAGCCTGCCCTTAAAGATGGCAATCACCCCAGATGGCCGGATGAATGCGATTGCAGGGCCCTACGAGGGTTTGACGTTGAAGCAAGCCCGCGCACGCATCCTCGAAGATCTTGGCGCGAGTGGGTTCATCCGTGCCCAGAAGCCGATCGAACACACTGTTGGCGTCCACGAACGGTGCGGGACTGACATCGAATACCTGCTCGCCGGTCAATGGTTCATCCGTCTGCTCGACAAGAAGCAGATCTGGATTGATGCCGGCCGTCGGATCAAGTGGCACCCGGAACACATGCGGACCCGGTACGAGACCTGGGTCGAGGGACTGCACTGGGACTGGAACATCACACGTCAGCGGTATTACGGCGTGACATTTCCGGTCTGGTACTGCAAGGCCTGCAAGCACATCGTCACCGCAACCGACGACATGTTGCCCGTCGACCCGCAGGACACCGCTCCACCCGTGGACGCGTGCCCCTCCTGCCATGCGACCGGGCCTGACTGGTATTCGCCTGATCCCGATGTGATGGACACGTGGGCGACGTCTTCGGTGACACCGCAAATCTGCGCGACGTTGGCTGCACCCTACGGCATCGACCCCGAAGCGTTCGAGGCTCGCTTCCGGCCTATGACGCTGCGTCCGAACGCTCACGACATCATCCGGACTTGGGACTTCTACACCATTGTCCGGAGCATCTACCTCACTGGTGACATCCCGTGGACGAATATCCTGATCTCGGGACATGCGCTTGATCCATCCGGCAAGAAGATTTCGAAAAGCAAGCTCAAGGCTGCCGAAGATCCGACGGCCATGCTCGAACAATTCTCCGCGGACGCGGTGCGCTATTGGACAGCTTCCGTAAGGACCGGGGGCGACACCCAACTTTCTGAGGAAGTCTTCAAGAATGGGTCTCGCCTGGTCACCAAACTTTGGAACGCCGTTCGTTTCAGCCAAGGTTTTCTTGGTGGGTATGTGCCGCCAGAGGAACCCCCGGTCTCAGAGTTCACGGCGACGGATCGGTGGATCCTCGCTCGCCTCGCCGACGTCACGAACCGGGTTACCAAAGACCTTGATGACTATGAATTCGCGGCCGGTCGCACCGAGATCGAACGGTTCTTCTGGACCGACCTGTGTGACAACTATCTCGAACTCGTCAAGGCCCGCCTGTATTCCGGATCGGCCGACGGTGCGCGCTATGCCTTGCACCACGCCCTGCTCTTCGTCACAAAGATGCTTGCGCCGTACCTGCCCCATGTGACTGAAGCTGTCTATCTGGGTGCATTCGCCGAGGCTGATGGTGCCAAGTCGGTCCACGTCGCGACATGGCCGACAAGCCATGCAACATGGACATCCAATGTCGAGCAATCGCTCGCGTCTGGGCAAGCAATTGTCGAAGCAACCGAGGCCGTCCGTAAGTGGAAGTCAGAGCGCAACGTCAGCGTGGCGCTTCCCGTCGCTACGGTCACCATCACCGCACCTGCGTCACTCTGTGCCGACTTGAACGGGGCGGCCAGCGACCTCGCCGGCGTCACACGGGCATCGGCAGTCGTCATCCACCAGAACGATGACCCTGACGATTCTGGGATCGAAGTTGTGATTGAGGCGCAGGAGTAGCCGCCGACATATCAGCAACTCGATCCTTCCACTGGATTTGTCACGCAGCGGGACGGATTAGCAAACCGTCCCGCCTCTGCCAAGTTCGCGGTGTATGGGACTGGCCAACGCACCCGTGAGAATGACAGATATTCCTTACACTTGGCGACATGGACCCACGCGCCCTCACTACGCTCGAGTTCGACACGGTCCGTAACCGGCTAGCCGAATTTGCCGCGTTCAGTGCGAGCCGTGAGTTGGCACTCGCATCCGAGCCAGTCGCTTCACCGTTGACCATCAACCACGCGCTCACCGAAACCTCGGAAGCCCGGCGTCTGCTCGAACTTGCACCGGACTTCACCATTCGAAGCGTCCGAGACGTGCGCGAAGGGGCAACAACCGCCCGCATCGGCGCAACCCTCGATCCTCGGGTCTTGGTTGAACTGCGAGACCATCTTGAGAGCGTGGCATCAATCCGGTCGGCGGTGTTGCGCCTCGGCGGGGACCTGCCGAACCTGGCGAACCGTGCCTCTACCCTTGATCCTTGTTCGGGGCTCGTGCGCGCCTTGCGTGACGCCATCTCCGACGATGCCGAGGTGCTAGATCGCGCCTCCCCGGAGCTGGGACGTGCCCGGACCCAGGTCCGTACCGCCTACAACCGGCTGATGGATACGCTTCGGCGCATCCTTGATTCCGCGGTGCAGCGCGGTCTCGCGCAAGAACCACTCATCACGATGCGCGCCGGCAGGTACGTGGTGCCAATCCGTGCGGCGTCGCGAAACGTGTTCAGGGGCATCGTGCACGATGAGTCAGCCAGCGGCGCGACGGTGTTCATGGAACCTATCGCTGCGGTCGCCCTGAATAACGACTGGCGTCATGCCCAGATTCTTGAGGCCAAGGAAGTCGAGCGCGTCCTCGCAGCCCTCTCCGCACTTGTCGCGACGGTTTCCGAGCCCATCATCGCGTCGGTCAACACTGTTGCGGCAATCGATCTGGCGATCGCTCGAGGCCGCTACGCACTAACACTTGACGCGGTGCACCCGGACGTCCGCACCGATCGCGCCTTCAACCTGCCTGGCGCACGCCATCCGCTTCTGCGGGGCGGCGTCGTTCCGATTGACATACATCTCGGGCTGGTGCCGGGTTCAGAAGAGCCGCTGGCCGTTCCCGGGACACCATCCCCACGGAAATCGGTCATGTCGAAGCCAGTGACTTCCCTGCTGATCACGGGACCGAATACCGGTGGCAAGACCGTTGCCCTCAAGACTGCGGGCCTGCTGCACCTGATGGCCCAGTCTGGGATGCACATACCAGCCCTGCCTGGTGCAAGCATTGCCGTGTTTGAAAACGTCTACGCAGACATAGGTGATGAACAGAGCATCGAGCAGTCGCTCTCCACGTTTTCGTCGCACCTCACCAATATCGTCCGCATCCTCAAGGCCGCCACACCTGGCGACTTGGTCCTCCTCGACGAGCTTGGCGCAGGGACGGATCCTGTCGAAGGCTCGGCGCTCGCCCGGGCAATGATCAGCCATCTGGTCTCGCGAGAGATCCTGACCATCGCGACGACGCATTATTCGGAGCTCAAGGCATTCGCGTACGAGACGCCCGGCGTTCAAAACGCAAGCGTTGAGTTCAACCTGCAGACGCTCCGGCCAACCTACCGCCTCCAAATTGGAGTTCCAGGGCGCAGCAACGCGCTCGCCATTGCCGAACGACTCGGCCTACCCGAGGCAATCCTTTCAGACGCACATTCACTGATCAATCCTGAAGAGCGACGGATTGATGACATGCTTGCAGGCATCCTGGAGGAGCGCGCCCGCGCACGTGATGCACGCAGCACGGCCGCTCGAATTGAATCAGAAGTTCGGGTCCGTTTGGCGCACCTTGAGCATCGTCTTGCGCTCCTCGACGAGGAGCGTGAGGCTATTTTGCGCCGCGCAAGGGAAGAGGCCACCGTCCTCGTGGACGAGGCCCGCACACGCATCCGACGTGCTCAGTCCGCAACACTCCATCCGGACGCAAACCCCTCTGTAGGCGCACAGGCACTTAAGGATCTCGATGCGACAGCACGTGATGTTCTTGCGAGACCCATCCGCCAAGCGCGTCGCGAGGCCGGTCCCGCTGAGGCACCGCTTCGCGCAGGAGAGCGGGTCCATGTCACCCGGCTCGGTGCAGCCGGCGTCCTCGCGACCGCACCGGATGCCAGCGGATCAGTCGAGGTCCAGCTGGGAACTCTACGCACCAAAGTGCACATCTCCGAAGTCTCGCGTGTTACTCGACGCGACGCTGACGCCATCACCCCGGGACCGGTCCCCGAACCAAAGGTCACTTACTCGCGTGCAACCACGTCCACGAACCGAAGTGGTGGTGCGCCTCCGGTCGGACTGCAGCTTGACGTACGGGGCTCACGCGCCAACGATGTCGTGCCCGAAGTTGATCGCTATGTTTCTGATGCGTTCATGGGCGGCATGCCATGGGTAAGGATCATCCACGGAAAGGGAACCGGGGTGCTGCGCCAGATCATCAGGCAACATCTGGCTGGCAACCCAATGATCCGGCAAGTCGAGGCAGCAAGTCCGAACGACGGAGGGGAAGGGGCAACAATTGTTCATCTGAACAATTGACGTGAGCACGCCCGAGCACGATGCCGTCCATTGCCGACGCGGCGGTGGTGAGAGCTGCCCGCACCTTACAAACCCTAGACCATCAGGTCGAAACGGGGTTCGTCATCGCGCCCGCCAAAGACACGCCTCACTGCCTTCTTGATTGCGCGGACGCGGTCGGGGCGTAGTTCAAACCCCAGTGCTGATCCAACGACCAACCCACAGGCGCTGCCAAGTAGCATGCCGGCGACAAAGAAGATACTTCCACCGCGTGACCCATGATCGCCCGAAGCCCACTTACTTGCCATTCCCGTGCCTCGCCTTCACGCGGCCGCCCAGCGCTTCAACACGGTCACCTTACCCTGTTCCCTGCACCTGGTTTCAGTCTGCTCGCATCCTGTTGCCACAACCCGGCATTACTCTCCGGGTCTTGCACTCAAGGATCCAACCACGCTTGCCTGTACCAACGGAAACCATGGCAATAGGGATCACTGCATGCGCAGAAGCGTCGCTGCCTCGCTCCAGAGCCGTTCAAGCCGGTAATACTCGCGCATCGTCTGCGAGAACACGTGGGCAATCACTGGACCAAAGTCAATCAGGACCCAACCGCTTGCCTCGGCATCAGATGACGGCTTGTGGATTGGGTCGGCCCCGTATTCCTCATCGGCCACGTCAAGGATCGCCCGGGCAATGGCACGGACTTGCCGTTCATTGTCTCCGGTGCATATCACGAAATAGTCCGCGACGATCGAGAGCTTGCGAATATCCATCAGCAAGACATCAGAGGCACCCTTGTCGGAAGCAGCCTGGACAAGGTCCTTTGCCAACGAGAGTGCATCAGCATCAGTCTGCCGGGGTACGAAAAGCTGGGGTGCACTATCGGGGTCATCTCCGAGATCGCGAGGATCGATAAACACGTCCGAGAGTTC
>CANFGH010000118.1 GCA_947446285.1 Chloroflexota bacterium
CCGCTCAGGCGTGTCATTCAGCGCGAGGTGGAGAATGTCCTTGCGCGTCGGATCCTGGAAGGTTTGATCGTGGATGGTGATATCGTCGGCGTCCATGCGATTGCAGGTGGCCTGCGGGTGGAGCGCCGTTCGGGTGGCCGAGGTACCGCGATGGTTTCCGGAGGCGTGTGGCGGGGTTAGGCGCACCATGCGCCAACTCAGCCCCCGTTGACCGCGAACCGATCACCTCTCGCCCCCCAATCGCGAGAGGTTTGATGAGCGTTCATCTGGTCGGTTCTCCGGCGTTCCTCAGGTACACTCGCCTCGGTCATCAGGAGAGGGCACTGGGCGCTTCATGGCAGGAACCGGCGCGATTTCCCTTTGGAATCACTATCGAGCACTGCTGTGGGATGGTCGACGGTGGGTGATTGCCTCGGTTGCCCTGTTCATTGGCGGAACGGTTTCCGGGTATAGCGCGGCACTTTCGCAACCCCAGATGGTGATTGAGGCGATGACGCCCCTGATCCAGGCGGTCGCGCAGGTCGGCGCGCAAGTCGTCGCGGCGACGGATCCGCTCACTCGCACCTGGGTGATCTTCCGGATGAACGCCGCCGCGGTCACCCAGTTTGTCGCCCTAGGTGTTGCCGGCGGGCTTGTGCCGGCGATAAATACCTTTGCGAACGGCGCGATGATCGGCGTCGTGGCGGCCATCGGTGGAAACCTTGGTGGTGGTCGGGTTAGTCCCGGTGTGATGGTGGCGGGCATTGCGCCCCATGCGGTCTTTGAGTTGCCGGCGCTATGGCTTGCGTCGGCGTGGGGCATGAAACTTGGGGTGTCGTGGTTATTACCGGGTGCAAGCGGGCGTAGGATGCACGAATGGCGGGAAACGGCTTCGGAAGCCGCGTACATCCTCGTGCTGGCGGCCGGACTGCTGGTGATCGCGGCAGCCATCGAGGGAAATCTCAGTCTCGCGCTGGTACAGTGGCTTCAAGAGTAACGGTATACTGTTGGTTCAGTTGCCAGAATAAGGTGCGTGATGCCGAAAGCCAGAAAGACCGATCGTAAGCGCTTCGAACGTCAGGAGAAGCGCCGAATTCGCAATCGTGCCGTCCGTTCAATCGTGAAGACCTATGTCACGAGGGCGCGTCAGTCGATTTTGGCCTCCACGCCCGTCGCTGAGACTGCTGAGGCAGTCCTTCACGCGGTGCGCCAACTCGACATCGCCGCCCGCAAGGGTGTGATTCACAAGAACAATGCGGCACGCCGAAAGAGTCGGCTGATGCGCCGGCTCAACGAACTTACTCCTGCCTGACAAGCAAAGTTGCGTTGAACCGGGAAATGGCCCGCCAGAGATGGCGGGCCATTTCCGTTTTCCGGACTTCGGTGTATTAGGCTCGACGCTGTGCCTGCAACTGCATCGCCTGCACGGCTCGAGCCGAGAGTTCAACCACCAGAAGCTCGATAGCTAGACGTGGCGCCTGCATCCCCGTCTTCAGGGCGAGGTCGGCTTCCAGGGTGCGCCGATGCAGGTAGACCAGAGCCCGTTCCCCAAGTCTTGACGCGCGCTCCCGGACCATTTTGACTGCGAACGGCTGCATGCGCAGGTCGCGGGCAATCGTTGCGTCGGGCTGGCCCTGCTGCTCAAGTTCATGGACTGACAGGTGCTGGGTGAAGGCTGATCGTAGCGACGAGATCACCTGTTCCGGGCGCATGTCTGATGCGTCGAGAAGCTGCGCCAGCCGCGTGGCTGCCTTTGCTCTCTGACCGTCGAGGATTGCCTGGGACAACTCCCAGATCTTGGCGGTGGCGGTCGTCTGGGGGCTCAGGAGTTCCACGTCGCGGGCTTCGACGGCTCGCCCCGGCCCTGCGTACGTGACGAGTTTGCGAATCTCGTTGCTTGCGAGACGCATGTCGGTGCCGACATAACTCGCAAGCAGCCTTGCAGCTTCGGCGGTGAAGGCACCGGATGACGGTGCACCCGGACCCGCGTATTCTTGCGCACGGGTGCGCATCCACCGCTCGAGCCCGGTTCCCTCAGGAATCGGATAGGTACTGGTGATCATTCCCGGGCGGGTGAACGCGGTTCCCAAGGCCGTGGCCGAAGCTGGTGCCTGATCCTCGACAAAGATCACCACGGTCGACGCAGGAACTTCTGGGAGGTAATCGGCGAGTGCATGTTCCGGGGACTTGGGAGGAGAAGCGGACGCTGACGCCGCCCGTTTTCCTTTCGTCGGCCGGGTTACCACTTGCTCAGACGAAGAATCCTCATCGGGCGCGCCCTTGGCCGAGTGCCGGGTCGCGGCTCGGGCTTCCCGGGCGCCAAGGGACGCGACGACACCGCGGCATAAGACGACACGGCACGCAGCAAGGAACGGCATCGCTTCACACGCGAAGCGAAAGGCGTCAGTGTTGTAGGACGTGGCGTCGAACCGGGACGTGTTGACGTCGGCAAAGTCGGACGGAAGGCGTGCCCCAGCAACGAGTTCGCGCACTGCGTCCTCGCGGGAAACTTCATCGGGTCCACAAAGGAGATGTACCGTCATTGGCGTGGCGGGTGCGGATGCGTGTACCGTGCGCCGCGGGGGCGTCGGTAAACGCACACTCCCCGAAGGACAGGATACGTGACCGACCAGACTGTGGATTTGCTTGCCCGGCTTGTCTCTATCGACAGTGCGAACTCTTCGATGGGTGGTCCCGGAGAGGCCGACCTCGCAGCAGAAATCGCGTTGTTTGGGCATTCCCATGGTCTCGTCGTCGCGACCGACGAGGTCCTCCCTGACCGATCAAATGTGTCCCTGACATTGCCCGGAACCAAGGGGACCCAGGCGGGTAGACGTCTCCTGTTCGATCTTCACCTCGATACGGTCCCGCATATTGGCATCCCGAATGCAACGGTACCCCGTATTGACGGAGATCGCATGTGGGGACGAGGCACGTGCGACACCAAGGGTGCATTGGCGGCGGCACTCGTGGCCGTCGGGCGTCTGGCGCGTGAGGTGGCGGACCGTGACGGCGAAGTGATGTTGCTGTTCACGGTCGATGAGGAATACCTCAAGCGCGGGGTTGCGCATGCGGTCGCCGGCGGATTGACCGCCACGGCTGCGATTGTTGGCGAACCGACGTCGTTGCGTCCGATCGTCGCGCACAAGGGGGCAGTACGTTTCCGGATTGTCACCCACGGCCGCGCGGCGCATACATCCAAGCCTGAGAACGGTGACAACGCAATCCACCAGATGGTGGAAGTGATCGATTGGTTGCGAGAACGTGGCGAACCAGCACTGTCCTTGCGGGATCATCCCAGGTTGACACCTCCGACGTTCACAATCGGCACGATTTCCGGAGGGGTCGGCGTCAATATCGTGCCGGACCGGTGCGTGATCGATATCGACCGTCGGACTTTGCCGACAGAGGACCCGGCGGCCGTTCTTGCGGAAATCGACGGGTGGCTGGCCGACCTGATGCGGGCGCGCCCGGGAGTGAAGGCGACCCGCGAAGACCCATACATTTCGGAGCGGGGTCTGGACGGACCGGTGGATGGTTCACTGGTGGTCGCCGTGCAAGCGGCCGTGGCGAAGGTGACCGGCGGTGCGGTCGATCCCACTCCGGACGGTGTCCCTTATGGCACGGACGCGACGCACCTGTGGGGTCTCGCGGGCATTCCGACGGTGGTCATCGGCCCTGGGGACATTGCCCAGGCGCACACGATTGACGAATGGGTCGACCTGAATGACGTCCGTCAGTGCACCGAAGTCTATTACGAGGTCATGCGTTCATTCGTGCAGGGTGAGTGGTCCTGACCATTCCGGAGACGTGCGGACCGGCATCACACGACTGGCGGGGATGCCGGGACCGTCGCCAGGAGATGCGCGGTAGTGATGTCGGCTTCCCTAGTCAGTTCGGTGAGTGATCCCAGAACGACATCGCGTGCGTGCATGATGCGCGAACGGAGTGCAGGGTCAAGGTCGGCTGGGAGTTCATTCTCGTCTAGGACATCAATGCGTCCAGACGGTGTTGCCAGGATATCCACTGACAGATCGTGCCACTCAAGGGTAGATCCGTTGAATGAGGTCACGTCCCCGACGTTGAAGTACCACGCGGAAGTTGTGCCATCACACTCTATCCAGTGATAGAGGTTGTACGGGCGGTCGAACCAGAAGTACCCGACTGTGAGGTTACCGGCCTGAAGCGGTATCCCATGAAGGTTGTAGTCCTGCGTCATTCGGTAGTAGACGACCAGACAGTCGTCGCGGCGCATCGCGACGTCGCACGCGAATGATTGCGTGCGGCCCGGGTTTGCCAGTGACGTCTTGATCTCAGTGATGCGGTCAGGCATTGGCACCATTCCATCCTGCAGCCCCGGATCATCCCAGTCTTGGGATGATCCGAGTGGCGAAGTGCCCGGTTGCCTCTACTTGAGGTTCAGTTTGGCAAGGACCGGTGGGTTCCAGACTGCACGCGGACGGTGTCCGGTAAGAACTGCCACAACCTCGTGGGATGGGCGTCGGCGCCTCTCGGCACCGGCGAGGTCGCTCGCGGACGCAGTGTGCGGCGTGATGACCACATTGCTCATCTTGACAAGAGGGTTATCCGACGGAGTCGGTTCTTCTTCGGTGACGTCCAGACCAGCGCCGAGGATCATGCCGTGATTGAGGGCATCGATCAGCGCAGCCTCGTCAACGACTGGTCCTCGACAGGTGTTGATGAGCAGTGCCGAAGGCTTCATGAGACGGAACTGGGGTGCCCCGATCAGGTGATGGGTCGAATCCATCAACGGGACATGCAATGAAACGAAGTCGCTATCCTGTAGGACTTGGCCGAGCGTTGCCTGCCTGACACCGGCTTCCAAGAAGACTTCCTTTGGAGTGAATGGGTCATAGGCGATGACCTTGAGGTCAAAGCCGTGCGCCCGCTTGGCGACGGCGCGCCCGATGTTCCCAAACCCGACGAGGCCAAGGGTTTGGCCATATACGTGGTGACTGATCGGTCCCATGGGGTGCTGGCGGTTTGGGTCACTCCACCCGCCATCGACGACATAGTTGTGCAACGGCACGATGTGACGGACGCAGGCGAGGAGAAGTGCGTACGTGTGGTCGGCGACTTCATTCACGAAGACGTCGGGAACGTTGCATACGACGATGCCCTTTTCAGTGGCGATGTCGATGCCGTGGATCGTATCCATGCCGATCGAACTGCGGGCGATGACGCGGCACTTCGTCAGAGACGCCATGACTGCGGCACTCAGGCCCCACGATGGGATGATTGCGTCGGCGTCATGCACGGCGGCGATGACTTCCTCGTCTGTCCGCGCCTTTGACACGATCACGTCGCATCCGGCACGTTCGAGGATGTCTCGTTCGCCTACCTCGCCAAACTGTCCCCACGGGGACAGAACCACGACCTTCGGGCGGGCCCCGTGCGCATAGGCACCGCCGGCACCGCCACTGTGTGAGGATCCGCTGCTCATTCGTTCTCCTTGGTCGGACAGATATCAGGGGTCGGGAACCGGTCGGATGACCAACCCTCGTCACCGCCATGGCAGTGCCAGGGGGCATGCGTTACACCGGTGCGACAGGGTCCCGCAATTGCTGTGCCGCGGGTCAGTGTATCGCGGTAGTCGCAGACAAGCTCTCAAGCTCTGACTTGAGTTCCTGAAGGAACGCGCATGCTTCCTGCCCATCAAGCACTCGGTGGTCGAACGTCAGGCAGACGTTTGCAATCGGCCGGATTGCAAAGGCGTCGATTCCGATGACCACTGGACGGCGCGTGATTGCCTCAAGGGTCAGGATTGCTGACGTTCCTTCCGGCAGGATTGGCTGCGATGTTACCGAGCCAAGGGCACCAGTATTGTTAATGGTCATGGACGTCCCGGCGTAGGCCGATACACCAAGGGTATTGTCGCGCGCGCCGTCGATGATGCGTCGCATCTCGCCCACCAAACCGCTGACTGAGAGGCGTCCGGCGTCCGGCACGCATGGGACGAGCAAGCCGCCTCCGGGTCGGGCAACGGCGACACCCAGGTTAATTCGCCGATGCACCGTGACGCGGCCTCCGCCGGCGCCCCGAGCTTCGGGGCCGTCAGGCCCTTCGTTCCACGTTGCATTCAGGAGAGGGTGGCGTGACAGAACCCCGACGACCGTGTGGGCGAAGAGAGCAAATAGGGACAAGTCGATTCCGTTCCGGGTACGAAACCCGTCCCGGTGTGCCTGGCGCCAGGAATTAAGCCCGGACATGTCCACTTCCACCAGCGTCCAGGCTTGGGGAATTGTCCGCACCGAACGCACGAGATGCGCGGCGATTGCCTGGCGTAGCGTTGATGGTGGCAGGATCTCATGATCGTCAGGTGTGTCCGGGGTGGCGTTTGGCACGGGTGACGAATGGGCGACGTGAATTGTTTCGGGGAGGCGTCCCGCCAGGCGATCGTGTGCCTCCGGCGGTGTGGTTGCTTGCGAACTTGAACCGATGAACGCCAGGATGTCGTCTTTCGTCACCCGCCCACCCGGACCAGTGGCGGGCACCCGGCGCAAGTCAATTCCGTTTTCCTGGGCAAGACGACGCACTAGGGGAGACGTCCGGGTAAGTGCCTCGGGGGCATCAACGATCGCTATTAGTGACACGGGCCGTTGGGTAGGCCCGTCGGTGGACACACTGCCCGTGGTTCCGACGGACGGGACCACTGTGGCAATCGTCGTACCTGTGGCCACAGTCACTCCCGGTGGCACAAGCAACGGTCCGAGCCGTCCGGAGACTGGTGACACGACCTCAGCGCTGACCTTGTCGGTGACAACTTCGGCAATCGGGTCACCGGCAGTGACGTTGTCACCCGGTGCCTTTAACCATTTGACGAGTGTGCACTCAGTTGCCTGTTCACCCAACGATGGCATGGCCACGGAAATCGCGTGCTTGTCATCGCCGAGTACGGTGGAGGTGGTCATCGTCATGCGGATGCCGTCAGTGTTATCGGTGCCGGTCAGTCGTCGCCGTGAGTAAGGCGATGCAGGGCCCCGCCGAGGGTCAACGCGAACGCATCTCCGTCATCGTCAAACGAAGGAGCCAACGCGATGGACACAACCGTCGGGGTGTGCAACCCCTCGGACATGCCATGCCACGTGAGACCTTCGTCATCCGACCGGTATATGCCGTCCGTCGTTGAAGCGTAGACGGAGCGGTTCCAGACGGTTCCCGGCGAAACGGTCAGGGAAAGGACACCGGAGTTTGGCTTGCCGACACGTTCGGCAATCCACAACTGGCGCCCTCCCCACATGGGCCGTTGGACCAACGTTCCTACCCCGACGAAGAATCCGTTGCGAACCGTTTCGCGGTCACCACGGTAGTCATGCGGGAATGCCGTGGTCACCCATCGGGCGCTGGTTATCTGATCAATGACCGGGTTCCATCGTGCCCCGCCATCGGTGCTTCGCCAGACGGTAATTGTCGATTGTGGAGTATCCGCACGGAACTGTTGCCGTGCACCCGGTGCGCGGTCCCGATCACGGCGCGTCGCGCCGGTTGTCGAGTATGTCGCGACGAGGAGTGTGTTGTCCTGAAGGAAGTTGGGGGAAATGCTGACGGCCACGATCTCGTCGTCATCTGCAGGGGATGCGACATCACTCCAGGTCCCGCCACCGTCCTTGGAGAGATACATCGCGCTCGCCGAACCTAGGATCACTGCCACGCCGCCGACAATGTTGCGGGAGTACGCGACCATGCGTGGGTCTTCGAGCCCATCAGGCTCCGAAGCCTCCCACGACGCGCCACGGTCGCTTGATCTGAACATTCCTTCAGCCAGGACCGCAAGGATCGTGCCGTCCGATGCGTAATCGGGCGAAATCGCAAGTGAAAGGATTTGTGTGCCCGGGAGCCCGTTGTTGGCCGGTTCCCAGGTTTCGCCTTCGTCGGTTGACTTGACGATGCCGTCCTCGATGCCCGAGGCGAAGAGGGTGTGATCGTCGCTGAAGGCTGGCGAAATGAGCACGCCCGACATCGACCGTGCAATCAGTCCGGTTGAAGAGGGTTCCCACACAGTGCCGGAATCAGTTGAGCGGAAGATGCCCGACTGGTGAAGACCGACGACCACGGACTTCGCCGAATGATCGGTGCAGACGGCCATGATGGCCTGATTGTTCAGTGGGCCACCGTCGACTGCTGACCACGTACGGCCGGTGTCCGTCGACCGGAAGAGACCGTCTCCGGCGGAACCGGCGTAGACTGTTTTGTCGGTAGCAAACGATGGGCTTATCCAGATTGCATTGATGGATTGGTTCGTGAGGCCTTCCGAGGCTGCCTTCCATGAGACACCGCGGTCAGTGGATCGGAAGATACCGGCATCTTCGGTGGCGAGTAGCGCAATGCCGTCCTCACCGAACGACGGCGAGAGCGTGATTGCTTGGACGGCTTCGGTTTCGAGGCCACGGTCTACGACCCTCCATGCGCGACCACCGTTCGTCGAGCGATGAATGCCGGTGCTCGTCAATGCGAACGCAATGTCATCACTTTCGAATGATGGTGACGTGGCGATTGCAAGAACGCCCAAGTCTCCAAGACCGAAGTTTGAACTCGAGAACGTGCGCCCGCCATTGGAGGAGCGGAAGATGCCTCCAGTTGCCGTCCCCGCAAGGACGATTGTCTCGCCGGAGCCCTCGGTAGAGAGGGTGATTGCGGTGACGGCGGTCGGACCCTGCCAGAAGTCAATCGGTTGCCACGTCATGCCTCCGTTCGTGCTACGCATCACGCCGCTGCCGAGGGTTCCGGCAAAAAGGGTGTGGTCACGGGCGAACTGGGGTGAGGCGACCAAGGTCTGAATGTACGGACTGGTCAGGCCAAAGTTGCGGGCCTCCCATGTAGCGCCGTGATCGGTGGAAAGGAAGCACCCGGCCGTCGTCCCAGCGTAGAAATGCTCGCCCGTTGGTGTTGGAACGGCAATCACTGCTAGCACTGTGCCCCCCCAACCGCAGACAGGGCCGATCAGTTCCCACTTTGGAGATGCCGAAACCGATGTCGTCGGGTTCCCGCCGGTCACCCGGGAGAAGGGAAAGGCGATGATCTTGTCCGAATCTGATGCACTCATTGGATCAATGCTCATTGATGTGTCTCAGGGAGCAGATTTAGGATCCCCGAGTTGGGATGGGGGCAATTCTTCCGCTAGTGTACGGGCGTTTCCAGGTGATAGATTGGGTTGCTGATACCCGGGACCGACATGCATGCCGATCTCCGCGGATCATGGGTTGACGGCGGGACTGGACTTGTCGGTCAAGATGAGGGCTTCAGTGGTGAGGGCCATGCACCCGGCACTCACGGCAAACTCGAGGGCACCGCGGACAACCTTGAGCGGATCAAGGATTCCCGCCGCGGTCATGGCGGCAATCTGGTCACCGACCGCATCGTATCCGTGCCCCGGAGGTGAGAGCCGGAGGCGCGC
>CANFGH010000119.1 GCA_947446285.1 Chloroflexota bacterium
GCTCTTGAGCTTGTGGTTGGTCGACCCGGCAACCGCGCGCCCCCGGCGCCCGTTGTCGATCAGCGCGTCACAGGCTTCCTGCAGCATGCGCTTCTCGTTGCGGATGATGATTTCTGGAGCACCAAGCTCAAGCAAACGCTTGAGACGGTTGTTCCGATTGATCACCCGCCGGTACAGGTCGTTGAGGTCACTGGTGGCAAACCGGCCGCCATCCAGCTGGACCATCGGCCGGAGGTCCGGAGGCAGGACCGGCAACACGGTGAGAATCATCCACTCAGGTTTCGCCTTCTGGGCGGACCGGCGGAAGTTCTCCACGACGCGCAGGCGCTTGATTGCCTTCTTGCGCTTCTGGCTCGACGAGGAATGGACATCGTGCCGGAGCTGCGCGGACAAGGTCTCAAGGTCCAACTCGCGGATGATCTCAAGGATTGCCTCGGCACCCATTCCTGCACGGAAAATGCCCGGGGCGACTTCCTGGAGCTCCCGGTACTGCGTGTCGGTCAGGAATTGCATCGGCGCAATCTTGTCGACGCTGTCCTTCTTGCTCTGAATGCTGGCCTCGAGCGCCTCGATCTCCTCGTTCATCTTGCGAGCGAGCGCATCGATTTCAGCATTGGCAACCGCGCGGATGCGCTCCTTCTCGCGGTCTGTCTCGGAATCGATCCGCCGGACTTCATCCTCCAACTGCGCGCCACCGAGTGCACCCGAAGATTGGGTCTCTGCATCGACCGCGACACCTTCTGTGCCACCAGCCATCGGCGCCACACCCATGGTGAGCTCCGCAATACGCTGATGCTTCTCGGCATCCAAGCGATCAAACTCGGCCTGGACCTGAGTTTCGAGGACCCGCTGCTGCTCGGTTGTCGCAACGTCTACCTGCGTGGAACGCTCGGCAACCGCAGCCTCGATTCCCTCTATGGCACGCTGCCGCGCCTCAGCATCCACGGAAATCGTGATGTACGAGGCGAAATAAAGAACTTTCTCGAGATTCCGGGGAGAGATATCCAAAAGGACCCCAAGGCGGCTCGGTGTTCCCTTGAAGTACCAGATGTGACTCACCGGCGAAGCGAGCTCGATGTGGCCCATGCGCTCACGCCGGACCTTCGCCCGCGCACCCTCGACGCCACACTTGTCGCAAACGATCCCTTTGAACCGGACCCGCTTGTACTTGCCGCAATAGCACTCCCAGTCCTTGGTAGGACCAAAGATGCGCTCACAGAACAACCCATCCTTCTCAGGCTTGAGTGTCCGGTAGTTGATCGTCTCCGGCTTCGTGACCTCGCCGTATGACCACGAGCGGATCAGGTCCGGCGACGCAATGCCGATGCGGATAGCGTTGAAATCGTTGACTTCCACGGTCAGTTTCCCTTCACATCGACGCACAGATCAATCACGGTCCTCAAACCCTTCAAGGTTGATGCCAAGCTCCGGAAGCGAATCGCCGCCACTGTCGTCAATCAGCGGGATTTCCTCCTCATTCTCATTGAGGACCTCAACAGCAAGACCAAGGCTATGCAACTCCTTCATGAGTACCTTGAAGGACTCCGGCACTCCGGGCTCCATGATCGGCTCGCCCTTGACGATTGCCTCGTAGGTCTTGACCCGGCCAACGATGTCATCGGACTTGACCGTAAGAAGCTCCTGCAGGATGTGCGCAGCCCCATATGCCTCAAGCGCCCAAACTTCCATCTCGCCAAATCGCTGCCCGCCGAACTGGGCCTTCCCACCCAACGGTTGCTGAGTGATAAGCGAGTACGGCCCGGTGGAACGCGCATGGATCTTATCCTCGACCAAATGGGCGAGCTTAAGCATGTAGATGTACCCGACACAGACATCCTGATCGAATGCATCACCAGTACGCCCATCGTACAGGCGTGCCTTGCCGTTGGGGTTGAACACTGAAGGGCGTCCTACGTCTTCGCCCTCCTGCGCCGCCAAAGCGATATTCTTCGCCTCTTGGAGGAGATCCTCAATCTGGCTCTCCTTCGCGCTGTCAAACACCGGCGATGCAACCTTGATGCCTAGCGCGGAAGCAGCCCACCCAAGGTGCGTCTCAAGAATTGAGCCGATGTTCATTCGTGACGGAGCCCCAAGCGGGCTCAAAATAATGTCAACCGGGGTGCCATCCTCGAGATACGGCATGTCCTCAACAGGCATGACCTTTGCGATGACACCCTTGTTGCCATGGCGACCCGCCATCTTGTCACCCTCGGTCAACTTGCGCTTGACCGCGATTGACACCCGAACCATCTCATGAACACCAGCAGGCAACTCGCCGGCGCCGGAGTCATCGCGCTTGAATTTCTTGACGTCGACAACCTTGCCGTACTCACCTGAAGGAACGCGAAGCGAAGTGTCCTTTACCTCACGCGCCTTCTCGCCGAAAATTGCACGGAGCAAACGCTCCTCAGCAGTCAGCTCAGTCTCGCCCTTCGGAGTGATCTTTCCTACAAGAATGTCACCAGCACGGACCTCGGCGCCCACGTAGATGATCCCGTCGTCGTCCAGATGCCTCAGAGCATCCTCGCCGACATTCGGGATATCCCGGGTGATCTCCTCTTGTCCGAGCTTGGTATCGCGCGCCTCAACCTCGTACTTCTCAATGTGAATTGAGGTGAACCTGTCGTCCTGAACCAGACGCTTGCTGAGCAGGATCGCATCCTCGAAGTTTCCTCCCTCCCAGAACATGAATGCACAGAGCACGTTCTGGCCGAGCGCAAGTTCACCACCATCAGTCGACATGCTGTCCGCAATCGGCTGGCCTGCAACGACGTGGTCGCCCTTTGAAACTATGGGACGCTGGTTGATGCAGGTGCCCTGGTTAGAGCGCACAAACTTCCGCAATGCATGCCGGTGAGGCTGGCCTTCATGGTCAACAACAACAACCTCGGTCGCCGTTGCACTCACTACCTCACCGGTCGCTTTCGCGATGGCAACCTGACCGGAGTCCTTCGCCACCTGGAACTCAACCCCTGTAGCTACCAGCGGTGCCTCGGGCCGAAGCAGCGGGACGGCCTGACGCTGCATATTCGCACCCATCAGGGCCCGGTTTGCATCATCGTGTTCAACAAACGGGATGAGTGCCGCTGCCACAGAGACGAACTGCTTTGGAGACACGTCGAGTAGGTTGACACGCTCCGCCGGCGCAGTCTCGAACTCACCTACGTGACGGACAACCACGGTGGATTGAACGATATTCCCGTTCCGATCAATCTCGGTGTTCGCCTGGGCGATGTAATAGACCTCTTCCTCGTCAGCCGCGAGGTAACGGATGTCATCCGCACCCTTCACGTACGAGCGAACAGGCAACTCGAAATCGCCATGACCAGACGCAGCCGAAACCAAGGCAGCTGCGAGTGCAGCGTCAACCTCAATCGGTTCGCTTGCAACGATCGAAACCAGTTGCGCGACAGTGTTCAATTCAAAAATCGAGGTGACCGTGGACGGAACTCGTCCGCGGGCATCCACTGCAATCTGCCTGCCCAGCAGCTCATGCGGTTCCATGGTCGCGGTGATTAATACCGTGCGGTGAACGGCACGATAAGGGGTCTCAATGAACCCATAGTCGTTGATCCGCCCATAGGTAGCAAGGGATCCGATCAAGCCAATGTTTGGACCCTCAGGGGTCTCAATGGGGCAGATCCGACCGTAATGGGACTCATGAACGTCGCGAACCTCAAGTCCCGCCCGGTCACGTGAAAGCCCTCCCGGTCCAAGAGCAGAAAGGCGGCGCTTGTGGGTCACCTCTGACAGTGGATTGGTCTGGTCCATGAACTGGCTCAATTGCGATCCGCCGAAGAACTCTTTCATGGCCGCAACGACTGGCCGAATGTTGACCAACTGTGATGGCGTCGCAGAGTCTGGATCCTGGATCGTCATTCGCTCCTTGATGACACGCTCCATCCGAAGCAGGCCTACGCGGAACTGGTTCTGGATCAGCTCGCCGACCGCGCGAATACGACGGTTGCCCAGATGATCGATGTCATCGGGACGATCCTGGTCGCGGTTCAGGCGGATCAACTCACGGACAACGGCCACAAGGTCATTGACATCTAGAGTCCGCTCGGTACGGCTAAAAGTCCTGAGCCGACGGTTGAGCTTGTAGCGCCCGACGCGCCCGAGGTCGTATCGGCGCGAATTAAAGAAGAGGCCGTGGACCGTTGTCTCGGCATTGGACATAGTCGCCGGATCGCCGGGGCGAAGCCGACGATAGATCTCGATGACCGCGTCCTTGTAATCCCTGGATGGGTCACGCCGGGTCGTCGTGCCGATTGTGGAGGCAATGAACTGATGCTCGGGGTCCGTATCCACGTCCTCGAAAAGTGCGTAAATCGCCTCATCGTCCGCGTAGTCGCTTGATAGCGAGCGAAGCAAGGTCGTAACCGGGATCTTCCGCTTGCGGTCAATCTTTACCGTGAGCATTCCCTTGTTGCTAGTCTCAAACTCAAGCCAGGCACCACGGCTTGGAATTAATTTCGCGGTGTACAGGTAGCGAGCGGTGGCGCCATCGAACTCACGGTCAAAGTACACCCCAGGCGACCGGACCAATTGGCTCACAACGACGCGCTCTGCCCCGTTGATGATGAAGGTGCCATGCTCGGTCATCATGGGGAAGTCACCCATGAAGATCTGCGACTCCTTTATCTCACCAGTGTTCTTGTTGCGCAACTCGGCCCGGCAATTCAGGGCCGCGCCGAACGTCAGGTCACGCTCTCGGCAATAGTCCTCATCGAATTTCGGATCCCCGAAAGGATCGGATTCGACCCACAACCGCAGCTCTAGGTTCTTGCCAGTGAAATCGGTAATCGGCGAAATCTCGTCGAACAGATCGCGCAACCCATCTCGCTTGAACCACCCGAAAGACTTCTTCTGGATCTCCAGAAGGTTCGGCATCTCGAGCAATTCGCGGGAACTGCCGAACTGCATCCGACCAACCGCCGAAGGCTTCCCGAGGGCAACATCAAATACCTGCGGTTCTGCGACCATTCTCGACCACTCCTGTCACCAGTCTCGGAATTACTGACTGTCACCACACTTCTGGTGCACAGCCTCGCCAGAAATCGAACCGGGACACATTAATCTCGCTGAGGGCTCGGTGCTCACCACCGCGTAGGTTCCGCAAAACACGACGAGCCACGGCAACCACAAACCAGATCGGACCAGAGCAGATACGCGGATCAGCGCAAAACGCCAACTCTCTGCCATAAAGCACATAATGCCCCCAAGCGTCCAACGGCATACATGCCGGGAAACCTGGAGGCCAACGCCGCGAACTTACCAGAAAGAATACCACCACATCAAGCCTTGCTGATGTGGTGGGTATGTCATAGGCAAGTTGCTACTTGATCTCGACCTGTGCGCCGACATCTTCCAACTTAGCCTTGAAAGCAGCGGCCTCTTCCTTCGTCGCGCCATCCTTGACCGCCTTCGGAGCGCCATCAACGACGTCCTTGGCTTCCTTCAGGCCGAGACCGGTAATCTCGCGAACAACCTTGATGACCGGGATCTTGTTCGGACCAGCAGCCACGAGAACCACGCTGAATTCGGTCTGCTCCTCAACGACTGCTGCTGCTGCCGCTGCAGGGGCTGCCGAAGCCGGTGCTGCTGCGATAGCAGCGGAGACGCCCCACGCTTCCTGGAGTGCCTTGCTCAGCTCGGCAAGTTCGAGAACCGTGAAATGGTTGAGCTGCTCAATAACGCCCTGAATCTTCTCGCTTGACATTGGTCTTCTCCCCTGTGTTACGCAGCGTGGCCGCTGATTTGCTCGGATCGCGCCTCAAGGGTCGCGACAAACGTCTGGAGGACGGCGTTAAGCACGCCGACCGTGTTGCTGAGCGGTCCGCTGATCGTTCCAACCAGTTGAGCGCGCAACTGGTCAACAGGCGGCAGCGTCGCCAAGGTCGCCACCCCGTCTGCCCCGATGAGGTTCCCGCCAAGGAGCCCACCGCGCACACTCAAGATGCGCGACGTGCGTGCAAAATCCGCCATCACCTTCGCGGGCTCGACCACATCATCGAAGCAGAACGCAATTGCGGTCGGCCCCTTGAAAAGGGTTGGGCCCACATTGATGCCAGCGTCAGCCGCAGCCTTCGTCAGCAGCGTGTTCTTTGCCACCTCGAGTTCGGAATGATGTCCCCCCAACTGTCGGCGGAGCGAACTGAGGTCCTTGACCTTCAGTCCCCGGTAGTCGGCGACAATCGCCAAGTTGGCGCGACCCAGTTTGTCGGCCAGTGCTGCGATCTGCGAAGCCTTGCGGGGCGTAGGCATGCGCCACCTCCTTCCATGTCGCCAGGTGTTACTCCAGCGAGCGGTCTGCGGACCTGTTTTGGCAAGGTTGACCGAAAACGGCGCACCTTACCCAATCGGAACCATACAAACACCCCCGTGCCACAGACACGAGGGTGTAGACTAGCACCGAACCCGAGCACTTAGCTCAAGAGATACCGCCCCACTCGGTCTCGGTCGGCCCCGACTACTCGGGATTTATGTACCGCTTGAACGGCTACCGACTGTCTCTGACTTGGTGAATGCTTTTCAGTTAGTGAAAGTGTACTCGAACCCGGCTTAGGATGACGAACCGAGAGCTTGCGCAGCTGGCAAATCAATGCGGATGCCCGGAGCCATCGTGCTCGTGATCGTCACGGTGCGGACGTACGTTCCCTTCGCACCCGTCGGCTTGGCAGCCGCCACGGCACCCAGGAGCGCCTTCAGGTTCGACTTGATCGATGCCTCATCGAAGCTCATCTTGCCAATCGGCACGTGAAGCAGACCCTGTCGGTCAGCGCGGAACTCTACCCGCCCGGCCTTGATCTCACGAAGCACCCGGGAAATATCAAAGGTGACCGTTCCAGTGCGCGCATTGGGCATGAGGCCACGCGGGCCGAGAACACGGCCGAGACGTCCGACGACGCCCATCAGGTCTGGGGTAGCAACGGCGACGTCGAAGTCAAGGAAACCACCTTCAATATCTTTGGCGAGGTCATCACCGCCGACGCGCTCCGCACCGGCCGCAAGAGCCTCAGTCGCCTTGTCGCCTTGTGCAAAAACCACGACACGAACCGCCTTGCCTGTCCCAGCCGGAAGCACAACAGTGCTTCTAACCTGCTGGTCCGCATGCCTCACGTCGATGCCAAGTCGAAGATGCGCTTCAACCGTCGCGTCGAACTTGGCGTACGAAACTTCCTTCAGCAGGCTGATTGCCTCATCAGGTCCATATGCACGTGTCGCATCGACCTTGGCTGCTGCTTCGCGGTACTTCTTGCCATGATTTGCCGCCATGAGCGTTCCTCCTGCAGTCCGTGCGCACCCAGGAACACTGGATGCTCCTGCCAAATCCCTATCGAACGATGAGACCCATGCTCCGGGCCGTGCCCTCGATCATTTTCTCGGCCGCCTCAAGGTCGTTCGCGTTGAGGTCAACCATCTTAGTCTTCGCAATCTCTCGGATCTTCTCCTTGGAGATTGTTCCAACCTTTGTCGTGTGCGGAACCGCCGAACCCTTTTCAACGCCAGCCGCCTTTTTGAGCAAGTCCGCAGCGGGAGGCGTTTTAATGATGAACGTGAACGTACGGTCCTCGAACACCGTGATCTCGGCGGGAATAACCATTCCCGCCTGCGACGCAGTACGTTCGTTGAATTCCTTCACGAACATCATGATGTTGATGCCGTGCTGACCGAGTGCCGGGCCAATCGGAGGAGCAGGCGTCGCCTTGCCAGCCTGAGCTTGCACCTTGACAATCGCGCGGATTTTCTTCGCCATGATCTCGTGTCCTACTTGTGGGAGTGACGCAGTTTGACGAACAAGAGGAACATCCAGCTTAAACCAGGTATTCCGTCGGTCTCCGCGCCTACAGTTTCTCTACTTGGAGGAAGTCGAGTTCAACCGGCGTCTCGCGTCCAAACATGGAAACCAGCACCCGCAACTTCGTCTTCTCGCCGTTCACTTCTTCAACCGAACCGAGGAACTCGGCAAACGGTCCGTCAACAATCTTGACGCGATCACCCTTACTATAGGTGATCCGTATCTGTGGCTTCTCTTCCTCCATGAGCCGGAGAATCGCATGCACTTCCTTCTCATCCAGCGGAAGGGCATCGTTGCTCGACGTCCCAACGAAACTCGTCACGCCCTGCGTCCGTCGCACGACATCCCAGGTTTGAGGGTCAATGCACATCTCTACAAGGACGTAGCCCGGGAACATCTTGCGTTGGACGGTCCGACGAACACCGTTCTTGACCTCGACCTCATCCTCCGTTGGTACAACCACGCGGAAAACCCGATCAGCAACGTCCATTGAATGGATGCGCTGCTCAAGATACTGCTTGACCTTGTTCTCGTATCCCGAGTAAGTATGAATCACATACCAGCGGGTGCCATCGGGACGGTCTTCGGTCACTATTGTCGCGTTGGGTTCGGCAACCACGGCGGTTCCTCGCGTTACGGTTCGTTAAGTGGGACAGACATTCGCCATCCCACCGGCACTAGCTCACGAACAGGCCAAATATCTTCTCGAAAATATAGTCAAACGCGCCGAGGATCAACCCCACGGCGAACGAGACACCGATGACGAGCGCGGTCAGGTTAGTGGCTTGCGGACGGGTCGGCCACGTTACCCTTCGCAACTCGCCGAATGCGTCACGAAAAAAGCCGGTGTTGATCCGTTCACTTAGGAGGCTGATCTTCCCCGGCCGTGCGGGCGTCGCCCCCGCATTCGCCTGCCGCATCGTCTTGGATGACGACACGGCGGTCACGACACGAGCGCCCGCCTCGTCACCTCGGTCGGTGCGCGGTGTGGGACCACCACGAGCTGTGCGTCCTCGCATCGCCATCGCCAAATTCCTGCCGTGCTATCCCTGACCGGAAATCTTCGACTCGCGGTGCGCCTGATGTTGGCGGCAACGCGGGCAGTACTTCCGGAACGTCATCCGATCCGGGTCATTCCGACGATTCTTGGTCGTCGTGTAGTTTGGGCTCTTGCACTCCGAACATTCCAGTCGGAAGGCGATCCGGTCTTCCCGCTTCGCCACGTCACCATTCCTCTCGATCGAGACCCACGTGCCGGAACATACCCGTCACCGTGCAAATTGATGTGATTACGTCATTCGGAGGCGGGCCGCACACTGGCGAAAGTCCCGCAATCCGCTCGCGCAACAAAAGATGGTACACGCGCCACACTGAACCCGCGTACCATCTTCGTTGACCGACACCCGGCTAGTTGCCAGAATGCTACGCGATGATCTTGGTGACGACGCCGGCACCCACCGTCCGGCCTCCCTCGCGGATCGCGAACCGCAACCCTTCCTCCACCGCCACCGGCACGATCAACTCGATCTGCAACTCCACGTTGTCCCCAGGCATCACCATCTCCACCCC
>CANFGH010000120.1 GCA_947446285.1 Chloroflexota bacterium
CTCTATTCGCTCAGGTCGCAGATGGCCGATCCCGAGGGGTTCCGCGGAGCAATCAGGGCGGTCGGGGAGATGGGCTACGACGGCGTGCAATTCCAGAACTACGGCGGGTTGTCGGCCCAGGAGATGCGTTCCCTTCTCGCGAGCGCCGGAGTAAGGCCCGCGGGTACGCATACGGACATGAGCGTCCTTGAGGGCGATTTTGACCGTGAACTGGATTACAACGGCGAGATTGGCAATCACTGGATCTTCTGCCCCCAGATTGCGCCCGACCGGCGATCCAACCTGGCGGGATGGAGGGAGGTTGCCACTTCCCTGAACCACATCGGCGAACGCTGCCGCGACCGGGGTTTTGTGTTCGGATATCACAACCACGACTTCGAACTTGCCCCGATTTCCGACGCACCCGACCGGACGGGACTCGATGTCCTCCTGGGGGAGACGGACCCGTCCCTCGTGGTCTTTGAACCTGATGTCTATTGGATTGCAAAGGGTGGTGCCGACCCGGTGGCGATGCTTGGGCAGTATGGCGGGCGGATCCCGATCATCCATTGCAAGGACATGACCCACGACGACCGGCGCACATACGCGCCCGTCGGTGCCGGGCGCCTTGATTGGCCCTCGATCCTCGATGCCGCGGATGCCGGCGGGGTTGAGTGGCATTGTGTCGAACAGGATGCCGGCGATGCGCCAATGATCGACTGTGTCCGGACAAGCATCACCAACCTCCGTTCGTGGGGGATGGGCGAGAAGGATCGTCGAGGTCAGTGACCCGATGACGCCGCCATCATCGCCGTTCAGCCTGTCGGGCGAGGTCGCCCTCGTGACCGGCGCCACTGGGGGTCTCGGCTCGGCGATTGCACGTGCTCTTGCGAGTGCCGGTGCCGACGTGGTGGTTGCCGACCATCCCTCGCGTCAGGCCGAAGCCGCGAGGCTCGTGCATGATTTGACGCAAGGTGGTCGCCGGGCTGTTGCGGTTCCACTTGATGTCACGAACCTCCCGGGAATAGATGAGGCCTTTTCACTGGCCGAGGAAGCCTTGGGTCCCGTGGGAATTGTCGTGGCAAACGCAGGTGTCAACATCAGGCGTCCGGCCCTTGAGGTGAGCGAAGCCGATTGGGACACGGTGCTTGACATCAATCTCAAGGGAGTATTTTTTACTTGTCAGGCTGCCGGTAAACGAATGGTTCCCCGTCAACGCGGCGCCATCGTGGCAATCGCGTCCCAGCATGGTGTGGTTGCCACTCCCAGATCACCGGCCTACTGCGCCGCCAAGGCCGGTGTCGTCAATCTGGTCCGCGCGCTCGCCCTAGACTGGTCGCCCCGTGGCGTTCGCGTCAACGCGGTCGGGCCGACGTTCGTGGAAACGGGCCTTACGAGTCACCTCCTTGGCGACGATAGCATTCGCCAAGATATTGTCAATCGCATTCCGCTAGGCCGTCTCGGCACGCCCGAAGAAGTGGCCCATGCGGTGGTCTTCCTGGCTGGGCCCGCTGCAAGTCTCATTACCGGTACCTGTCTCCTTGCCGATGGTGGATGGACCGCTATCTGAACGTTTTGCGAAGAAGGACTTGATCGCGGTTTCGCCGTACAATCGCGCCTTGGGTGCCGGATGCATCCGGTGGCCGAACGAGGAGGCGACACGATGGTTGTCGATCAGTTTGACCCTCAGGGTATTGGAGGGGCAAAGCCCGTCCCGGATGCGCTGCGCCGGCTTCGCGCCGCTGGGCAGAGTATCTGGCTTGACACCATAAGCCGCGACATTCTTCGTTCGGGAGAGTTGGCACGCCTCGTTCGCCTCGGCCTTGGTGGGGTCACTTCCAACCCGACCATCTTCGAGAAGGCACTCGCCGTTGGTGATGCGTATCCGGAGGTTCCAGGGCTTCTGGCGTCCGGCCTCGATCCCGAAGCCGTCTTTGAGCAGGTAGCCGTTGCCGATATCCGGGACGCTGCGGACCTGCTTCGCCCGACCTTCGACGCCCGCGCTGGGTCTGACGGGTTCGTGAGCCTTGAGGTGTCGCCCCGCTTGGCGAACGACACCGCCGGCACGATTGCCGCGGCCCGGCGCCTCTGGCTTGCGGTCGACCGTCCCAACCTCATGGTCAAAATTCCGGCCACGATTGCCGGAATCCCGGCGGTTGCCGATGCCGTTGCCAATGGCATCAATGTCAATGTCACGCTTCTGTTCAATGTCGAGCGGTACATTGCGGTCGCGAATGCCTACCTGGATGGTCTTGAACGCTTCCGCCAGTCAGGGGGCGACCTCGCGCGGGTAGCAACGGTCGCGAGTTTCTTCGTCAGCCGTGTCGATACCGCCGTTGATGCACGTCTTGCGGGCCTACCCGGGACCACACATCTGATAGGGAAATCCGCAATCGCGAACGCGCGCATTGCCTACGCCCACTACCGGAACATCGGCTCAACGCCGCGGTGGCAGGCGTTGGCGGACCACGGCGCCCGTCCGATGCGCCTCCTGTGGGCAAGTACGAGCGTCAAGAACCCAGCGTTGCATCCGACCTACTACGTTGACGCACTCATCGGTCCGGACACGGTGAATACGGTGCCAGCTCCAACGCTTGATGCAATCTTTGCCGGGGTCGATGTGGCGCGGTCGATCGATGCGCCGGGGGAGATCGTGCAGGCCGAGACCCTCCTGCAGGAAGTGATGTCGCACGGGATTGACCTCGATGCGCTGACCGATCGACTGGAGCTCGACGGAGTCACAGCCTTCGAGGCGTCGTACACGGCGATCATCGATGCGATCACGGCGCGACGCGTTTGACGAGAGCGGTCACTTCAACGAGATCAGCACGGTTCCGACGAGGGCAAGGCCGACGCCCGTTTGCTGGAGGCCGCCTAGCCGTTCCAGCAGGACGAAGCGGGCGAGCACTACCGTGATGACCGGGTAGAGGGAACTGACCATCGAGGTCAGGCTGAGCAGCCCGGTGATACTTGCTTCGCCGTAAAAAATATTGGCAAGCATGTCAAACACGCCAGTAATGACCATACCGACCATCACCCAGATCGATCGCGGTGAGAGTTGGCCCGGCGTGGGATGCGCCTCGAGTGATTGGCGGTCGCGCCAGGTCATGATGATCCACGCGGATCCGAGAAGCGCGACCGACGTGATCCGTTGCACCAAGGCTGCTTCAAGGAGGCCTTCGGTGGCAGCGGTGTGGAACAGGGTGAAGAAGGCCCCGAACCCGATCGCGGCGAGGATGGCGAGGATGATGCTTGCCCGATGCGCTTGGGCCGCTACTGACAACCGTTGATGCGGTTCCGGATTCGAGATGGAGGCCAGGATAACTCCTGACATCGCGCAGAACATTCCTGCGAAACCGATCGTTCCGACCGCTTCGCCGGCCAGGAGACCCGCCAGGACCGGCACCACGACGCCCGTGGCAGCAATCGGTGCCACCAGGCTGATGGTGCCGATCGAAAGCGCCTGATAGAACGCCCCAAGGCCCGCGGCGCCGGTCAACCCGGCCCCGAAGGCGAACAGGGACGCCGTCTCGCTCGGGAACCCCTTGCCGGTCACGGCGCAGGCAGTCACGATGCCCACGAGACCGCACATCTGCGACAACGCGATTACGGTGATTGTGCGCAAGCGTCGCGAGAGATAGCCCCCGAGGAAGTCAGAGATACCCCAGGCCAGCGCCGATGCCAAGGCGAACAAGAGGGCCGTCATCGGTTTTCGTTGGCGATCGCGACGGCAATCTCGGCCGCCAGACGTGCGTTCTGGCGAATGATTTCCAGGTTCACCCGAAGGCTTTCACCACCGGTCGCGGCGTGGAAGTGGGCCAGGAGGAACGGTGTGACCGCCTTGCCCCGGATGCCGAGGCGGTTGGCCTCAGCCAGGCCACTTGCAAGAGCGTGGTCGTGCACGCTCGCGTCCAGTTCCGCGCCCTCTGGCAGCGGGTTGGCGATCACTAGGGCACCGTCCGCGCCGGCGACGCCGCTCCGGCGCAATGCATTCCGGGCGTGAGCGACTTTCGCGACACTGGCCACGTTTTCAAGTGACCAGTCAACCGGGTAGCCGCTATCACGCCGGTAGAAGCCGGGGAACCGGTTCGTACGGTATCCGGCAACGGCGACATTCAGGCTTTCCAATCGTTCAAGTGTCGCACTGATGTCAAGCAATGATTTGACACCTGCGCAGACCACGAGGATTGCGGCGCGGGCGAGGGTCGCCAGGTCGGCAGACTCGTCGAAACTCTCCCGGGCGTCGCGATGCACTCCCCCCAAGCCACCGGTCGCAAAGACGCTGATGCCCACGGCGGCGGCGAGGGAGGCTGTACCTGCCACCGTTGTCGCGCCGTCAATCCCGGTTCCCATGGCGATGGCCAGATCCCGGGCGCTGAGTTTCGCGATGCCGGGTGTCTGGGTCAGGATTGCCATTGCTTCGTCGTCGAGACCGATGGTCGGGACGCCCCGGATGACCGCAACTGTCGCTGGAACCGCGCCGGTATCGCGCACGATGGCATCGACTTCTCTGGAGAGTTCGATATTGGCCGGGTAGGAGAGACCATGCGCGAGCAAGGTGCTTTCCAGTGCGACCACTGGTCGACCGTCGTTGATCGCGGCGCGGACTTCGGCGGATAGCGTGATGGTCTTCGGATCGGGCATCCCGATAGTCTAGGTGTCGGACGGCCAGAATCGCGTAGCCCCTGGGCCAGGAGATCCGCGTTCATCACCCATGTCGTTCGTCCGATGTGGCGCTTTCGTCAATCCGCAGCGTGCTGGTGTGTCCGTCGGGTTCAACAGAAAGCGTTGCCATCGTTCCCAGGGGAAGTGTCCACTGGTGGTCGGTGTGTCCGATCGGCCAGCCATAGATCACGGGGATCCCGAGGTCACCGAGTAGTTCGTCAAGAACCTCAGAAAGTGTCAGGGATGGCCGAGGATCCCTGACCGTCTCGCATGTCGGTGACGATCCGAACACGATCCCGCGACACCCCTCGAAGGTGCCAGCCTGTCGGAGTTGGATCAGCATCCGGTCAATCCGGTAGGGGGCTTCGTCGACATCTTCCAGGATGATCAACTTCCCGGTGCC
Source organism: Chloroflexota bacterium (assembly GCA_947446285.1). GTDB lineage: Bacteria > Chloroflexota > UBA11872 > UBA12225 > UBA12225 > UBA12225. Next base: position 5,048 of record CANFGH010000120.1, read on the forward strand.
CTGCAGTGCCCACGGTGTCCCGACCAGTGAGGCGACCAACGCCAGATTGCCCCCAGTCAGGCGACCGGTACCCGTGCCAGTCCGGGTGATGTGAAGGTGTCCCTGCCACCCATCAGTCCCGTCCGGCACCGGCAGGACCCCCAAAGGCTCGTTCTCGGTCCACACCCGGTGCAAGGTGTCACGGGTGATGGGCGGTCCATCGGCTTTCAGCAGGGCGGCCACCGGCCCATGCAGCGTAATCCATCCGAGTTCATGCTCAATAGCCAGGTGGAGGGCCGTGATGTCGCTGTATCCAGTGATTGGTTTTGGTGTTGCGTCACGCCGGGCACGTTCCCAGTCGATCAGTGGGAGGAGCCGACCTGCACCGTACCCGCCGCGGGCGCACCAGATCGCATCGGTCTCTGGATCGCAAAGTGCCTCGGTGAACTTGGCGGCGCGCGCGGTGTCGGTTTCTCCAGCCAGGTAGCCCCGGCCACCGGGCACGAGATGGCGAGTCGTGGTCATCATTCCCCATTCCCCGATGATGGCGGAGGCAGTCGCCAGGCTGTCCGGCGTGACGGGCCGACTTGGGGCGACGAACGCAACCTGTGCACCTTTGCCGAGTGCGCGAGGCTTCGCGGGTGATGGGGTCATGCGTTCTCTCCGTCGTGTTGGGGTTTGGTGGGGCAACCGCGTCGTTGGCCGGTCCCATTCTGCATACTTCTGCGGGGATTGGCCGCGCCGGACTTCAACGTCGTGCGCGGGCTTTCCTGCCGACCTGTTGCGTGCGCGTTAGACTTGGGGTTCAGGCAAGGGCGATGAACGAAGGCAACAAGGGTCACAGCGACGATCAGGATGCCGGTCGAACGGCCGACAGTGTGGAAGGGTGGTTGCGCGGTCTTGGGCAGCGCGGTCCCTCGCATGATGCCGTGAGCGACCGTCCGCGCCGATCACCGGGCATTGGCGGACGGCGCGGCTCCGGTGACGATGAGGCCGAGGCGTTCTTGCGGGCAGTTCGTCGCTTGGCATCGTCTCCACAGGGCCAGCAAGCCCTTGCCTCGCGCCTGGCTGGTGACAATCCCGGGTCATCTGATCCGGAACTCAACGCGTTGGCGCAAGTCTTCGCCTCTCTGGGCCGCGAGTTGGGGCGTCAGGGCGGGGACGCAGGGTCCACCGGTGTGCTTGATCGGCCGGACATGTTGGACCAGGTCACCCCATTGCTGGCCGACGGCGGCGGTGGTGGTGACGACTTCTTCGACGATGACGGTGATGACGGTGATGGCGATGACGATGATGAGCCATGGCCATCCGCGTTTGTCGGCTACCGGACTGGAGTGGTTGACAACGTTGACCTTGGGAATTGTCGTGACGGGTGTTGCACGGCTCTGTTTGTCGATCATCCCGGCGTACGTGCGGCGGTCTGGTTTCCCACCGACCACGCAGCTGGTCTTGCCACGGCAATTAGTGAACATCTGAACCGCACCCGTGGCGAAGATGCTGTCCTCAGTGTCCTCCCATTTGGTGCCGGCGCGGCGCCACCGCGGGGCGTCGTCCAGGCGACCATCCAGTTCTTCACTGACGACATCCATCTCGACCCTGTCGAGCATGAGACCGACCGTGCCCAGGGTGGCGTCGTGAGGTTCCTCGCATACGATCAGGGGCTTGGACATGGCGGGCCCCCGCTTGTCGACATCCTTCTGGATGCGTCACAGGCAAAGGCCATCAGGAAGGGCCTGCGTCGCGTATCCCGGAATGCTCCGCGAGGCGGGCACGATCAGGGGATGCACGAGTGACGGTGATGACGACCCCGGGGGCATCCCGGGTCGTCACATGAGCCGTCGTGAAGCGGTCACCAACAGGACCATCCCAAGGGTCCATGTCGCGAGTGCGGCGCTTCCCACAAGGTGCCCGACCTCCTCTGGCCGGGGTTCCATCACGACGTCCTCGGCAATCGCTTGGTAGAGCGCGTCCCAGTCGCGGATTGTTGGGTTCGTGATTGTTCGCCCCTGTGTCTGGCGCGAAATCTGCATCAGCACATCGGGGTTGAAGGGCGATGGTGTCGCGGTCATTGCGGCTGTCGGCGCGCCCCCGCGCGGCCCGATGGCCACTGTGTGGACTGGTACACCGGCCTCTTCGATGGCCGCGACCGCGGTTCCAAGCGGTCGTCCCGTGGTGTGGTCGCCTGTCGAAACCAGGATGATCGCCCCGGGGACACGCTTGCCTGACCCGGCATCCGACGCCAGTATTGCCGCCAACGCCACCGTGAGGGCATCCCCGGGCGCGGCCCCGGTGACGCTGCGAACCGCCTGCAATGCTGCCGACACTGCACCATGGTCGTAGGTCGGGTTCGCAACCACGTAGGCTGCCGGTCCGTACGCCACGCCACCCATTTGCAGGCGTTCTGGTGCGCGGTCGATTGCGTTCTGGACGATGCGCCGCGCGGATTGCAGCCTTGTTGGCGACACATCGGTTGCGCGCATCGCTTCGGACACATCGAGGATGACGATCACCGTTGCCCGGTCGCGTGGCATGGGGTGCGTCCAGACAGGCCTCGCAAACGCAATGGCTAGGCCACTCAGGCTTGCAAGCGTCAGGAAAGAAGCAATGCCCCGGCGCCAGCGTCCTGATCGCCGTGGGGGCGTTTGCGTCGCGATCCGGAACAGATCGGCTGACCGCTTCCGGGAAAGCCTCGTCCCGGCCCAGACGAGAAGGATGAATGGGACTGCCAGGATGCCCCAGAGGAGTTCCGGTTGACGCCATTCAATCCCATACGCCTGGAGGGCATCGCGCAGCCGGGTTGCCGAAGCCAGCATGTCACCAATATTCACCGAGCACCCGCTCCAAACGGCGTGGCTTGCCCTGGTCGCGGCGACCGGTCAAGCCACCATGAGGCGAGGATTGATGCCAAGGTCAGGGTCAATAGGGATCCGACGGCGAAGTACTGCCCGATGTCGTAGCGTTCCCAGTCCCACCCCAGGGCCCGGCCAAGGTCGCCGTAGATGCGGTTGAGTTCGCCCGCGCCGGGTGCAAAGTAGTACTGGCCACCCGTCTGCGCGGCGATTTCCTGAAGGAGCGTCTCGTCAACACCATTCCCGCGATTTCCACTGCCGAACGGGTTTCCGCGTCCGCCCATCCCAATGGTGAAGACCGGGATACCCGATGTTCTGGCGTCAGATGCCGCGGCGTGTGGGTCTGACCCCTCGGTGTTCTGCCCATCAGTCAGGAGAAGGACAACCGCTGGTGGGATTGGTGGTGCGGTCAATGGGGTTCCGTCCGCGTTGACCCCGCCCTGAACGTCCGTACTGCCCGGTGGCGTCTTTGGCGGCTCACCCGGCGTTGCGAAGGTCTCCGGTGGCAACGACGCCAGCGCAACCTGAAGTCCGTCACCGATCGCAGTCCCACCATCTGGTTGCAACTGGTCAATCGCGGTCCGTACCAGGCGCAAGTCCTCGGTCACGGGTTGGACAAGCGATGCCTGCGAGGAAAATGAGACCACTCCCACCCGGAACCCGGCGGGCAAACTATTGACAAAGCCCCGCGCAGCTGACTTGGCTGCCTCCAGCCTGGTCGGAAAAACATCTCTACCCGTCATGCTTCCGGAAACGTCTAGAACCAGCACTATTGTCGTGCGTTCCCGCGGGATCGGCGTGCGAAATGCCGGTCGCGCGATTGCGACGGCTGCCAGCGTCAGCGCGGCCACGGTCAGGACTGCCGGTATGTGTCGACGCCCTGCGGTTGATGGCCGGGTCGCCATGGCGGCGCGCAATAGCGACACATGAGGGAACGGCACGGCATCGCGGGCACGGCTGGCCTGGGACCACGCATACGCGGTGAGAAGCACCGCGCCCCCTGCGATCCACCACAGTACCGTTGATACCGCGAATTCCACGCTCGTCCGCCGCCCTTCGCCTACCCGGCTGCCATCCGCGTACGGCGCAGGCCGGTTGCCATGCGACGGCGCATCTCGAGTAATCGGACGAGTGATGGGACCACTGCTTCAGTGGTGTCGAGGGGCCACAAGAGGCCACCGGCACGCGTGAAGATCCTGAATAGTGTCCGTTGACGCGCGGTTGCCTGGGTGGTGAATGCCTGTCGGATACCCGGCTGGCTCGTATCCACGGTCAGTTGCTCGCCCGTCTCCAGATCCTCGAAGGTCACTACCCCGGCGTCGGGCATGGCGAGTTCGCGTTGGTCGTGCACCCACACGCCAACGACGTCGTGACGGGCAGACAGTCCACGCAGGCTTCGCGCCCACTGGTCGTCGGCGCCGGGCCCGCCCGCACTTGTAGCA
>CANFGH010000121.1 GCA_947446285.1 Chloroflexota bacterium
CGGACATCCACGCGGACGCGGGCTACCAGGGGGCGGTGAACCGGGGGATTGCACCGGAGGCGACGTGGCACATCGCGATGCGACCGGGGAAGCGCCGGTTGCTCGAGGCGGGATCGGCGGTGGCGCTGGCGGAACGGGTGAAGGCGCAGGTGCGGGCCCGGGTGGAGCATCCGTTCCGGGTGGTGAAACGCCAGTTCGGGTACGTGAAGGTGCGGTACCGGGGACTGGCGAAGAACACGGCGCAGCTGACGACCCTGTTCGCCCTGTCGAACCTCTGGATGGTGCGTCACACCGTGCGGGTTGGCTAGGGCGGAGCATGCCCGGAAGCGTGCGGGAGGCGTCCCGGAGGCCCCGCCGAGGCCTCCAGGAGGTCGACGGACCGTGCCCGGACCCCCTTTGGGCGGGTGGAACCACCTCGCGATGGGTCACCGGCCAAATTCCGCAGACCGCTGGCGACCGTTCCAGACGAAACTGACCGCGACGACGTCCACAGCACCAGAGATTCAGCCTTGTGCAGCGCATCCCTAGGGCTCTAGATCGAAGCTACTTCAGAAGCTGCAGTACCAGCGAGGGTGCCTGGTTCGCCTGCGCCAACACCGAGATACCGGCCTGTTGCAGGATCTGTGCCCGGACCAATTCGCTCATGCTGCTCGCAATATCCGCATCGGCAATCCGGCTGTTTGCAGCCGCCGTGTTCTCGGACGCAACGCCAAGGTAGTTCGTGGCCGATGACAGGCGGTTCTGCATCGCACCGATGTTTGACCGGTATGTGCTGACTTTGTCAATTGCCGTGTCAAGTGCAGAGATCACGGCACTCGCGGTCGTCTGGAACCCGACCGTCAAGGTCGCTGCCGTGTTCATGGCGACGAACGCTGCATTCAGGCTTGTGGCCTTCGCGCTGCTGATGGTGAAGGTGAGGGCGTCTCCCGAGTTCGCACCAATCTGGATGGACATGCCGGTGACGACACTGCTGTTATCAAGCAGGACGGTGCCGTCAAACTGGGTTGCACTCGCGATGCGATCAATCTCAGCGTAGAGGGCAGTGAACTCGAGTTGCGCATTCGCCCGGTCACTGACTTGCAGGGTGTCGTTGCTTGCCTGCACTGCAAGTTCACGCATCCGAGCCAGAAGAGAATGGGTCTCGGTGAGTGCACCTTCGGCGGTCTGCAGGAGGCTTGTCGCATCCTGGACGTTCCGCTGTGCCTGATTGAGGCCGCGAACCTGGTTCTTCAGCTTTTCGCTGATCGCCATGCCCGCCGTGTCATCTGCAGCTTGATTGATGCGAAGTCCGGACGCCAACTGCGCCCCGGCCCGCTGCCCAAGCTTTTCTGCCGCCCCGAAACCACGCTGTGCCTGCAGCGACGCGTAGTTGAAGTTAATCCTGAGTGCCATGAGTTAGCCGATCCCTCCCTGTAGTTCGCCCGGACGTCGTCCGCCAGTCACTCCCGCCTGCCCACCCGAACGGGTTCACACACGGTCACGATCCCGGGATCCCGCGCCTGGTACAAGTCGCGTGTCGGCCAACACGCCCCCGCTGCTTTCGACTGGCAGGTCTCCAGCAACGCGGTTTGCTCTGCAACATCATCTTCGGCGCCCGTGGTCACGACCCACAGTTCACATCCGCCAGATGACCGATCCGCAACTTCTCCCACGGCCGCCGCAGCGCCGAGTGCTTCCCTGCAAGTCCAATTTTCCTAAGCTGCAAATGGATTCTTGCTGCCGCGCCACCTGCGGCACTTGCGGCCAAGATTCCCCCTTCAGACATGGCTAGAAATGCCGTGGCCGCGTCTACGATGTCGCCGCCTGACGGAGTGAACAACGGCGGTTGTGCGATCTACCCCGCACTCGTGAACCGGGGTCGTGCACTTTGGGCGTACCGCGGACGTCGTCCCTGACCCTGGTACACGAATGATGAATGCCACGACCGTCCGTCAGGAATGGCGCGAAGTCGTCAAACGGGTCTGCCATGGTGATCATCGGGTGATCGTGGAACGCAGTGGCATTCCGGTCGCAGCCATCGTTTCCGTCGCCGACCTGAACCGGTTGCTAGAGATTGCCTCGAACCTCAGCCCGGGTTCGCGAGGTAGGCAGACCGCCGACCTCAGTTGACCGGAGTTTGCCCATCTCGGAAGTCAATACATCAGGTGCCGACCCTGTACCTACGAATTCGACACCTAGGTCCTGATTTTTTAGCTGGCGATGCACTGGTTTGGAAGAGGACCTCAGGTTCGGGCTTCGGGTGGGACCGCCCCGGCAGCTTGACGCGCGCGTTCAACCCCTTTCGTGGCCGACGCATACATCGCCGACACGCGTGCGGCGGCGTCCTCAGCGGCGGACCATCTCGATCCAGCGACCCGCCGTTCGGATGACCCATGCGGGTGATCGCGTCGGGCTGCTTCGTATCCCTCGCGGGCCTGTTCCAGTTCCGCTTGCGACGCGGCGTATGCTCCCCTTGCCGTGGTGAACGTGCGCTCGGCCTGCTCAAGACCCTGTTTCATCCGTGTCTCACGGTCCAGTGGAAGATGGGTTGGCTTCGTTATGTGAGGTACTGACATGGGAACATGCTATCGCAAGCTGGGTCCTGAGTGAAAGTGCGACTGACCCAACCATGACAGGAAAGACATGTCAAAGTGGTGCGTGAACAAGCACGACCAGAAAGGGAAGCGGGACAATCAGCGAACCGAAGACGACGCGTCACCTTGGCACGCATGGCCCCATGGTCTTTCCGATCGGGGTAGGGTGCATGGGCATGTCGGGCAATTACGGCTAAACCGACGAGAGTGAAAGCCTCGCCACAATCCATGCGGCCCTCGATGCCGGGGTCAACCTGATTGATATCGGCGACTTCTATTAAACGGGCCAGAACGAACTGCCGATCCTCGAGGTAATGCGCACCCGCCGCGATGACGCAATCCTGTCGGTGAAATTTGGTGCGCTCAGGGAACCCGCCGGCGAATGGCTCGGTTTCGACACTCGCCCAGCGGCGGTCAAAAATTCGCTGGCACATAGTCGTACCCGGCTTGGCGTGGGTCATATTGACCTCAACCGGCCATCAAGGCTTGACCCGACTGTCCCAATCGAGGAAACCATCGAAGCGATCGCCGACATGGTCAAGGCGGGCTACGTCCGTCACATCGGGCTGTCCGAAATGGGGCCGGCCACCATTCGCCGCGCGATGGCCGTCCATCCGATCGTGGACCTCCAGATCGAATACGCCCTGGTATCGAGGTCGCTAGAAACGGCGATCATGCCGGTCCTTGCCGAAGCAGGGGTTGGCATGACGGCTTACGGCGTGCTCTCGCGCGGACTCAGTAGTGGTTCGCACCCCATGGATCGATCGGACATGCGGGCACACATGCCACGGTTCGCCACGGATAACAGGCCAACGAACGGCCTTGCGGTGACGACACTCGATGCATTGGCGAAGGAATGGGGACACACTCCCGTTCAGTTGGCGATCGCGAGAGTCCTGTCGCGGGGGGACCTGGTGGTCCCGGTTATTGGGTCGAGAACCCGGGTCCAGTTGAAGGATGCCCTAGGCACGCTCACGGTCCATCTGGACGAGACTCAGCGTGGGCGTCTCGAGACCCTCGTGTCCCCCTGCGCCGTAACGGGCACGAGGCACGCCGCGGAACAGATGCCCACCCCTCATAGTGAACGCGCGGGGTGACGCACACCCCACATGGGGGACGCTTCCACACTATGATTGGCCCCGGTCGGCGCCACACAGGTCCGACCGGGAGAAAGCCAGATGCCAAGGAATGTCCGGATCACGCGGATTGTCGTTACCCACTTCTCGTTCGTCGTGAACGATCTCGGTCCCGAGGAACACCTGGGTTTCGACCAGGTCTACCGTCCCGGCTACCGCCTTGATCAGGATGGATCAATCCTGACCATTGAGACCGATGCCGGCATCACGGGCGAAGTCCCCGGGTCAATCGACCGCCGGGATGCCCTCTACTTGTTAGGTCGCAATCCGCTCGAACGCGACACGATCTGGCATGACCTGAAGCGCGCGCAACGGGGTTTTATGAACGCCCCGAACGGAGCGATCGACATGGCCCTCTGGGACATTGCAGGCAAGCTCTACGGCGCCTCCATCCACGAGATGCTAGGCGGTGGCGGTGAAGGGCGGATGAAGCTTCCCTGTTACGCAAGCACATACCACGGCGACGAGAACGGTGGACTCACACGACCGGAGGACTACGGGGACTTTGCCCTCGCGTGTCGTGACCGGTTTGGCTACCCTGCCTTCAAAATTCATGGGTGGGTCGGTGGTCCGATCAGTCGCGAAGTCGATGCGGTACTCGCAATACGCCGGGCAGTTGGCGACAGCATGGCGCTCATGCTTGACCCTGCGGGTGCATTCCGGACCTTTGACGATGTGCTGCGTGTCGGGAGAGCGTGCGACGAAGCGAACTACTTCTGGTACGAAGATGCCTTCCGTGGGGGCGGACTTTCGCAGTCGGCCCACTCGAAGCTGCGCGAGTTCATCAAGACCCCCCTCCTGATGGGCGAACACATCCGTGGTCTTGAACCGAAGGCCGACCTGATCACGGCGCGCGCCACTGACTACGTGCGAGCCAACTCGTCCACTGACGGAGGCATCACCGGCGTCATGAAACTTGCCGCACTTGCCGAGGCGAACGGCCTCGACGTCGAACTCCATGGCGGCAGCCTTGCGCACCGCCATTGCATGGCATCAATGCGCAATAGCAACTGGTACGAACTCGGCCTGGTTCACCCGCTTGTGAACGCAAACAAGCCTCCTATTTATGGCGACCCGAAGTGGATTGACCTGTTGGAATCGGTCGACTCGAAGGGATGCCTCGACGTGCCCACTGGCGCGGGCCTGGGCGTGCCCCTTGACTGGGATTGGATTTCGGCCCACCGTACGGGCGAGGTTGTGTACGTAAGCGAGTAGGTGGAACCCAACCCATACCATCGGGGCATGGGAAACCCGAGTTGGCACTGAAGGCGACGATATACAAGACCCACCTGCGAATCGCTGACATGGACCGAAACGTCTATGTCGACCACCCACTCACCTTGGCACTTCACCCATCGGAGAATGTGACCCGGCTGCTGGTCCGGGTGCTCGCATTCGCGATCACGGTCCCGGAGGACAACCTCCGGGGCACCCTCGAGTTCGCACAGGGTCTGACCGAGAGTGACGAACCGGACCTCTGGCAACGGGACCTGACCGGTCAGATCGTGCACTGGGTGGAGGTGGGTCAGCCAGACCTGCGCGCGTTGTCGAAGGCATGCGGGCGTTCCGAACGGGTGTCCCTGTTCACGCACGGCCCATCGTGGACCACCTGGTGGGATGGGATCGAAGACAAGCTCGCCCGCCTGACGAATCTTGCCGTCTGGCATCTCCCATCGGAACAGGTTGCCTCACTCGAGGAGATCACCGAACGGTCGGTCCAGTGGCAGGTGAATATTCAGGATGGGGTGATCTCAATCCACGATGGCAAGCGGTCAGCGGACGTGACACCCGAACGCCTGAAGTCCGCATCCTTGCCCCGCAACTGAAATGTATTTGCATTTTTAATGGGAGCCAGCGTGCGGCGCCCCAGTCCCCCAATTGGAAAGGGACGCCGTTCACGAGAGTGTCGTGGCCGAAATTCGAGGGCGGGATTGGTGATCACCCCGATTTCGATGGACTCATCCAGGGCCTCCCCGGGCCCTCAGTACCGAACCGTCACGTCACGCTTCACGTCGGTTAGTTCGGTGCACCGCCACCTTGCGCCGAGCGGTTTAGGTCGCCATACTGCGCACGGACCCCTTGTGGAAACTTGGCGGACCAGAGAAGGATCATCCCCATGACAACGGCCTCCACTGTGGTGAACTTGGCAATCATCGGGTGCGGAGGCATGGGGAACCGGCACCTCCAGGGCCTTGCCGAATACGCGCGCTCAGTGGCGGGGCTGCCCGGTCATGCCATCTTCAATCTGATCGCGGTCAGTGACCCCAATGCAAAGAATGCAACCCTCCTCGCCGACACCGCGTTGGCGGAGTTCGGGCATCGCCCGGCCATCTTCGCGAACCCGGAAGTGATGTTCGATGCCGTCCCGGAAATCGACGCGGTCGACATCACGACCGAACCCCGTCTCCACGAAAGCCTGTCGGTGCTTTGCCTCAGGGCGGGCAAGCACGTCCTCGTCGAAAAGCCGATGGCCTTGACGGTTGCGGGGTGCAACGCGATGATGGCAGCCGCCCAGGCAGCAAACCGCGTGCTTGCCGTGGCGGAGAACTACCGGTTCGATCCTCTGGTACGGCTGACCAAGGCGCTTCTTGACGCTAGGGCAATCGGAGACCCATGGATGGTCGTTGACGCAAGCATCGGGAGCGGCGGACAGATCGTCATCACGCCGTGGAGACACAAGCGTCTTTATGGAGGAATCCTGCTAGACGTCGGCGTGCACAACGTCGATCTCATGAGGTACTACGCCGGACCGGTCCTCGAAGTATCCGCCCGCGTGGCCCTTCTGGACCGCGTTCGCAAGGGGTTGCGTCCACAGGGTGGCTTGACTGGTGCCCCGGCGTCACCGGGTGCCATCTATGCAATCACGAATGCGAATGCCGGGATGCCCGAGACCATGGAACCGGACGTCGAGGACACCGCGTTCTCAACCTTGCGGTTCGAAGCGGGCATGATCGGTCAATGGACACTCAGTCACGCCGGCCACGCTCAGGGGTTCGGTCGCAAGCAATACTGGGGGAGCGAGGGGTCAATGGAACCGGCACCGCCTCGCAGCGGGACCGGTCCGCGGGTGTGGCGTGACGGCTCATCCGACCCGTTGACACCCGAGGCGATGCTTTCCCGGGTTCCCGGGTTCGCGGTGGACGCCTCGACCGCACGCCTCTTCGGGGGCGAGCGTCTGGCCTCCTACCACCTCGATCCTGTTGCAATCGACTGCAAAATCGAGGCTGCGGTCCTGAGTGACTTCGGTCGCGCGATCGTTACGGGAACACAACCGGAAGTCGGTGGCATTGAGGGTCGCCACGCCGTCGCTGTTGTCAACGCCCTTTTTGAATCTTCTCACCTGAACGCACCGGTTCTCGTGGCAGACATCGAGGCAGACGTGCCTGCCGTCTCGGCTTGGCAGCACGCCATCGATCGAGACCTGGCGGGAGGGTAGGCCTTGGTACCGGTGCTCGAGGCGGGTGCGTAGGCCCTGGAAACCTTTGGTTTGACAGGGTCAGATGTCGCGAATACTCTCCTCACAATCGATTGCAGTTCGGCATTGGGGGCCTTGCAAACGGGAGAAGCATGAATGGGACCGCCCGTTTGCGGATTCCATACTGGGGGAAAAGCGATGACAACCGGGTCCAGGAGGGCACTCTTCGCGGGGGCGGCACGGATTGCGGCGGGGGCCGCGACGGCCACCGGCCTCTTCACACTCGCCGCGTGCGGTGGCGATTCCGGTGGTGGTTCAGGGCCTATCAAGCTGAAGCAGGCAGTCAGCCTGCAGTACTGGTCAATCCTTGGTGGAGCTGACGGCACGCGCATGCACGACATGACGGCCCAGTACACCAAGGAACAACCAATGGTGAAGATCGAGGACGTCCAGGGCGTCGACAACTTCCTGGTCAAGTTTGTCGCCTCGGTCGTTGCCGGTAGTCCACCAGACATCGTTTGGATCCGCCAGACCTACATCGCCGGGTTCGTTGAGAAGGACGCCCTCCTGCCACTCTTGCCGAAGGAACTTGACCAGGTTGGCCTCAAGGCTGAGGAGTTCGACCAGGTTGTCTGGAAGGCCAGCGAGTACAAGGGAAAGCGCTACACCGTCCCGATGGACATCCATGGGTACCAGTTCTTCTATCACGAGGCGATGGTGCGTGATGGCGGGCTTGACCCGGCCAAGGTGCCGACGACGTGGGCCGAATGGCTTGACTGGGCGACCCGGTTGACGAAGGATGACAAACGCGGTGCAACGGTTCCCTATTCGGGTGCCGGCATCAACTGGTTCTTCCATGGCTTCCTGAAGCAAGCCGCGAAGGCGAATGTCGGCGGTGCGTCGACCGCCGACTTCTTCACGGCGGACGGAAAGAAAGCGAACTTCAACAATCCGGCCGGTGTCGAGGCCTTGCAGATCATGGCGGACATCTTCAAGCGGTGCAATCTTCCGTTCCCGGACGGGGTCGCTTCACTGGACCTGTTCGAACAGAAGAAGCTCGGTAGCATGATCAATGGACCTTGGAACCTCAACCGCCTTGCGGATCCCAAGGGTCCGGCAGCTGCCGAACTGCGGGTTGCCTTCTCACCCCAACGGGATCCCAAGAACCCTTCCTGGTGGGCGCAAAGCCATCAAGTCGCGCTTGCGAAGCCGACGAAGGTCGATGAGGACAAGCGCACCGGTTCGTTCGACTTCATCAAGTGGCTCAATGACCACATCCTTGATTGGTCCAAGGCCGGACAGCTGCCGGCAAACAAGAAGGTCCTTGCTTCAGACGCGTACCAGAAGAGTGATCTCCTGGTTCACAAGCACCTGAAGGTGTGGGAGAAGAACCTCGCGAGCGCGGCGTTCATGCCGTTGCATCCCAAGCACGTCGAGGTCGAGAACGACTTGCCACCAATCCTGGAAAAGGCGATCCGGGGGCAGATTTCCGTGCAAGCGGCTCTTGCCGAGGGGGAGACCCTCGTGAACAACATCCTGTCCAAGTGATCAACCGTTCACACCACTCCCCACCCGACTAGCGTCATTTCCGCCGGGCACGCTAGTGCGCCTCGGACCAGTCCTCGAAACGGGGGACCGGTCTGCGGCGGCGGCGGCTACCAAAGACGTATAAAGGAGCCAACCACTGATGAGCGCCGTGCCACCCGTTCCCCGACGCGATTGGGGCAAGACGGGGCTATCGATCCCCGTCATTCCGTTCGGCACCCAGGGCTTCGGCAACCACTTCGGCGACGTTGCCGATGACACCGCTGTCGCCCTCGTCCACCATGCCATCGACCTCGGGGTCAACCACTTCGACTGCGCCCGCTGCTACGGTGACTCCCTCCGCAAGCTCGGACTCGCCCTCAAGGGAGTCCACCGCGACCGCGTCATCGTCTCCGCCCGCCTCTGCCTTCACCGCGTCCTGACCCCCCTCCAACTCGACCACGCCGGCTCCGCCGAGGATGTCATCCGCGATGTCGAGGACCAGCTCAA
>CANFGH010000122.1 GCA_947446285.1 Chloroflexota bacterium
GACAAACAAGGGCAGGATTGGCCCATACGAGCGATCAACCATCTGGGAGAGGAAGAGCGCACCAAGCATGGATCCGAACCCGGGTAACGCTGTCGCCAGGCGAAGGTCGCGGATCCCATCCCGGGTGCCATGCCAGGTCCGACGGAGGAAATTGCCCACTGACGGAGGGTTCACTCCCCCGTCATGGTTGTTCAGTGAAGGAACCGCACCCGGTGCGAGTATGGCCCGGTCATCGTCTGCCAACACCAGCAACAGCAGGAACCCGACCGCGACGACGCCCGCCCCGATGAAGAATGACGCTCGCAAGCCGTAATGGTCGGCGATGAAACCTGCCAAGACCGGACCGGCAATCGTGCCGAGGATCTGCGCACCCTGAAGCAACGCGATCGCAATGCTGGCGCGTGCCGGCGGCGTGACCGTCACCAAGTAGGCAAGCGTCATCGAGTAGAAGCCACCAAAGATGCCAATCGCCGCCCGGAGGATCACCACGTGCCAGATTGAGGTCGCCATGGCCATCAGCGTGTAGGCCACCACACTTACCGCCAACGCCCGTTGCACCATCCGCTTCCGGCCGTACCGGTCCGCAATGATCCCCCAGAGTGGCGACGAGAATGCCGACAGCAGTGGGGCGATCGCGAACAGGACACCGCCGAGAAGGGCGGTCTGCCCGACATCGGTCACACCCAGGAACTGGGCATAGAGGGGAAGCAGGGGAATGACGAAATTGAAGCCGAAGAACGCGATGAAGACAACGGTCGCCATCCCACCGGCATTTCGCCACCACGTACGTCCGTGATAGACCGGGTGCGGGTCAGGAACCGGCGTACCTGTGCCCTGCCCAGCGAGCCCGGCCTGCAGTGGGCCAAGCACGGCACCGATCGCGGAAGTCATCCCAGTGCATTCTACGACCGGTTGCTAGTGCCCGATGAACCGCGCGACCGGGGTGATGCCACCGACGACCCGGTTGCCAGGCCGAACCAGAACCTCAACGGTCCCTGCGGGAGCAAGCAAGTCGGTACGGGACCCAAACCGCAACATGCCGAGACGATCACCCGCGCGGACGGCTTCACCGGGCCACCGCCAGGTCACGATGCGTCTGACCAGGAACCCGACGATCTGCACGACGACGATTGGGACCGTACGGTCAACACCCTGGGTGGCTTGGGGCATGCGGGCATTGAACCCGAGGAGTTGCCTGGCGTTCTCACCGGCGCCAGCGACAAGAAAGGCGGGGAGGGCACGACCGGGTTCCTGGCGACGGGCCACCAGATCCGCATCGACTGGTGCGCGGTTGACATGGACATCGAGTGGCGACAGGAAGATCACGACCCGGGTGGCACGACCCGTCAGGTGCCATGAACTGTCAACCTCGTCGACCGCCGTCACCAAGCCATCCGCCGGACTGTAGAGCGTGCCTTCAATCGCTGGGCACTCCCGGTCCGGATCGCGGAAAAACCACGCGACCCAGACGGTGAAGGCCAAGCCTGCCCAACCGGCCCAGCGGCGCCATGTCGCGGCGACGGTGGCAATGACGGTGGCTGCGACAACGAATGGAATGCCTTCACGAACCGCGCTCTGGTGGCGGGACGTGGCCGGGGGACGCGTGGTCACTAGTCGGCCGTTCCCGCGCGCTGCATCCTGAGTTCAATGGCCGGGCCCGAAAGGAGATAGATGCAGCAGATGCCAAGAAGCGCCTTCGGCTCGGTCGCCAGCAACCCGGGGATCACGACCACCGCGAAGACCCAGCGCATGGGCTTCGGAAGGAATTTCAGCGCGGTGTTGAACTTGGGGAAGCGGATGGTCGTAACCATCAGGACCGCCAATCCGCTCGCGGCAATCACCATCAAGCCCTGAGGGAGTTCGGACGCGTAGATGCTAAGGAGCGCCAGGCAAGAACCGGCCATCGGTGTGGCCAGGCCAAGGAAATAGCCCTTGGTCTTCATGAGCGGAAAACGGGCAAGGCGGACGGCACCGCACGCAACGAATGCGATCGTCGTGGCGGTCCCGACCGGTCCGAAGTTCCGGAGGTCGGCTTGGTACGCCAGGAACGCCGGGGCGACCACGAAGCCGACCACATCACACAGAGAATCAAGCATCTCGCCGAATGGGCCTTCGACGTGAAGGGCGCGGGCGGCGGCCCCATCAAGCCCGTCGAAGAAGACCGCGACAACGATCAGCGTCGTCGCGAACACGTAGTCATTTGCGTTGCTCGCAAGAATGGAGAGGACGCCGCAACTCAATCCGCAGAGGCTGAGCGCCAACGGGATGAGGGCCGCGCGCGAGAAACCCTGATCTGACGCATCCGAAGTCGGGGTCATGGTCATCCGTGGCATCCTTCCCATCGTATCCCCAATATGAACGGGCCGTCAATCCCTTGTGATGCATCCATGCGCAGAGTTGGTCGGATTGGCCGGATCCAGTGAACGCCGGAAGCGAGGTGACGACCGTGATCAACGACTTGCAACGGATCATCGGTGGGGTGAGGCAGTGGTTTGCCGCAGGAACCCTTCCCACTGCAACCGCAGCCAATGCGACGCTTCCACAGCGGAACGGTCCAATCGTCACGCCCGGACGGATCCTGCGCGTCCTCGTCGTCACCTACAACCCCGTGGCAGACGCGTCTTCGGGGACCCGCCTCGCGTCCCACTTGGGATGGTACGACCAGCACCAGCTGGTAGATGCATATGCTGCAGATGTCGCCGCGTGTAGCCACGGCAATCTCCGGTATGAAATCGTCGCTCACGAGACCATCGATGGCTTTCCCGCCCACCGCGACGGACACCGCTACACCCTGCACGAATTCCTGGACTGTTGGCAGCGGCGTACGGGGTTCCACACTCCCGATGAAGCCGACTACGACCCAATCTTGGCAGACCACGACGTCATCACCCGGGTCAATGACGGCGACATCGACGAACTGTGGATCGTGGCGCCACCGTACTCGGGCTTCTACGAGTCGCACATGGTTGGTCCCGGCGCATTCTGGTGCAATTCCCCAGGTCACCTGCCCGGTCCGCGCCTGCGGGGGGTACAGGCGTCCCGCCGGTTCGTGGTGATGGGTTTCAACTACGAACGCGAGGTCGGGTGCATGCTTGAGAACCTCGGTCACCGGACCGAATCAATGCTGTCCGAGGTGTTCCGGGGCGTGAGGGGCGACGCCAATCTCTGGGAACGGTTCACGAAGTATGAACAGGTTGCGCCCGGGCGGGCGGCACTTGGCAACGTGCACTTTGCGCCGAACAGCACGCGCGATTACGACTGGGGCAACCGGCGACCGGTCATGAGCGAGTGCGATTCCTGGCTGACCTACCCGGTCCTTGACGCGCCGCTGCGACGTGTCACGTGTGCTGACTGGGGGGGAGGCGACATGCGCGACCATCACCTCTGGTGGTTCCGCCATCTCCCGCACGCCGGTGGCGAGACGAGAGGCGTCTCGAACAACTGGTGGGACTACGTACGCGACCCGAACCTCGTCAACTGCGGGTAGTGGCAAGCAGGTCCTCAAGGAAATGGCCCATCTCCCAGTCGGATCTGGTAGACGGGCCACGTCTGGACCGGTGTTGTGCCCTAGAAGGTGGTACGGAGGTTCTGGGTCTGACCAGTCTCGGCAGCCCGATACGCTGACTCGATGATCTCGATCACGTGGCGGGCGTGTTCGGCAGTGACGATGGACGGCTTGCCCTCGTTGATCCAGTCAACCAGCTGCATGATGTCCTCGTAAACGTGTTCCTCGCCAATGCCTCGGTGGGGTTCGGTGACGTGGGGGAGAATGAATTGCCGACCTGACGGCCCGTACGAATCGGCGACATCACGACCCGGATAGTCAAACGGCGTACCGTTCATGGTCAGGCCAGTGATCGTGCCACCCGTCCCGAAGTAACTGCCCATGAAGCCCTCGGTCACTCTCCCGGCGGCGGTGCCGTAGGCCAGGGCGAAGATCGCATTCCCGAAATCAATTGAGATGAGGGTGTTGTCATCGGCATCGCAAGCGACTTGCTGGCCACGGAACTCACGGGTCGGGATGCGCGTGCCACTCATCGCTGAGACCCGCTTCGCGGATCCGAGGACACCGGTGAGGCCGTGCAGGGCGTAGACCGTCATGTCGTAGAGAGGCCCACCGCCGGGTTTGCGGTAGTACCACGACGGATCGATGTTGGAAAGCACATCGGTGCCCTGACGGACCTTCTCGTTCTCGTGGTACGTCCCGAACGCTGCTCCGCAGGCAGCCCATGCGAGGGTGCCAAGCGCACCTTCCTGGATAAGTTCTCTGATGCGCTGGTTGTGGGGTCGCAACATCTCCCCCGGTGACGCCACAATCCGCAAGTTCTTCGCACGCGCGGTCTCGATCAGGTCATCGGCCTCATCGACCGTGGTCGTCATGGTCTTGTTGAAGTGGAGGTGCTTCCCGGCGGCGAGGGCTTGGCGCCCCTGTTCGTAGTGTGCTCCAATTGGCGATGCGATGGTCACGGCATCGATGTCGCCATGCGCAAGCATCTCCTCGTAACTCGTGAAATGCTGGGTGATGTTCCACTTCTCGGACGCGGCAGCGGCGCGACCGGGAACCGGATCGCACACTGCCTGGAGGCGGACACGGTCCTGCACATCTGCAAGGGCGAGGTGAGGCAGGATGCCCCGGACAGAGATGCTTCCTGCACCCGCGACACCAAGTCGCACGATCTTTGCCATGGCCAACGTCTCCTCAGCTCTACGCACCTGGTTCGGCGTCTTCACGACACCACCCCGGGCAAACCGGTCTCTGTGGCGCTTCGCTGACGGGAACGTCCTGGGACGCCCCGAGCGCAACCGGGCAGGAGCATAGCACTGGTGCCTCGCGAATGGCCCTGACCCCTATTCAGGGATTCCTGTCCGTACGCAAGGCGTACGCACCAGACCAGTGGACCCAGGTCGTGGCGGTGGAGCCGGCGCCCACGCAGGCAGGATCTGTTGACGTGCAGCTGGATGGGAGTGGTTCCCAAAGACAAGTGGTGATCCGCCTGAACGGTTGTGCCGGCGCGGGCGCCGGCAGTCCCGGGGATGACGCCATGGCCACAGCCCCCAAGCGGCACTCTCACCGAAATCAGGGATGACGCCAACGGGCGTGAATGATTTGCCTTGGCACGGCAAAGGAAACGGCCCCCAATCAGATCGCTGATCGGAGGCCGTGAAGAAGGTAGTTGGGACCCTGCGGCTAGCCGTCGCGTCGTCGGGCGGGACGGGGGGCCGGTCGTCGGGCAAGACGCGGTGGGGCGAAGGGACGTCGGCCAGTACGAGCGGTCGACGGTTCTGAGGAGGTTTCGGACGGATGCGCTTCCACCTCTGACCATGACGGCGCGCGGACGGCATTCCGGGGCAGCGGTTCGGAACGGCCTGCCCACGGTGCGCGTCGCGCATCGGAGGCAAACCCTCCCTGGTCACCGCCACGGTACCCGCCAAACCCACCCGGGCGTGGACCGCGGTCATTGCCACGGTAGCCACCGGCATCACGGCCACCGCCCTGGTTCATGTCACCGGCCATGTCGGCAGGTTCGGCAAGCCGGACCGCGACCGTTCGGCCACGGATCATCGTGGACTCGAGTGCACTGAGGATGACACCGGCAAGTTCGCCCGGCACGTCCACCACGGAGTGGTGTTCCTGGATCGAGATCGAACCGATTGAACGGCCGGGGACGTTCGCCTCTGAGGCAATTGCGCCCACCAGATCCTGGGGTCGCACACCAGCAGCACGTCCAGCGCCGATGAAGATGCGGGCGACCGATCGTCCACCTTCGGCTGCACGGGCGGCGCGGGCTGGCGCCTCACGGGCCTGTGCCTCGAGCCGTTCGGCCTCGACGGCGGCCGACACCAGGATTGATCCAAGCGTCGACCCGTCGCGGCCGGCGGTACGCGCCGTGTCCCACAAGCGCAGGGCAGCAGCAGCGATGGCAGCGGCGTCGAACTGTTCGGACAGTTCGGCGACCAGTCCCTCGTAGGGGCCAAGGTTGCCGGCAGCGATCGCGGTGGCAACCGTCACCTGCGCCGCCGCACGGCGCTTGATCGCAACATCGCCAAGGGTCGGCGGGCGCTTGCGGATGATCTTCGCCCGCAAGGCCATCTCGATCTGGCGCATCGCCCGTCCGTCACGAGGGGTGACGAGGGTGATTGCCTCACCTTCGCGCCCGGCGCGGCCGGTACGGCCAATCCGGTGCACATAGACTTCGGGGTCCCACGGCAAATCGAAGTTGATGACGTGAGTAACCCCGGCAACGTCAAGGCCACGTGCCGCGACGTCGGTCGCGACCATCACTTCGACGGCGCCATCGCGGAACCGACGCATGACGCGTTCGCGTTCGGCCTGGGCCATATCGCCATGCAGGCCGGCGGTGCGGTAACCGCGCCCGTGCAACCGCTCGGCAATGTCATCGACCGCGCGACGGGTCGCGCAGAAGACGATCGTCGGGCCAGGGGCCTCGACGTCGAGGATGCGTCCCAGGGCCTCACCTTTTTCCATGCCACCGAGGTCGTACGCAACCTGGGTGATCTGGGGCACCATCGCCTGGCTTGGCGTGACCGAGATATGTTCCGGATTGCGCATGAAGCGGGTGGAAAGGCGGACGATCGGCGCGGGCATCGTCGCGGAGAAGAGGGCAATCTGCACCGGGGGCAACCCCTCCGGAAGCTTGACGATCGGTGCCTGGTTCCGCGCGGCTGGTGCGCCGGGCATGCAGGACAGGATTGCCTCGACGTCATCGATGAAGCCCATGTCGAGCATCTCGTCGGCCTCGTCGAGGACGGCGAATCGGACGGCTGAGAGGTCAAGAGTGCCTCGCCGGAGATGGTCGAGCATGCGGCCCGGGGTCCCGACGACGACGTGCGCACCGGACCGGAAAGCCTGCAACTGGCGCTCGTACGACTGGCCGCCGTAGACCGGCACGACGCCGAGGTGGCGGAAACGGGCCATCGCTTCAAGGGCCTTTGCCACCTGGATAGCGAGCTCGCGAGTCGGTGCGAGGACGAGTGCCTGGGGCTTACGGATCGATGTGTCAATGCGTTCGAGGATCGGAATGCCATAGGCGGCCGTCTTGCCGGTACCCGTCTGGGCCTGCCCAATGACGTCGCGTCCGGAAAGGAGGAGGCTGATCGTCGCCTCCTGGATCGGGGTCGGCGTCCGGTACCCAAGTTCGACAATGGCACGCATCAGCGGTGCGCTCAGGTCGAAGGCAAGGAACCCGTTGGGCGCCTCAGGTTCGGCGATTGGCTGGTCGTCAGTCATCTCGTCCATGCCGGAAAGTTCGACGTCGTCCATCGGCGTCTCGGTCAGTCGTTCTGTCGTTACCAAGGTCTGGGTTCCACACTTTCGATCGGGGGACACCTCTCGTCCGTCCGGCATCATGCCGGAACGGCGTCCAGGGGTCAGGTGATCCGGCGCCATGCCGGAGGTCCGGGTCCGTTCACACGGTTCCGTCGGGATGCGTATTCCGCCACGAGTGAAATCACCGGGCCAGACTGGCGCACACCCTAAACCCTCCTCGGTCGGTGGACGCGACCAGACGAGCGCACGCGTGCAACCGAACCCCGCCTTCGAGGTCACATGGAAGCCACGCATGGCAACCAATGGCACACACACCCGCTCGCGACACTGGTGCCAGCGAACTAATCAGCATGGGCATACCGGCCCATGTGCGCGGGTGTCCGCATTCGACTCCGTAGGTGCGTGAGCGCCCACCGGCGCCACGATCACCACCTGGATCCCTCATGGGATCCGGCACGGAAACACCGCTCAACGTGGCCAGTGGATGCGGGACATCTCGATGCCCGCCCGCATCCAGGGTGATCAGTGCCAACGCACCATCCGCCGCCATCGGCGACGTTCACCCCCCGCGTGCCTGACCAGCCACCTTGGTGCAATGCACGTGAGGCAATCTGGCCGGGGCATCCGGGTCACCCAATCATAGCACGCCCCCCGCGTCACCCGGTCATGAAGGGACGGTGACCGGGGTAGCCTGTGCATCGCGACCTGATCGAAACCGTGCATTCGGCGATCGGCAAGCGCCACGATTGCGGCCCGAGGAAACCAGACACTGCGATGACCACTGCGGAACCACACGGAACGTTGGCACTTCACCCACCCCGTTCCGCCCTCCCGGCACATGACCCAGGTGCGTTAAACGCCACATCGTCCCGGCCATCTCCGGCTCGAGAGGTCGAGCCTTCGTCGTGGGCCGACCCCGGCCGGGCCCGCATCGCACGAAGGCTTGCGCGTCGTGCGCGCACCGTCCGGGCATCCGAGGCGATCGCAACAACCGGTGTCCTCATTGCCGTGCACATGAGCGGCCTTGCCGGATCCGCCCGGGACACCGCAAGTGCACTTGCGAGTGCAGTGGGCTTGCCCCACGTCACCCCGGGGATGCCGTCCCCGCTGCTGTCGTCCACGTCGCTCTCACTCGGCATCCAGACAGCGTCCCTCTTGCTTGGCCTCGCGCTTGCGGGAGCAGTCGTTTCGATGCCGTTCTCCTATGCAGGAGGGTTCCGCCTGGCACGTTCAGTCGGGCTTGGGACGCAATCGACCGGCGCATGGGCCCGTGACTACACGGTTGCCTCGGTGCTTGGCGCCGGGCTGGTGGCAATCCTTGCCGGACTGGTCGGATGGGCGTCGGCCGGTGCT
The DNA here is from genome assembly GCA_947446285.1 of Chloroflexota bacterium. Taxonomy (GTDB): domain Bacteria; phylum Chloroflexota; class UBA11872; order UBA12225; family UBA12225; genus UBA12225. The sequence continues at coordinate 8,642 of CANFGH010000122.1, forward strand.
CCACACCTGTGGTGGGTAGCCGCCACCCTGCTCGGGACCCTCGGGACGGTCGTGGTGACCCACCTGGCGCCGGTCCTCATCCTGCCGCTGTTTTACAAGGTGACACCCCTCCAGGAAGGACCTGTCCGGACGAGGCTCCTCGACCTCACGGCGCAGGCGGGAACGACGGTTCGCGGGTGCGACGTGATCGACCAATCGCGTCGCAGCCGCACCGCAAACGCCGGGATCATTGGGCTCGGACGCACGCGGCGGATCATGGTGACCGACACCCTTCTTGAGGGTGGCTATTCGACCGCCGAGATTGCCGCGATCTTCGCTCACGAGTTGGGTCATCACGTCCATGGGGACATGGCGTGGGCCATCGTGATCGATGGCATCCTCATGGCCGGATGCCTCGCGATGACCGAGGCGGTCCGGGCATGGTTGGCACCGTCGATCGGACTTGGAGGCGCGGGCGACCTCGCCGGGGTCCCAGTGACGCTCCTGCTA
>CANFGH010000123.1 GCA_947446285.1 Chloroflexota bacterium
ATGCTGACACCGGCGCATGCGCGTGAATGGGTGATTTCGTACTTCGACCCCAGGTCCTTGATGGTTCCGCGTGACGAGCTGCAACCGCGCACCCTGACCCCATCACAGTACGCGCGCATGACGACGCAGATGATGGATGAGAGCAAGACGGTTGCCAAGGTGGTGGCACTGCGGGCGGCGGGCTATCCGGTGGCGATCAGTGGGCAGGGGGCGCAGGTACAGGACCTGCTGCAAGGAAGCCTGGCGAGCGGGCACCTGATGGCGGGGGATATCGTGGTCAAGGTCGGGGACACCCCGATCCAGACGGCCACTGACCTGGTTGCGGCGACTGCTGCCTACCAACCGGGCGATTTGATGCCGGTGACCGTCCGCCGGGGCGCCGGGACCCAGGACGTGAAGGTGCCCCTTGGTGCGTATCCGGACAATCCAAAGCGTGCCCGCATCGGCGTCGCGGTGCTGACGCACGTCTTCGCTTTTGAGACTCCGGTGACCGTGACCATCAAGACGGATGACATCGGGGGTTCGAGTGCCGGCCTGATGTTCTCGCTGGGGATCTACCAGGGGATCACCGGGACTGACCTGACTGGCGGACACCGGGTTGCGGGCACGGGCACGCTGACCATCGAAGGCAAGGTGGGTGGGGTCTCGGGTGTGCGGATGAAGGTCTTTGGTGCGGAAACGGCGGGTGCCGAACTCTTCCTAGTGCCCACGGAGAACCTTGCCGAGGCACAGGCGGCTGCCACGAAGGTTCGTGTCGAGGCGGTTGCGACCTTTGATGACGCCCTGCGGGTGGCGCGCGCCTTCGCGGCCGGGTAGTCGCGGTTGCCGGTTCCGTCAGGTGCCCTGACGGAAGATGCTGGCGAGTGCCCACGCCGAAATCGCGCTGATCCCAAGGACGCCGACCATCGTCGCCATGAGGCGGCCTATCCCGGGGCGTTTGACGGGCGCGTCACCTGGCATCAGGACACGGGCCATGAAGGGCCGGGTCGGTGCATCGTTGGTGATGGGCAGGCGCGGGCGTGGCTTGACCGGGAAGAGACGCCCTTCAAGCGTGGCAAGGGCCTTGAGGAACGTCACGATCACCACGCAGGTGACCAGCCACCAGCCGGTGACCGTGGCGATTGCCCACGAGGGATCGGCAGGCAAGGCGGCGAGAAGGGTGTCAAAGACGGTCATGGGCGCGTTGTAGTGGTGGACGGGACGACCCACCCGGACGAACGATACCGGTCAGGTGGCCGGTGGTGGATCCGGATGGGCCAAGGTTCCGGAACAATTCACGTCTCCGGATCCGCGAATGGGTCCGGGGCCTCGAAAGAGAACGCCAATGTCGACACAGATCCCGGGTGGCCCGCCACCGCAGGTCATCATCCTGGCCGGTGGCAAGGGTGAACGCTTGCGCCCCTACACCGATGACCATCCCAAGCCGATGGTGCCAATCCTAGACAAGCCCATCCTCGAGTATCAGGTCCGGTGGTTCGCTAGCCAGGGGGTCCGGCGGATCGCGATCTCGTGTGGCTACCTTGCCGACGTGATCCAGGACTACTTTGGTGATGGGCGGAAGTTCGGAGTCGAGATCCGCTATGCGATCGAAGCCGATCCGCTGGGCCGTGGGGGTGGGATCAAGCTGGCGTGGAACGAACTTGAGGACACCGGCGGACCAGTGATCGCGACGAACGGCGACATCGTGACGGCATTCCCACTGGCGCCGATGCTTCAGGCGCACTCCCAGACCGGTGCCAAGGCGACGGTGCTGGTTGTTCCCTTCAAGAGTGTGGTGGGGATCGTCGATATCGAGGACGACGGACGGGTTTCCGGGTTCCGGTCGGAACCGGTGCTTCCGTACTGGGTGAATGGTGGGGTCTACGTGTTTGATCCGGTGGTGCGGGCCATGCTTCCGGACAAGGGTGATCATGAGGAGAGCACATTCCCGGATCTGGCGCGGACCGGCCACCTGCGCGTCTACAAGACCGCGGCGTTCTGGCGGGCGGTCGACACGGTCAAGGACATGTCCGTCGTGCGCGACTACCTGACCGGACGCCTGATTGACAGTTTCCTGGGGAGTTGACGGCCGGGGATACCGAACGCAATTGAGACACCGGGGCTGGGGCCTTTCACTCTGTCCCCCGGTTTGGGTTCCGTAGCAATTCCTTATACTGCGCATGATTATGCTTCAGATTCTTGTGTTCGTTTCCGGTATGACCGTCCTGGGGTGCGAACTGACGGCCTCTCGATTGCTCGCCCCGTATTTCGGGACGTCGCTGTTCATCTGGGCGAACGTGATCGGCCTGATCCTTCTCTACCTGACGGCCGGGTACTGGCTGGGAGGATTGCTGTCCGACCGGGTGCCGGTGCGGGCCGCCCTCTATCACGTTTGCGCCTTTGCCGCGATCTTCATCGGGGTCGTGCCGTATCTCGCCAAGCCGATCCTCTATTTCTCCAGTCTCGGGTTTGCCTCGGTTTCGCTCGGCATGTTCTGGGGATCACTCCTTGGTGTTGTCGGCTTGTTCCTTGTCCCGCTGACCTTGCTCGGTTGCGTCTCTCCGTGGACCGTGCGTCTCGCGGTGGTTGACGTGGCTGGTGCCGGAAAGACGGCGGGCCGTCTCTACGCCATCTCCACCTTGGGAAGCCTGGTGGGGGCATACCTCCCGGTACTGTTCCTGATCCCGACGGTGGGCACCGACCGGACCTTCGTGCTGCTTTCGGCGCTGCTGCTGATCACCAGTCTTGTTGGATTGGCCCAGGAACGGCGGGCGGGGATCACCGGGGAGGGGCCTTGGGTGGTGCCAATCCGCGATTGGACGCCCCGGCTCTTCGTGGCCTACATCGTCTGCCTGGCGGCAATCCTTGGCATGGGCGTGCTGCCACGGGGCATTGTGCGGGCGCAACCTTACGGCCAACTGCTCTGGGAGGGCGAGTCTGCCTACAACTACATCCAGGTGGTGAAGCAGGGAACACGCACGGACCTGGTGCTGAACGAGGGACATGCGATCCATTCCATCTACGACCCGACGGCTTTCCTGACCGGTGGCCCGTGGGACTACTTCATGGTGGCGCCCTACTTCTCACCGGCGACGGCCATGAAGGACGTTGACAGTTTCCTGCTACTTGGCAGTGCTGCCGGGACGACGCCACGGCAGATGACGCAGGTCTATGGACCGATCCCCATCGATGGCGTGGAGATTGATCCGACGATCATCGATGTCGGCAGGCAATACTTCGGGATGAATATGCCGAACCTGACGGCAATCCCCCAGGACGGCCGCTACTTCCTGCGGAATACGCCGAAGCGGTACCGCATGATCGGGGTGGATGCGTACCGGCAGCCGTACATCCCCTTTCACATGGTGACCAGGGAGTTCTTCACGGAGATCCGGGAGCACCTCAAGCCCGGTGGTGTCGCGGTGATCAATGTTGGGCGGACGCAGACCGACTACCGGTTGGTGAATGTGCTGGCAAGCACGATGCGCGATGTCTACCCGACGGTCTTCGTGATCAACATCCCGAAAGCGATCAATAGCATCGTTGTCGGGACGCGTGAACCCGGTTCGCTTGATGCATTCCGCGCGAACATTGCTGCCTTGGACCGTCCTGAACTGCGTGAAGTAGGGGCACTCGCATCGACAACCATGTGCGAATACGTCCCACCCGGTCAGACATCTGAGTCTGGCGGGGAACCCTGCGCATTCGCGAAAGCATTGCCGAGACAGGTGTTCACGGACGACCTGGCCCCAGTGGAACAGGTTGTCGACCAGATCCTCCTGGGGTATATCCAGGAACACAACTAGGCGTTCCGTGGTCCCGGCTACCCATGCCGTCGGACTGTCCGGGTGTCCGACTACACGTGACCCCATGTGCCACTGGGTGCAAGGTGAGTTGCCCCTTTCAGGGAGGGATCAGTGCTGAGTGAATTGGGCCCGGCAATCTTTGGGAGCCGGCTGAACCTGTTGCTGCTATTCCTGCCTGTCGCGGTCGCACTGGAGATGGTGCACGCCGGTGACGTGTGGGTCTTCGCGGCATCGTCGCTGTCGATCATTCCCCTGGCGGGGCTTATCGGTCACGCCACGGAGGATCTGGCCCGGCGTGTCGGTCCGGGGATCGGCGGATTGCTGAATGCGACGTTCGGGAATGGCGCGGAGCTGCTGATTGCCGGATTTGCCCTGTCGGCTGGCCTGACGGATGTTGTGAAGGCTTCCGTGGCGGGTTCGATCCTCGGCAACGCCCTGCTTGTCCTCGGGGCCGCCATGTTTGCCGGTGGCATTGGGCGGACGTCACAGAAGTTCAGTGCGACCGGCTGAGCCTGGCGACCTCGCTGGTGTTGCTTGGGTGTTATGTGGCGGGACTGATCTTTTCGTTGCGCACTCACGCCGATGTGTTCAGTGAACCGGAACTCGGCGGTTCGGGCCATGCCAGTGAAGAACCGCACGGCATGTCGACGAATGTGGCGGTGCTGCTGCTGTTGCTGGCGACGATCCTGACGGTGATCGGTGCCGAGATCCTCGTTGGTGCGGTCGAGGGCGCGGCACGGGCGATGGGGATGACGGACCTCTTTGTGGGATTCATCGTGGTTGCCGTGGTGGGAAATGCTGCCGAACATTTCTCGGCGGTGGTCTTCGCGCGTCGTGACCAGATGCAGTTGGCGATCAACATCGCGAAGGATTCCAGTGTCCAGATTGCCTTGCTGGTAGCGCCAGTGCTGGTCCTCTTCTCGTGGGTCCTTGGTGCCCCGATGAACCTGGTATTCCATCCATTCGAACTCTTCGGGCTGGCGTTGGCAGTCTTCGCAGTGACGTTCGTGTCACTGGACGGCGAGTCGAACTGGTACGAGGGTTTGCTACTTCTGGCCCTCTACATGATCGTCGCGCTGGCGACCTACTTCGTGCCGGCGTAGGTGCGATTGAACGGCACTCGTCGAACCGGCTACCTGATGGGGCCGGTTCGACAGTTGCAGTCTGACGGAGGTCGGACTATCCTCTAATGGGATGCAATCCATGACGTGCAGTCACGCTTGCATCCGGCGTACGGAAATGATGAACGTGACGAACGGGTCAGGAAACGACGGCGGTGTCTCTAGTTACGCCCGTCCATGTCCTGAATGTCGCCCAGACCGTGGGTGCACCCGTCCACGGGCGTGCCGGTGAGTACATCGGGCGCCTGCACGATGTGGTGGCCCGTGTCCTTGAAGCTGGCGACGAACTGTTCCCACCGCTGACCGGACTGGTCATCCGCATGGGCGGATTGCGCACCCACTCGGTCTTTGTTCCGTGGATGTCGGTGCGCGAGTTCGGCCCGACGGGCGTCACCCTGGCAAGTTCCCGGCTGGACCTGCGTCCATTCACGCGGCGCGACGGCGAACTGCTGGTGGCCGGAGATGTCCTGGACAAGCAGGTGGTTGATGTGGACGGACGGCGCGTCGTCCGGGTCAACGACGTGCAACTGGCACCTGACCCGCGGGTACCCGGTGGGTGGCGCGTGGCGGCGGCCGACATCAGCGTGGGCAGTTTCCTGGCGCGGGTTGTTCCACGCTGGATGGTGCCCTCGGTAAGGAGCCGATTCCCGGCGAATGTGGTGATTTCGTGGGACCAGGTGGAGTTCTTCGCGTCGGACGTCCCGGGTGTCAAGTTGCGCGTCGATCACACGAACCTTGCGCGCATGCATCCGGCGGACCTGGCGGAACTGATTGCCGAACTGGGTTATCGCCAGACGCAGGAAGTCCTGACGGCGCTGGATGACGAACGCGCCGCTGACGTGGTGGAGTGGTTGCCAAGTGAAGTTCAGGCTGCGGTCCTGACGTCGCTTGATGACGAGAAGGCTGGCGACATCCTCGATGAGATGGAGAAGGACGTCGCCGCGGACATCCTTGCCGACCTGCCACACGAGGAGGCTCGGGACCTCCTTGATGCGATGGAACCCGAGGAGGCAGCCGATCTCTCGCGCCTGCTTGCCCATGCGCCCAATACCGCCGGTGGCCTGATGTCGACCGAGTATCTTGCGATTGGGTCCACGTTGACGGTCGCGGAGACGATCAAGCGCCTGCGCGACGCCGACTGGCTGCCCGATGAGATCCCGTACCTGTACGTGCTTGACGGTGAGCCGGATGGTCGGCTGGTTGGGACGGTGACCTTGCGTGACCTGGTGCTGGCGGAACCGGAGACGAGGCTGGATACCTTCATGGTGCGTGACGTGATCACGTTGACCCTCGACATGAGTTCGGACGAGGTTGCCGACGAGTTCACGCACTACGACCTGGTTGCGATGCCAGTGGTCGATGATGATGGGCGCCTGCTGGGTATCGTGACCGTGGACGATGCCATTGACGTGCTGTTGCCCAAGGAGTGGCGGCCACGGATCCCGCGCATCTTCCACTAGCCACGGAATCCCGTTCCGGAGTGACCGGTGGCCGATGCGTGGTCATTTGGGGAGATGGGCAAGCCATCCACCGTAGGGAACGCCATGCCGTTGATGTGCCTGCCGGAGAGTGACCTGCCGTGGTGAGATCGTGAACCGACCCTGATGTGGGCGAGACTTGCGCGTCTGGGGCAGGGCGCACGTGGCCGCCGCCGGTCGTGGCGTCTCTACCTGACTGCGCTTGGTCCCGGGCTGGTCGCGGCGGCGGCGGGCAACGACGTCGGCGGGATTGCCACGTATGCGTCTGTCGGGGCGAAGTACGGCTATGACCTGATCTGGATGATGGTCGTGACGGCCTTCGCGCTGGTGGCGGTGCAGGAACAGTGTGCGCGTCTGGGGGCCGTGACTGGCAAGGGCCTTTCCGACCTTATCCGTGAGCAGTTCGGACCCCGGTGGTCGGTGGTGGCCATGACGGGATTCCTGATCGCCAATGGCGGGGTCACGGTTACCGAGTTCGTGGGAATTGCGGCGGCAGCCGACCTGTTCGGCGTGCCCCGCTTCTTGGCGGTGCCGGCAATGGCGTTGCTGGTGTGGTGGCTGATTGTCTATGGCAATTACCGTCGGGTGGAACGGCTGTTCCTGGTCCTCGCGCTGGTAAGCCTGGCGTACCCCATATCGGCGGTGCTTGGCAATCCCGACTGGAGCGAGGTGCTGCAGCACGCGGTGGTGCCGACGGTTCGGATGGATCCGGGATACATCCTGCTCTTCGTGGCGACGGTCGGCACGACGATTTCCCCGTACATGCAGATGTATCAGCAGGACGCAGTGGTGGAGAAGGGTGTGACCGCCGAGGATTTGCGGTACGCGCGCGCCGACGTCCTAGCGGGGTGTGTGTTCTCGATCCTGGTGGCGATCTGCATCATCGTGGCGACGGCGGCGACCATCTTCGCGTCGTCACCGGGCGGGATGGGTGTGGAGATTGCCACTGCCGAGGATGCCGCGAGGGCACTGGCCCCGATTGCCGGCCCGTACGCGTCGTACCTGTTCGGTGTCGGGATCTTCGGTGCGTCGATGCTGGCGGCGGGCGTCCTGCCTTTGGCAACGGCAGCCTCGGTCTGCGAGGCATTCGGGTTCGAGCGCGGGGTTGAACTCACGTTTTCCGAGGCGCCGATCTTCTATGGGTTGCTGACGGTCCTGATTGCCGGAGGTGCCGTGATCGCACTTGTGCCGGGCATACCAGTCATCCGATTGCTGATCGTGGTGCAGGCGGTGAACGGGATCATCCTTCCCATCCTGCTGGTGTTCATCACCCGGATGGCGGGAAACCGTCAATTGATGGGGCGTCATGCGAATGGCGCGGTCCACGGTGCGCTGGCCTGGGTCGTGACCGTCGTGATCGGATCACTGGCCATCCTGATGCTGGCGACCTCGCTGTTCGGGCCGTGGCTTGGCATCGGGTGATCGGTGTGTCCGGGTTTCGGAACGCCTTCCTGACCCTGATTCGATCTGGGACGTTGCTAGAATGTTGGAACCAGTCCCAGGAGTGTGAACGATGCAGGTTCGGCGTGCACCAACCTACTCAGGGTTCTGCGGCGGAGTGAAGCGGGCCTGGAACCGCGCGGTCAAGGCTTCCCAGACGGGTGAGGAGACGATCTATCTCTCCGGGAAGCTGATCCACAACACCCCGGCCATGCGTGAACTTGCGTCCCTTGGTGTGCGGGAACTGTCCGGAGCCGACATTGCCGAGGGGAACCTCGAGGGTCGCACGATCATCATGCGCGCCCACGGTGAGGGGCCGGTCGCATTTGCCGATGCGCAGGCCCGCGGGTTCAAGGTGATCGATGCGACCTGCCCAATCGTCACCGCGGTGCAGAAGATCGCGGTGCAACTCGAGAACGATGGGTATCAGGTGGTGATCTTCGGTCACCGGAACCATCCCGAGGCGCGGGCGACGGTGGCCTACACCGACCACGGGTTCATCATCGAGACCCGTGAGGAGGCGCAGGCGCTTCCTCATTACGCAAAGTTGGCATCGATCGCGCAGACGACGGTCCTGCAGGCTGATTACGTGGACCTTGTTGCGGTCTTGCGCACCAAGGCCGATCACTATGAGGACCGTGGGCGGATCTGCGGGTGGACCCTGCACGCGCAGGACGAGGCCGTGGCGCTGGCATCGTCGGTGGAGATGATGGTCGTCGTTGGCGGGCGGGACAGCTCCAACACGATCCAACTGGTGCGGGTTTCTGAGCCACATTGCCCGACCCTCCACATCGAGACGGTCGATGAACTGACCGTTGAGATGTTTGCGGGGCGTTCGGTCGTGGGGTTGGCGGCCGGTGCATCGACGCGTGAGACCGATATCGCGGCCGTGATTTCGTTCCTCGAAGCCATTCCGGCGGCGGTCCCCGCACTGGCGGGCGCGTGACGTCCACCGGGTGACTTGCGCCCTGAATGCCGTCGCATCGTGATCAGGATGGTTTCACGTGAAACCATGCGCGGCCGTCACGGCGCCGTCGGTGGCTCGGCGGGTCGTGCCCCAGGGTCGTCTGGGTCGTGCGCCCCACCCCATGGTTTCACGTGAAACCACGTCCTGGCCAGGTGGAGCGGGTGGCTCCTGGAGCGTGGCGACGCCAGTCGCGATGCCAGTTGCGATGCCGTCCGTATACTTCCCTCGATGCCCCCACTGACAAGCGCACTTGGTGTTGATTCGCGCGCGGTTGTCGCGGCACGTTGCGACGCCGTCA
>CANFGH010000124.1 GCA_947446285.1 Chloroflexota bacterium
CGGTCTACATCTGCAATCGACCACTTGCGACGAGGGCGAGCAGGTGGTAGGTCAGGCGGCTCTCGGTGGCTACCGTGAAGACATACGGTTCAACGACCGTGGGTCCGGTTGCCCGTACCAGCCGTGACGCGAGGTCAGCCCCGAGCCCGGACGCGTCGACGACCACTCTCCGGCTTCGCCACGTTTCCCGCATCAAATTGAGCGGACGGTCACATTGCGCATGGAGGGGCAGCCCGGTCCACTAATTCGTCTCGACAATTCTTCTGGCCGGATGGCCTCCATCCGAGGTCTCGGAGAGTTCGGCGATCGTGACTACCGTGCTGTCCCGGTGTTTGTTTGGGTCCGTGTCACCAACGTGGGGTCCGTCTGTCGGCACCTCCACGCCACCACCGAGGTCTATTCCTGCAATGTAGGTGACTTCGTCTTTCGGTCCCGCCGGGTCTGTCACCCGGGCGTGGGACCTGCGAAGGAGAAGTCGGTACTCGGGTGGGAAGAGGCACGTGTGGCCGTCGAGTGCTTGAAGCAGGCACTGGGTTCGGATGAGGGGATGCCCCGCGCCAAGCCGTTCGATCTCGCTCGCCACGAACCGTCCGTCTGCGGGGTAGTGGGCCGCCCCTACGGTCTATCCGTCGATGGAGGTTCTTTGGCGTCCGTCGACAGCCGTCCGCGCTTCATTTGTCTCCCGTTGACGTTCCACGACGGTATCGGGTGTCCACGCCGTGCCGTAGATCACGGTTGTCGCGTTGGCTGCTACTGCCATCGGGCGAAAGTCGCGGGGGGGTACTTGTCAAAATCGACATCCTTTCCTTCATCGATTTCAAGCAGGTGTGATTCCGTCATACCGGCGACGTGGGCGGTGGGTGACGCACTCACGAAGATGGCTTCGGCATTGCCAACCGGAAGCGTATATCCGTGTGCGCGCTGCACCGTTCCTTCATATCGTGGGCGCCGGAGGACTCCAGACAGTCTTGCCAGGCTCACATGAAGTTGGGGCTTCAATGGTGGTGCGGCCGTGACGATGGTCCCGCCGGTTTCCGATGCCTGGTCGAGCAGCCACGCCTCGAGTTGGGCTGAGAGTTCGTTCTTTCCCATTTGGCGCGCCATTATGACGACGAAGGTTTTCCCCATCGCGCCTTCGGTGCGCGCGAGGATTGCGGTCGCTGCCTCTAGGTGGTAAGCGCGCAACGGACGCCCGGCAAACTGGGGTGAGAAGGTGGTGAATCCACTTCGCAACGCTGATGGCCGGTCACGCGTCTCGACGGTCACGTCGTGATCGTCACGTCGGTGTCTCCGGCGGTGTGTTGCTCGGTTCATGTGCGTTCGGGACCCTCGCCCGGAGACTGCGCAGTTCGCCCGTTGATCGGTCGTCGATACCGTTCCCTATCGCAATTGTTCGGTTGCCGGGTATCCACCGGTACCCAGTGGTGGGTCTTCCAGGGTTTGAGGGGACGGACATGGTTGCTACCCTGCCCCTCGTGCGTATCGATGGTGCTTTGACGAATGCCCGGCCCGGACGGGTGCTGGGATGTGTTTGCCCGTGAGGATCGCGGTCCCCGACCCGCGAACCGTTCGCCTAGCGTTCGCCGCCGCCGTCTTTGCCTGTTTGGGCTGGGCAACCCTCTACACCGCTGCCAAGACGGCAATGCGTGAGGTGACCGGCCTCATGGTCGCCTTTGATCGAGCCACGGTGGCGACCTGCACGCTCACCATCATCGTGATCCTCCGCGCTGGCGGACTGCGCCCTGGTCTCCGGCGGCTTGCGGAGACCGCGGGTCAGGCCCGTTGGGGTGTTGTCTCCCTCGGGATCGTCAATTTCGCCGGAACGTCCGTGCTTGCGATGACGGCGCAGCAGTTCCTGCCGGCGTCGGTGAATGGATTGATCAATAACCTTGCGCCACTCTGGCTCTCGATTTTCGCAGCCATGATGGGTACCGCCGTGCGCCCGGTCATGCTGGTGACGGGATCTGCCCTGGCGGCGGTTGGCGTGGCGATCGTATTACTTGGAGACACCATGCTGGCATCGTTCACCGGAGGGTCCGGGGCGACCATGCCCGACGCTGATGCCACAACGTGGATCGGCGTGGCAATCTCGCTGACCGGCAGCGTGCTGATCTGCTACCAGAATTACCTGGCCCGGAAGGTCGTGCAGGGACTTGACCCAGTCGCAATCACCGCACTGGGATCAGCGTGTGGCGCATTGATCGTCGGACTGGTTCTGGCAACGGGCACCGGTGGGACACTTTCGGGGTTCGCAACGGTGTCTCTGCCCACCGCGCTCGTACTCGTCTGGTTGGGAACGGTAAGTACTGCGTTCAATTTCACGCTTTGGACCTATGCCCTATCCCAATTGCCGGTTGCGCGCATTGTGAACTTGCAATACCTGGTGCCACCGCTTGGGGTCGTGGTCAGTGTCGTGTTTCTTGGTGAACCGGTTGGCCCTGGTCTTATTGTTGGGGCTGCGGCGATCCTGATGGGCATCATCCTCGCGCAGCGCGGGACGGCTATGGCGCGTGCCTGACCCCGGGCCGGCGCCATTCGGAGCCTGTGGTATCGTGCCAGAATAGGCAAGTTACTCGTCGGGCGGGAGGGCGAACCGTGGCCGGTCTACTTGAAGGCAAGGTCGGAGTCATCACTGGGCTTTCCGAGAAGCATGGGTACGCGTGGGGGATTGCCCAGGCGTGCATGCGTGAGGGCGCGCAACTCATCTTCACCCACGAGGCTCGGTACGCCCGTCACGTCGCTGAATTGACGGCGGAGATCCCTGACGCCACGCTTGTTGAGCTCGATGTGTCGGATGACGATCAGATTACTGAAGCATTCGGGCGTCTTGATCACCAGTTCGGTGGCGTGGACTTCCTAGTTCATGCAATTGCCGGTGGCGGTGGCAAGGCCCTCATGGGACGCGTCACGGATACCGAGCGGGCTGACTTCCGGATCATGTTCGAGGTGAGCACCTATTCGTTGATCGCCCTGACCCGGGCTGCCGAACCGCTCTTTGCACGACGTGGTGGCGGATCTGTCGTCGCGCTCACATACTACGGTGGAGAGAAGGTCGTGCTTGGCTACAAGGCCATGGGCATTGCCAAGGCGGCGCTCGATGCCACTGGACGCTACCTTGCAGCTGAACTGGGTGTGGAGAACATCAGGGTCAATCTGCTTTCCCTCGGTCCGGCCCGGACGATGGCGGCCCGCGGTATTCCCGGCTTCACCGAGATGCTCCGCCACGCGAATGACCACGCGCCACTGCGTCGGAATATCGAAACCGTCGATGCGGGCAATGCGGTTGTCTATCTATGCAGTGAGCTTGGCCGGAACGTCACGGGCGAGATCCTCCACGTCGATGCTGGCTTCAATGCCATCGCGTACTGACCTCATCGGGCCCGGCATGCGGTCGGGCCGGTTGATTTCAGGACGGTTCGCCTGATGCGTGACGCACCACCGCGCCGGTACATCCGTGTCGGTCGGGTCTTTTGCGCCACCGGGCCGACTGTCCCGCGTGATGGTCAGACCGTTGAAGAAATCGGTGCAATCGCGAACGGCGAAGTCATCGATGACGCCGTTGTCCAGGTGGTTGGCACCCGGATTGGTGCGGTTGGGCCGGCACATCGGATCACCATCCCACCGGGTGCCGAGGTAATCGACCTCCCTGACACGACGTTGATGCCCGGGCTGGTGGATGCGCACGTCCACATGATGATCCGGCAACGTGAGACCTTCACCCAACTGTGCCGGACCCACGACGACAGCCAATTGCTGGTGCGATCCGCGGCGCATGCGCGACAGATGCGAGATGCTGGCGTGACTACCGCCAGAGACTGTGGCAGCCGCGGGACATTCCTGCAGGCCCTTCGCGACGGCATCGCCGACCGCCTCCTACCCGGGCCAAGACTTCTGGTGTGTGGTCCGCCAATCACGTCAACCGGCGGGCATCTTTGGGCCTGCGGTGGCGAGGTCGACACGGCGGACGAGGCGCGGACACTGTCCCGGCGCCTGATCCGTGATGGCGTGGACTTCATCAAGGTGATGGCAACCGGCGGACGGATGACACCCGGTACGAACGTCGGCCGTGCCCAGTTCAGCGAGGCCGAGGTGCGGGCGATTGTCGATGACGCGCACCGCCTTGGCCGTCCAGTGGCTGCGCACGTGCTGGGTACCGAGGGGATGGCCCACGCGGTGCGCGCCGGCGTCGATACCCTCGAGCATGGCAATTGGCTGGACGAGGACGGTCGAGCGGTGGCGTTCGACGAAGGCCTCGCCCGGGAAATGGCTGCGCGTGGCTGCTACCGGAACATGGCCACGCAGCCTTCACGTGTCCTGGCGGAACGGCCGAAGTCCTCTCCCCTCGGTGCGAATGAACGTCGCGAGATGGCAGACCATCAGGAACGGTGGCACTGGTTCCGCAGGGGTCTGGAACTTGGCGTTCCCAGCCTCTTCTCGACAGATGCCATCTTTGGCCAGTGGGAGAACGCCTGTCCCGACCTGGCGTGGCTCACGATCTTCGTTGCCGAGCGCGGTGGCATCCCGGTGCCGCTTGCATTGAGGATGGTCACGGCGGTGGCATCGGCGGCGCTGGGCCTTGACCATGAGATTGGAACGGTTGCCCCAGGGCGCATCGCCGACCTTTTGGTCGTGCGCGGGGACCCGGTTTCAGACCCGCGTGCCTTGCGCGAGGTAGTTGCCGTCTTCCAATCCGGCGAGCGAACGGTGTAGGCAGTCGCCGGAGCGGTTGCCTGATCGCTGCGCGGTCACTACACTGGCACCATGCAAACCGGGGGGCGATGACGTGGATCTCTACGTCGCTGCGAGCGTGCGCACCGCCGGACGACGGTTTGCCAGGAGCGAGGAAATGTCCGTGACGAACCTGAAAGATATCGGGATGGGTCGGCCAAGCCGGCGACGCCTCCTCGGGATCGGTGGCAGCGCATTGAGCCTGTTGCTGGCAGCATGCGGCGGAGAGGCTGCGCCGGCAGCCGCCCCTGCCAAGGCCGACCCAACCAAGGCACCGGCAGCGGCGGCACCGACCACTGCGCCAGCGCCGACGGCCGCCGCCGCCGCCGCCGCTCCCACCAAGGCGCCGGCCCCGGCGGCGGCAACCGCCCCGGTCACCATCGAGATCCTGACCCGCGACGGTGTCGAGGCGCCATCTGGCCATAGCCAGTTCTTCAACAACCAGGCCAAGAAGAACTTCACTCCGGATTCAAAGATCACCGTCCAATTCGTTGATGCCAAGCCAAACGTCGGCGAGAAGCTGTTCGTCCTGGCCGCCGCCAACACCCTGCCGGACGGATCATGGTTCGGCGTCGTCGCCGACGGCGAGAACGGCCGTGAGCAGGCCCAGAAGGGCATCTTCAAGCCGCTCGACGACCTGATCAAGCAGGATTCCCGCTTCGAGAAGAACATCTACTTCAAGTCGTTCATGGATGTCCTTGCGGTGGCGGGCAAGCAGTACGCGGTGCCAATCCACACCCATTACGGCACCAACGTCCTCTACTACAACAAGAACCTGACTGACGCCGCCGGCGTGAAGATCCCCGATGACGGTAGCTGGACCATTGACGAGTTCATTGAGATCGCCAAGAAACTGACCAAGAAGGAAACCGACCAGTGGGGCTTCTGGCCGGGTGGAACCGGGTTCTCGGAGTTCGGTGCTTTCTGGGTACGCCAGTTCGGCGGTGAATACTTTGATGAAGAGGGCAAGAAGCTCCTCTTCGACTCCGCTGAGGCGCGCGCCGGGCTTGAGTGGGTTCATTCGACGGTTTACAAGCACATGCTCATTGATGACATCAATCGCAAGATCGAGGGTGCCCCGCTTGGCCTGACCGGCCCGCGTGGTCTCTTCGCGATGGGCAAGCTTGCGATGCACAACACGACCCCGGGTCTCGTGGCCGAGTACAAGAAGCCAGGCACGACCGAGGTCAACTTCCCCGTCGGCATCGCACTCTTCCCCAAGGGCAAGGATGGCAAGCGTGGCACGCAGGCCTCCGGGTCGGGCATGGGGTTGACGAAGGTCGACAAGCAGGCTGCGGTCTGGGAGTGGCTGAAGTTCGTGTCGAACAAGGATAACGGCGTCGAGCAGGTCTTCGGTGGCGCTGGAAGCCCGGGTGGCCGGATCGACGTGTGGAACGATCCGAAGCTCCTCAAGGAACGCGATCCGATCTACTCCGCCATCATCAAGGCGTTCCCGCAGGGTGCGGGCACGCTGCGCCTGCCAGCGAACTACAAGCTTGGACAGGTCAACACCGCGGTGAACACGGAGTTGAAGAACTACTTCGACAACAAGGCGAGCCTCGCCGATGCGGTGTCGAAGGCCATTCAGGTGGGTAACGAACTCCTGAAGTAATCCTTCAAGGCAGTTCAGGGACCTTCGAGGGCGCTCCTCGTGCCGCGTACGGGCACGAGGGGCGCTTTTCTATGCCCTCGCGAATGTTGACTCAAGACCTCGCAGCAGCCGGTAGCAGGTCTCAGTCGCTGGTATGGGCACCCCGCAGGTGCGGGCGCGGTCAATGAGCCCACCGACAAGTGTCTCTACCTCGGTTCGCCGTTCCGCGAGGACATCCTGCACCATTGAGGGGAACCCCTTGAGACCAGTCGCAACCTGCGCTTCGCCAATGGTCCGCAGTCCCGCAAGTGCCACGTCGTCAGGCGTTGAGAGCCACGTCCCGAACGACCATGGTGCGCCCGGGGGGTCGATGACCTTGGTGTCATCCCCGAACACGCCCAATGCTTGTGGAATTGCAAATACCTCGCGCATGAGCACGACAAATTGTTGCGCCAGATATGGATGCAGAGCCATTTCGGAATATGCGCAACGCGCAAGCGCGGTTACGAGTGATCCCGGAAGTAAAGCACAAAGCTTGTACCATTCTACTGCGGTTGCGTCAGCAACTGTCCACGACGGAAGTCCGGCAGCGCGGAAAAGCGCGGCCAATCGTGCAGTGCGCGCACTGCTTCGCGGCCATGCACCCGCCCGTTCACCAATCCACGTCGCACGGTTCGCTGTCAGGACCGCCTCGCCGTAGACCATTCCCTGCCCGGCCGCCACGACGCACGCCCCGCCAATCACTCGCTCCGGTCCGAAAAGGTCGACCAGTATATCGTTCTTTGCAAGGCCATTCTGCAGTGAAAGGGCCGTCTCGATATCCGCGCCGCGTAACGTCTCGGCGATCGCTGCACTGTCGCCTACCTTGGTCGTCAAGATAAGGTAATCGGCCCTGCCAATTTCTGCGGCTGAGGTCACCACCTTGATCGTGGCGGTTTCCTCGCGCAGCCCCCGCACCCGCATTCCGCCGCGCAGGGCAGCAACGCGTGAAGGACGGGTCAGCACGCAGACGTCGGCCCCCGCCTGGGCCAGAAGTACGGCGTAGACCGTCCCCAGTGCCCCGGCGCCGGCAATCACGAACCGCATCGGCTTCTCTCCCCTGGCAGTCTACGTGATTGCGCGTTGCTCAGAGGTTGACCCACTGTCCGCTGGCCGCCGACTCCTCGATGGCCTCCATCACGCGTTGCACCTCGAGGCCAATCTGGAAGTTCGGCAGCACGTCGGCGGGCGCCTTTCCCTCGAGAATCGCGTTCGGGAAGACTTGCATCTGGGTCAGGCGGTGCTTCGGCTGGACCTTGAGCGTGCCCCACTGGTTGCGTGCGACCCATGCATCACCCAGGCACACTTCAAGTTCGTCCCCGTGCGAGTTGTTGTAGACCGCACCGCCCTTGAAGCCGCTCACTTCGACCCGTTGGAAGTTCCCGCGACCGGCATAGGTGCGGGAAGCTGACAGGTTGATGAGCGCGCCGCTTTCGAGTTCGCCGATGACCTGCACGTCATCGTCCACGTCAACCTTTGCCATCTGGGCAGTGCCTTCGACCCGTCGCTCGTGCACGAAGGTCTTGGTATGGGCCGTGAGTCGGCGAATCTTGCCTCCCCAGAGGTACGTCAGGGAGATCAGGTGTGATCCGAGGTCCCCGAGTGCGCCGCTACCCGCGATCGCCCGCTGGAACCGCCACCGCATGGGCATGTCCGTCAGGCCGAATCCTTGTCCGTAGTATCCGTTGATGTGCGTCAGTTGCCCAAGGGCACCCTCGTCGATCAGCTCCTTCATGAGTCTGGCTGCCGGCACGAACCAATAGGAAAAGGGCACGAACGTGATCACACCCCGCCGTGCGGCTTCGTTCGCCATCGCCTCGGCTTCGGCCACGCTCATGGCCAGGGGCTTCTCGCAGCACACGTGCACTCCTGCCTCGAGGGCTGCCATGACCGCGTCGTAGTGCGCCACGTGGGGTGTCCCGATCGTGACGGCGTCGACGGGGTGGTCACGCAACAGTGCCCGGTAGTCTGTTCCGGACACCGGAGCGTGTGCCAGGGTCGCGGCCTTCGCTGCCGTTGCCGCGTCCGAATCGGCACACCAGGCAAAGTCGACGCGTCCATGCGCAAGCATCTGCGGAATATGGACTGCCTGAACGATCCCGCCTGTTCCGATTACACCGATACGTACGCGATCCATGGTGCCATTCTCCCCATTTCGTGCCCGGACACGAGCGTCCGCGCCGTCGCCTGTGAGGGTACTCCCGCGCCCATGCACGCGGGTATAGTCGGATCTGAGGTCGGGTTGGAACCGGCTACGTGCGGGAACTTCCTACCACGCGTATTGGTGATTGTTCACGCCTCAGGAGGGGGGTGTACCGATGGTGTATGCACATGGGGGGCGCCGTGTGGTGCCCGTGGCGCTTCAGCTCTATTCGCTCAGGTCGCAGATGGCCGATCCCGAGGGGTTCCGCGGAGCAATCAGGGCGGTCGGGGAGATGGGCTACGACGGCGTGCAATTCGCGCACTACGGCGGGTTGTCGGCCCAGGAGATGCGTTCCCTTCTCGCGAGCGCCGGAGTAAGGCCCGCGGGTACGCATACGGACATGAGCGTCCTTGAGGGCGATCTTGACCGTGAACTGGATTACAACGGCGAGATTGGCAATCACTGGATCTTCTGCCCCCAGATTGCGCCCGACCGGCGATCCAACCTGGCGGGATGGAGGGAGGTTGCCAC
>CANFGH010000125.1 GCA_947446285.1 Chloroflexota bacterium
CCAAGCCCATCATCATCCGCGAGCACCTTCCGGTGATGCAGATGCCCGGTCGCCGGATGGCTCATTACCATCGCGCCTGCTATCAGGCATCCTGACCCCAGACACTCGCTTTGGATTTCACGGCCAGGACCCACCTCGCGGTGGTTTTCTGGCCTTTCCTTTTGCGTCGAGAATCGGCGCGGTTCCTTCCATCAGCACTCCGGCCGGTACTTTCTGCGAACTGATCGCTTCCGGCGTTCTGTTTCACCTCCATTACTCCGACCGTCCCGCTTCGCCCGCTTCACGCGTTATGCAAACTGGGCATGTGGTCACCAAGCGCACTTGGCAGACCCGGCTCGCCACGCTTCGTGCATCTGGCCGGCACCATTCACGTGATCACGCACTCATGACCTGAGTTGATGGGACAAACACTGAACGCTGTGCCAGCCTGTGCCAAGCAGTCCAGACGCGCGTTACTGCAACGCATTGCTTCGTCGATCCTGGTTTCGGACATCGCCGGAGCGTCAATCCCAGACACGGTGCCCGGGAATACCCTCACCCCAACGCCAACGCGTGTCGCCTCACCGACCGCGGTTCCAGCGACCCGCACGCCGGAGGCAACCTCACCGGCTCCTCCATCCACGCCGCTCGCTGAGGCCCGGGCAATGCGACTGGACGGCGATTACCGAAATGCCTACCTTGCATTCCATGGCGAGGCGATGCGTTCCCGGGACCGGGACACGCGGGCGCTTGCGACACTCGGATCAGCGGAAACACTGCTGACAGATCGCAATCCAGGTCAGGCGCTTGAGTTACTGGACGAATGGATTGACACGTACCCAGAACATCCACAGCAGTACACCGCTCGGTGCCTGCGCGCTCGATCTCTCGAGCAACTCGGCCCTTCCAGACGATCCGATTGCGTGCAGGCGTACCGAGAAGCCTTGTACGTTGCAAACCCCGCTCATCCAGAAGTGTTGCGCATACGAATTGCGAACCACCTGTTCGCCCTCGGCCAAACAAGCAACGCCTGGCAGGAACTTCAGCTCGCCGCGTCGGGTCCAACGTCAACCACAACCGAGGCGGGACGGCTTGCAGTCCTGGAAGCACTCAACGGCCGGTACGTCGAGGCACGCGATCCAGTGCGCGTCGCCGCGACCGCCGTCGCGTCGCTCGATGCCGCCGTTCTCGTCGGACGCATTCCCGAAGAACTCGCCGGGATTGCGTGGCGTGCGGTCAGCGCTTCAATGGCAATCGGTGACAACGAGACCGCAAACCTCATCAGGTGGCGGATCGTGACTGACTGGCCAGAAACGCCAACGGCATTGCTCGCCCTCACTGAACTCGGTTCGTCGACAGTCCCAGCCTGGGCCCGTGCACGGATCGCAATCGCAAATTCGAAGTGGCAGACTGCCCGGGACGCACTCGATTGGCTCATCGCGAACGCACCCACGGACCCGAACCGTGGACGGATCCGCGCAATGCGGGCCGTCTCGGCCAACGCCCTGGGCGATCCGGGTGCGGGCGCCCAGTTGGACGCCTCATCAGCCGAAGCCCCAGGCGACCGATGGGGTGCCCGGGCACTCTGGGAGGCCGCCGAAAGCCGCCGTGACGGTGGAGACCTCGCCGGCGCCTCCATTCGGTACGCAAAGCTGGCAACTGACTTCCCGGGTTCCGCCGAGGCCGCCCGCGCGCTCTATCGCCTTGGCCGGTTACTGCCAGACCTTGGCGATGTTGCCTCCGGGAACCGCGCAATGAACAGTGCCGCCGACCTGGGACCGATCGGGTTTCACACCTACCGGGCGCGCGCAATCCTAGGCCGACGTCCGGCCCGGCCGCCATCCACGCTTCCCGCATTCATCGCCTCAGGGACCCTGACTGAAGCTGACTGGCGAACGTGGGAGGATTGGCTCGCCACGCGCGGCCCGGTCAGCGCCGACGACCTGACAGGTCTGGGTGCGCCCGACCTCGCGAAACCATTGAACCGTCTGGACTCGCTTCTCGCAACCGGGTTCGTCGATGAAGCGGAAGACGCGGCGCGGGAAGTCTGCCAGTTGCGTCAATTCTCTCCGTCCATCGTCGCCTCGGTCGCGGCCCGTGTCCAAGCCGGTGGGCACATTCCCTTTTCAATGTCCCTCGGACATCGATTGCTTCGCATCCTCGCCGACACCGGAGAAGGTTCGCTGCTCACGCTCCCGAATGTCGCCCGCAAACTGGCATACCCACTTGCGTATGGGCGACTGGTTGGTGCGAGCGCAGCACGGTCAGCCGTCGACCCCTACCTCGTCATGGCGGTCATGAAGCAAGAGAGTTGGTTTCGCCCGGAGGTCACTTCAGCGGCGAACGCCAGGGGACTGACCCAGTTCATCCGACCGACCGCCGAAAGCGTCGCGCGAGAACTGCACTGGCCGAATTGGAACTGGGATGACATGACCCGCCCGTATGTCTCTGTGCCCTTCGGCGCCCATCACCTGGCACAACTCATCGACATGTTCCGAGCGAACGTGCTCTTTGCCATCGCCTCGTACAACGCCGGGCCTGGGCCAATCCTCAAGTGGGCAAATGGTGACTATCGACGCGACGACGATCTGTTTGTCGCAGGAATCACCTACCGTGAAACCCGCGAATATGTAACCTCAGTGGCTACATACGCCGAGTGTTACCGTGAAATCTACGGTGTGAGCTGACCCGGTCTCACGAACGACGCGGTCCTAGCCGAGGGTCTCTTCCGCGTCGGCTATCTTGCCGTCCGACCGGCACCGTTCCATCGGTGTCCCGTCGATCGTCAACCCGACGAGTGCCTCGCTCATCCGGGCAATCCGGACCATGCTTTGCACATCGTGCACCCGGATGATGTGCGCGCCGCGAGCAATGCTGAATGCATTGACCGCCGCCGTTCCCTCGAGCCTTTCCTTGGACGGCAATCCAAGCACATTCCCGATCATGGTCTTGCGCGACGCAGCAATGAGGATTGGGAAACCGAGCATATGGAGTTCCGGGATCCGACGAAAGATATCCAGATCTTGACCGATCAGCTTGCCAAACTCGATCCCTGGGTCAATGCAGATGCGGTCGCACCCAATTCCCGCGGAAATCGCCGCATCGGTCCTCGCCTCAAGAAACCTGATGATGTCTCCCAGAACGGTCCGGTAGTGCCAGTTCGGAGGAAAACTCTTGGGTACGCCCAGGATGTGCATCACGCAGACGCCTGCGTCACC
Organism: Chloroflexota bacterium; assembly: GCA_947446285.1. Classification (GTDB taxonomy): domain Bacteria; phylum Chloroflexota; class UBA11872; order UBA12225; family UBA12225; genus UBA12225. The sequence continues at coordinate 3,198 of CANFGH010000125.1, forward strand.
CCGACCAATGACCGAAGCCATCGCCGGATCCCCAAGACCAGTGATGTCGTTGATCAGCGATGCGCCCAGGTCCAGTACCGCCGCAGCCGTCTCGGCGCGATGCGTATCTACCGCGATGGGCACCGCGACTTGTCTTGCAAGTGCCTTCACGACTGGCCCGACACGGCGGATCTCTTCGGCGGCATCGATCACTGGCGCCTCACCATTGGCACTGTCGCCACCAACATCGATGATGTCCGCACCCTCTTGCACCATCGCCAATCCGCGTTCGACGGCACGATCGGGGTCGAAATACCGCCCACCATCAAAGAAACTATCCGGGGTCACATTCAGGATGCCCATGACTCCGACCCGGCGCCCGAGATCAATGGCATGAGGACCCATGCGAAAGACCCCGGCGCCCCACATCGTGGAGGCAAGCGCCCGGTGAACTGCCCCATCTAGTCCTGCGCCTCTGGCGGCAAGGGTGGTTGCAAGCGTCTCGAACTGCATGACCGTGCCAAGCAGGATCAGGTCAAGCGCATCGTCCGCTGCACCGTGGCCGCGATACGCGCTCGGCCCGGGAGTGGCAACCCCACCAATTCTCCCGAATTCCTCCACGATCTCTTGTGCCCATGCCGGTGACACACCATCGAAGCGAAGGGTTCGACCACTCCCGCGCCGGACAGTCCGTTCCGCTTCCGAACGCGGGACCCCAAGCGTGACGAGATCCCTGACGGTCTGGGCGTCACTGAACGGATGCAGGACACGCACCGAATGGCGGGGGAGGGATGCAAATCCATCCTCGACAATGTTTCCGCGAGCGTCACTCGACACTGCAAGCCTCCGATCCGGTCGTCGCGCTGGGTGAAACCATCAACACTGCTCAGAACCCTTCACGGATAGTCGATACGCGGGATGCGCTCTATTTCGACGGCCGCCCAATCGATAATGCTTCCCTTCACCGGAGCCTCTGGCTTGCGAACGCGCACCCGGATGCACTCGAGGTCCGGGAAGACGAGCGCAATTGATCGGGCAATTCCCTCGGCAACAGCCTCCAAAAGGTTCAAGCTCGGGCCTTCAACGACCTGCCGTGTGAGCTTGAACAGCGACGCATAACTGACGGTGTCGGCTACGTCATCCGATGCGCCGGCCTTTCTCAAATCCCTCTCCACGGTCAGGTCCACGATGAACCGCTGTCCAAGGACCTTTTCTGCTGGGTCCACACCGTGGAAACCGTAAAACTTCATGCCCTCGACGTGAATGCGATCAGTCCTCACAGCAACCGTCCACCCTTCCGAAAACATCACCATCGCGCTGGAACGCTCCAAGTTTCACCGAAGTCAAAGACGCCAAATCATGCCAGAGCCCCGGCGCCCGGTCCCGTCGGCGGTGACTGCATACCACCGAAATTCCTGGAAAGACTGGTATAAGCAATCTGGACGGTCGCAACACCAAGGCCCTCCATCCGCATCTGGGAGACCCTTTCTGATGGCCGTGACACCATCCAACGGAACGACATCCACTACCAGTTTTGACTACGACATCATTGTCGTTGGCGGCGGACCTGCCGGCCTCTGTGCCGGGCTGTACGCCTCGCGCGCCAAACTCAGCACCCTGGTCATCGACAAGGCCATCCCCGGAGGCCAGATCCTCAATACCCACCTGATCGAAGACTATCCGGGGTTCCTGTCAATCGAGGGATCGGAACTAGCGGCACGCATGCAGGAGCAGGCCGAACACTTCGGCGCCGAAGTGATCATGGCCGATGTCGAGTCCGTCCGCTCCACCGGCGATTGCGGGACGGTCAAGGTCGTTCAAACGTCCGAACGCAGGTACACCGCCCGAGCGGTGATCCTTACCGCCGGCGGAAGTCCCGTAAAACTTGATGTACCTGGCGAGGACCGCCTCAACGCACGGGGAGTGTCGTACTGCGCCGTCTGTGATGGGCCGTTCTTCAACGGCAGGATCCTTGCCGTCGTGGGTGGGGGGGATGCCGCGGTTGAAGAAGCGACCTATCTCACCAAGTACGCATCCAAGGTAATCCTGATCCATCGCCGGGGCCAGCTTCGCGCACAGAAGATCATTCAGGACCGGTTCTTCGCGAATCCCAAGTCTGCGGTCGTCTGGGATAGCGTGGTGGAAGAGATCACTGGCGATGGATCGGTGACCGGGGTAAAAGTCCGGAACGTGAAAACGGGCGAAGCCTCCACGATTGACGTGGGTGGGGTCTTCATCTTCGTCGGTTTCCAGCCGAACGGTGACATCCTGGCCGACGCGGGAGTCACCCGGGATCATGGCGGACACATCGTGACAACCATGAACATGGAAACCGGCGTGCCCGGGATTTTCGCGGCCGGAGACGTGAGAGCACAACTCGCGCGACAAGTCACGACCGCGGTGGGTGATGCAACCACTGCGGCACTCGCAGCCGAGAAGTACATCGAGGCAATGCACCCTGTAGGGTGATCAGTGCGCCGCTTGAGGAAATGGGTGCCCTTGCGGGCACCCGGGTGCACTACTCGTCGCCGACGGTCCGGTACGCACGCAATGGCGAACCAGACGAACTGGCACCAGGGACACGGTACTGGCCAGACTTGACCAACAGTGCCAATGCTGCCACCCGGGCGGCTTGCGCCGGACCCGCGTACGACCTGCCTGCACGCACGACCGTTGACAAATCACCCGTCGTCCCTGACGGTTCCATCGCGTCAATCGCCCGTGCCATACCTCTGGAGACTTCAACCATGGTGCCCTCCTTGGCTCCTGGATGCATGACGTCCTCGCCAGACCAAACCGCGGAAAACCGTCTCCGCAATCACGCCTGCCGCACCACGTCCCCTCGAGTATCGACAAGTCGCCCCATCTCTGAAGGGGTCGGTCAACCACAGTGGACGGCACGTTTGCCAGCAAGCATCGGGACCCTGCAAAAGGTCGATTCCACGCGACCACTACCCAACCGGAGATCGACATGACTGCCCCGGAACCGACAATCGGGCACATTTCGAACAGGTTGAAGTCTGGTGACTTCGGTCCTGCACCCTCGGCGTTCCTGATTGATCGCGATGGCGTCATCAACGAACATCGCCCGGGACGTTACGTCAATGACTGGCCGGACTTCTCGTTCCTGCCCGGAACGTTCGACGCCTTTCAGGCGCTATCGACAACGCGAAATCCCGTCATTGTCGTCACGAACCAGAGTGGTGTCGGCCGTGGCGCAATGAGTGCGTTGGCACTCGAAGACATTCATGAACGGATGATCAAGGCGGTCACCAATGCCGGAGGGAGGATCGACGCCGTCATTCACTGTCCGCATCCACCAGCCCTGGGTTGTACGTGCCGGAAACCTGCACCAGGGATGTTTCTCCATTTGGCGAAGCGCTTCGGGGTCTCGCTCGCCCAATCCGTCTTCATCGGTGACACGATCACCGATCTTCAGGCGGGTGCGTCGGCCGGATGCCGGACACTCCTTGTCCGTACCGGAGAAGGAAGCCGCACGCTGGGGTCCCTAAGTGGTTTGTCGGCTTTCGACCCCGGAATCGCGGCGTTTCAAGCAGCAACACTCAAAGACCTGCCCGGGTTTGCCGGTGTGGCAGGCGACCTGAGGGATGCCGTCAATCACCTGATCATCCCGGACGGCGCGTAGGCGCATGACCAGAACCGGTCAGTGCGCGGCGCGATGCCGGAAACTCGTTCCCGACAGCCTCTCGATGTGTGCGACGCCGGCAACGACATCATCGAATTTGCGAGCAACATAGTCGGGAACCGCGCCTGGAAACTCCTTGTCACCAAACCTCGTTGGGGTGAAGATCGTTTTCATCCCCATCTGGGCAGGTCCAAAGATGTCCCTGTGCATATCGTTCCCAACGAAGATCGTGCGTGCCGGCGTTGACTTGAGCGCGTCCAGTGCAATCTGATAGAGCCTTGGATCTGGCTTCCTGAATCCATGATCACCGGAAACGACCACGATTTCGAAAAAGCCGGCGAGACCGGATTCCTCGAGTTCATGTCGGGCGTATGCCCACTGCGCGTCGGAAACGATCCCCAGGCGGTACTTCGACTGCAACTCGGCAAGCACATCGGTGACCCCGTCATATGGACGCAATCGCCGGCGAGAAAGCGCACGCTGCAACTGGGCGAGCAACAGCGGAAGTCCCGGATCCGAAAGTTCCTTGGGTAACTCGATCGTGACCGGATCAGCAAGCCTCCGTGAGTGGGTCATCTCCTCGGCATCGTCGATACCGGCGTCCACACCCTCCGCAGCATCTTCGATTTCCGCTTCCGCAAGGATCTCAAGGACGCGTGCCCACAAGCGCACGGCATCGAACTCCGCGTACTTCTCGTGACTTGCCTCAATCTGCGCACGCAGCGCCCCGCGGACAATATCGACAAGCTCTGACGTTCGGCGATGAACTCCGTAATACCTGAGAAACCGGTTCACCCCCCGGAGCGTGGTGCGTCCCCAGTCCTCAGTTTCAACGTCGAGGATCGTGCCGTTGATATCGAAGAGAATCGCGTCAATGCCATTTGCCTGCATGCTGTCCGCAACCATCTGAGTGATCCATCCTGAAGTTCTGCGAGCGGGTGCAGTCGCCTTGAGCGCGACCGTCGGGTTGGGAGGCATCGGCGCCAGCGACACTCCGTTTTCGATGGCACGGCGAGCAAGATGAACGGCTTACACCGAATGGAGTGCGTCCTGGGATGCCTCGATCAGCTTCGTTCGGTACTCGTTCGTAATCCACGGGTTACGCGCAACCCGCAGGAGTGTTGTGGCGAGGTGGAAGGGAACTCTGGCACAGATATGCCCGAACGCCGCCCCCCGGTCTGGAAAATGACACGCGTACTCCCAGAGGAAGTGTCCGATATACGGTTCGGCGCCGCGACGGTTTCCCTGGTTAAGCATGAACGCATGTTGGAGTTCACCAGCGATCCTTCCAACGTCGAAAACGCGATCACCATAGTGACTGCGCTCAAAATCAATGCCGCCAACCCAGATGCCCTCGGTGAACAGGAAGTTTGCCGGTGTCGCATCACCGTGGAGGCAGACCTTTTGGTCTTCCCACATCGGTCCGAACCGCTTCCACCGTTCACCGAGTGAACCGAATTCCCGGAGCATGTGATCGCTCAAGTGCCGGTGTTGCCTGAGTGACTCGGCAAGCATTCTCAAATACGTGACATCGTCATGGAAATCGACGAGGTCGTCGCGTACGGTTCGGTTGTGCATGGTCGCCAGAAAGAACGCTAGCGCCGTCAGCCGCTCGTACAGGGCAGAGGGTGGGCGCACATCACGCGCAACACCATCGAGGACGCCACCGAGGGTCTCCCCGTGCAGGTGTTCCAGGAAAATCGCTGCCCCTTGGTCTGGCGCCGCGCCCAGTGCGCGCGCAACATGGTGCGGGTAGCCGTCCAGCCCGACGCGCCGGATGTGATCAATCGCACGGTACTCGCGCCACATCCTGGTCACTGCCCGCGGTGAGGCCTGAGTGCCCCACTCGCCGTAGAACTTGCCAATGACCCGGTGACCGGACTCGCGTTCCTCGTACTCGAAAACCGCGTTTGAACCGCCCAGTCGGAAAACCCGATACCGCTGGCCGTTCGTCGTCACACCAAGCTGCGGAAGCACCTCATGCGAAAGGATGTTGTAGATGGGGTCCGCTTGGTTCAGATTGCCCAGATACTCGCGTTTCATTTGAAGGAATGTAACGCAAGTATGAACATCCCGCACTCAACGGGACCATCCGGGGCACCCGAATGTACCCAGAATGTGACGCGCACAGACGGTCCA
>CANFGH010000126.1 GCA_947446285.1 Chloroflexota bacterium
ATCCCCTGCGCACTTGCACCCTGCAACTGGCCTTCGACATAACTGGGATGGATTGCCTTGCCCGCGTCCTGCACGATGGTCCATTCCAGGATCTGGGTCTTGCCGGTCTCCACGTCTACCTCGACGTCCACGATGATCGAGGCGAATGCCCCGCCGTGGCCCTGTGGATCAACGTTGCCGGTCCCGGTGATCGGTCCCCCCGTGTCCTCGATGTGGTGGGCCGCTTCCTTGAAGGTCATCGAGTGGGTGCCGGCATGGAAGGACCCGTGATCGTAGGACACGTCGTCGGGCGCAACGGACCACACCTTGGCGACACGTGCCTTCATCTGGACGACCACACTGCGTGCCGCTTCGATTGCCGCCAATCCGGTCGCAAACGTGGTGCGGCTGCCACCAGTCACGCCCGTGAACCCGATCGAGTCGGTATCCACGACACTCGGGCGGACATCCTCCGCGCGGACGCCCAGGATCTCGGCAGCCTGCATCGCGATTGATGCGCGGCTCCCGCCGATGTCGGTCGACCCCTCGATCAGGGTCACCGACCCATCGGCGTTCACACTGATGGACACACTCGACGCGAGGCCGATGTTGAACCAGTACCCATACGCAACCCCACGCCCGCGCTTGGTGGATGGCGAGGGAGTGCCGAGGGGCGCAAGGTAGTGCGCGTGCGTCTTGGTCGCGTTCAGGACCTCGATCCCGCCAACCTTCTTGTGTAGTGGTCCCTGGACCAACCTTGTCCCTTCGTGGGCGGCGTTCAGCAGACGGAACTCGATCGGGTCCATCCCAAGCTTCTCGGCAAGCTCGTCGATCACCTGCTCCGATGCGAACGCGGCTTGTGGCGCACCAGGAGCGCGGTAGGGCGCCGTCTTCGGGCGGTTGGTCAGGACGTCGTACCCGTCAACCCGCATGTCGTCGCACTTATACGGCGCGAAGATGCACAGCATCGCGGCACCCGAGTCGGATCCCGGATAGGCCCCGGACTCCATGTACAGGTCCGCGGTCATGGCAACCAGATGGCCTGCCTTCGTCGCGCCGAACTTGATCTTCGACCACGACCCGGGGGCCGGGCCGGTGGCTTGGAAGACCTCGGCGCGGGACATGATCAGTTTGACCGGACGGCCACTCTCGCGGGAGAGCAGCGCTGCAACTGGTTCCAAGTAGACATTGATCTTGCCACCGAACCCGCCGCCGATCTCCTGTGGGATCGCCTTGATCTGTGAGACGGGTACCCCGAGGATCTCAGCCGTACTGTCGCGGACAGCAAATGCACCCTGGGTCGAACTCCAGATGGTGATCTTGCCGTCCTGGTTCCACATCGCTGTCGCGTTGGTCGGTTCGATGTATCCCTGATGGACCATCGTGGTCGTGAAGTCGCGTTCGACGATCACGTCCGCCTTGGCAAACGCCGCTTCCGGGTCACCCATCTGGTGGCGGGCGTGCTTGGTGATGTTGGAGTGAATGCCGGTGTCCTTGCCAAGGGATTTCCGGGTGATCTCGGGATGGATCAGCGTCGCACCAGGCGCAATCGCATCCTTGAGATCCACGACCGCGGGCAGGGCCTCGTACACGACCTCGATCAGCTTGCAGGCTGCCTCAGCGACGTGGACATTGACCGCCGCGACCGCCGCCACGGCGTGACCCTTGTAAAGGACCTTGTCGCTCGCAAGGATGTTGTCACTCATGTGCTTGAGATTGCCGCCACCCTCTCCAAGGTCAACCTCGCGGTCCTCGGCAGTCGGAAGGTCGGCGGCAGTGACCACGGCATGGACACCATCAAGGGCACGTGCCTTCGACGTGTCGATGCTGACGATCCGCGCATGGGCATGTGGGCTGCGCAGGACCTTCCCGAACAGGAGGCCATTGAGCCGGGTATCCCCACCATACGTTGCACGCCCGGTCACCTTGTCCACGCCGTCATGACGGACAGGGCGGGTACCGACTACGTTGTAGTCGCCATGGGAAATGATGATGTTGGCGCCATCATTGGCCGAGATGACGCGGGTCGCTGCATTTTCGCCGGTGGGACGATCGATTGTCGTCGTCATATCCCTGTCCCTCTGTCAAGTGCCGCAGGCCCGAGCGAAGTCGCACAGGCCAAGGGAAAACGGTCGCACACGAATGAGCGGATCAGGCCTGGTGCCCGACCCGCATGATGTCCGAGGCGTGCATCACGGCCCGGACGATCTTGTCGTAGCCGGTGCATCGGCATAGGTTGCCCGAGAGCCAGAACCGAACCTCATCTTCCGAAGGGTGCGAGTTGTGCTTGAGCAGCTCGGACGCGGACACGATGAACCCTGGGGTGCAGATGCCGCACTGCAGGGCGGCCTCTTCAAGGAATGCCGTCTGGAGCGGGTGCAGGCCACCGGCCGGGGCAATGCCCTCAATCGTCGTGATGGACTGGCCATTTGCCTCGACCCCGAGCACGAGGCACGAGTTGACAAGACGCCCACCCATGACCACGTTGCACGCGCCGCAGTTTCCGTCAGAACACCCTTCCTTGGTGCCCGTCATGCTCAGGATGTCGCGCAGGCACTCGAGCAGCGTCTGGCGCGGTTCCGCAAGGAACTGGACTGGTTCGCCGTTTATCGTTGCCTCGACGACGACTTTCGTCGTCGAATGGGCATCTACCGCAACCATGTAGGGTCGCCCTCCCTTTGTTTGTTGTGGGGCCGGTCCGCAGATCGGACGGTCGGCCCGTGGCTCATGTCGAAGTAGGTCAGTGCGCGGCAGCGTTTGAGCGGACCCGGTGCGCCTCATGCGCCCCTGGCACATGTTCGCCACGGGCACGGGCAATTGCTCCGGCCAGGGCACGCTTTGTCATTACGCCCGAAAGATGGACGCGCTGTGCAATGGTTCCGCGCATGTCGGTGATCGGTTTTGCCGCTGCACGCGCGGCAGCTGCCGCGGCGTCAAGGGCGGCGCTTTCGCCACGGGTGCCGATGACCGCCTTGGCAGCATCCGGTACGCCGATCGGGGTTGGGGCGACTGACGTCAGGAAAACCCGCGCTTCCGTCACGACGCCATTGCTGTCAAGCGCGACCCACGCACCCGCCCCTGCAACCGCGATGTCCATCTCGTTGCGGGGAATGAAGCGCAAGTAGTGACTTGCAGTATGGGCACGAGGCGCGGGCAACCGGATCGCCACAAGAAGTTCGTCCGGGTGCAGGACGGTCTGTCCAGGCCCCGTGCAGAACTCGGCGACCGGAACCTCGCGGTTCCCTTTCGGGCCGGCGATGAGCGCAACCGCCCCGGCCGCTGCCATCGAAGGGATGGTGTCGCCAGAGGGGGCACCATTGCACAGGTTGCCACCAAGCGAGGCACGTCCCTGAATTGCGATACCTCCGACAATGCTTGCCGCGTCGATCACCCCCGGGTAGCCGGCAATGATCGCCGGGTGGGAATAGACCTTGAAGCACGGCACGGCCGCACCGATCACCACACTCCCGTCGGCGCTGACACGGATCTCGGTCAGGTCCGGGATGCCCTTGACATCCACCACCCGGTCGATCTGCCGGCGACCCGACTTCAACTGCACCAACAGATCGGTGCCACCAGCAAGCGCCCGCGCCTTGCCGGGCTTCTCCGCGAGGAGTGCCACGGCTTCGCTCACGGACCCTGGGCGCACGTACTCAACGTTGTCCATGCGTTCGGTTCCCCTCCAGCTATCTTTCCCCTCGCTTCGCGCCCCACTTGGCCACTCCCCGTTGCCGGATGGTGGGCACCAAAGCGCACTTGGCGAGGGTTGCTACTCACGTCACGACTGCCGAGCCACCCGATTTGTCAAACAAGCCAGACTCCCCGACAGCTGACGTGCATGGTACCCGGCGGGGAGTGTGTCTGCATCCGGCACGATACGCTGTTGCACGCAACCCTTGCACCATGACCCGTTGCCAAGAATCCAGTACCGGAGGACACGAATTGAGCCTGCGCGCCAACTTTGAGGAGATCGTCATGCTCTCCGTCATCGGGGAGATCGGATCACCACGCCGCCCCTTCTCTCCATATCTGGTCACCCACGACGGCCGACCGGTCACGGTTCCAAGCTCGGGCGGAATTACCTACAACGTGCGCGTTGGTGACCGCGCCTCCGGGTGGGCGTGTGACCACGTCGAACCGGGAGCCACCGTCCGCAACAAGGACGCGGATGAGAACAACGCCCTGGCAATCCTGTCGTGTATCGGGAACGAGGCGCACGTCGTGTCGGGTGACGGGAAGGGGTCAGTGGGCACCGTGACCGGCAAGCACGGTGGCGCCGAGCATCTGATGATCGACTTCAGTCCCGAGGTTCTCAACAAGCTCACGATTGGAGACAAGATCCAAGTCCGCGCTTACGGCCGCGGGTTGCGGCTGCTCGACGCACCCGAAATCAAGCTCATGAACATGTCGGTGCAGTTATTGCAACGCCTGCCGGCAATAGTTGCCGAGGATGGGTCACTCACCATTCCGGTTGCCGGAATCGTACCCCCTGAACTGATGGGCTCGGGCGTTGGATCGAATGCCGAACGCGGGGACTGCGACATCCAGACCCATGATCGGGACGTGCTGGAGGCGAACGGTCTGGCGAACCTCCGCCTTGGGGACATCGTGGCCGTCCGGGACCAAGATCACTCGTTCGGTCGGGGCTACCGGAAGGGTTCGATGGTCGTAGGGGTCATCGCCCACAGTGACTGCATGGTGGCCGGCCATGGGCCCGGGCTGACCACGATCATGACCTGCACCACCGGGAAGCTGCACCCGGTCATCGACCCGGAGCACGCAAACATCGCGTCAATCCTGGGACTCAGGTAACAATCCACCTGCCATGCTGACCCGGGATCACAGACGATGACGCCGGAACCGGGTCAGGACGGGACTACCCCGGGGCTCATCCAGTTGCTCACGATCACCGAAACCAAGGTGACGAGGCAGACCACGACGATTGTCAGGATCACCGGGTCCCTGAGGGTGATTTCCTCGTCATCGGCGTAGGTTTGGACGGTCGCGCGCGGCGTTTCCCGAAAGACACGGCTCAGGAACGCTGCCATTGGAGACGCTGACCACGGTTCCCTGACCACCTCGGGCCGCTGCCATTGAGCGGGAACCTCGGCCAGCGCTCCGGGCACCTGTTCGTCCTCGGTTGGCCGGAAGTGGGTCGCAACCGGAATTGGTGTTGGACTTGAAGCGGTAAATCCGGCCGGCCGAGACGGAGGGAGACCCTGCCGACGAAGCGCCTCCTGGGTTACGTGAGGGAGACTCAACCCCCAACGACGCTGCGACGCGGTCATGCTTTCGAAGTCAAGGCCACCGCACGTATTGCAGGAGGCACTGTCATCCTCGGAGTACTGACGGCCGTCCAGATGCATCCAGTCTGACCAACGCTCGCCTAAACCGGCGTCGTCCGCGTCCTGAGGTGCAGATGGATTGGCCCACAGCAAGTAGGCGCCGCCGCACAAGCGACACTCCTGCCACGAAAAGGGAAGCATCATCAAGCCTATGGTTGCATGCCTTCCAGTTTTCATGCCGACCTCGCGCCGCAATGCCCCGATCAGCCAACCTTGGCCTTTCGCAAACCGCGTGCAATGTTCGCCCGCCCCAAGTGGACTGGACGGGTCCGCAGAAACCCGGTATGATTACCGTCTGCGACGCGGGGTGGAGCAGTGGCAGCTCGTCAGGCTCATAACCTGAAGGTCGAAGGTTCGAATCCTTCCCCCGCAACCAATGCATCCGATTGCGTATCGCCTCGAACGGGCTTACGTCGGGGTGATTTTCGTTTATGCCCCGTTGTGTCTGACACCGACGAAAGACGCGATCAACGACCTACCGTGGCGTGTGATCACCTCCTGACTTGCGAGAAACCCGGCAAAGATGAAGAGCACGCCGAGGAACTCCCCAAGGTAGAAGGAAGTGGTAAGGCCCCATCGGTTGAGTGATCCGGTGATGCTCGGGGTCAGTGCACCCAAGGCGATGAGGAGATTCGACACCGCGCGTTCGGCGTTGCGCCGATCTCGCCAGTACGACCATCCCGAATGGAATGCGCCAAAGAACAGCATCAGCGCGCCTCCGATGTTGAGCATGGGCGTCAGGATCCGTACGTCGGGCGGCAACCCAGCTCCCTGCGGCACTCCGGTGAGTGGGTCCAGCATTTCCGAATAGGTAACCGGTGCCCCTAGGACCTGACCGGCTGCGTAGGTGCTTCCGACAACCAACGCAATTAGCGCAGCGTGACCCGACCGCTCGGGCCATTCCCACGCCACGAACCCGAGTAGGACGCTCGTTCCAATGCCGGCAAAGGCGAGGACCATTGCAGATTCCATGCCGGCTTCCTCGCCGGCCTGCAAGAGTTTTCCCGCACGGTACACCGCCGGGATGCTTCCAAGGAATACCCCAGCCGCAGCAAACTCGCCGTAGCCGGTCGTCCGAAGGAGGTAGACCTCACCAAGGCCGAGCCACGCTGCCGCCATGACCGCGCCAGCGACATACCATGTGCGATAAATCGACTCTGACCAGCCCCACGTCTGGCCGACTGCATCGGCGCCTGAAGCAATGCCGTACCAAACCATTCCAATCGACCAGATCAACTGGTGCGGACGGCGTCGGTCCGCCCATTGGCGGGCGAGTATGACGGCGAACACGAAACACAGGAGGGCGGAAGCCGTGGGCAGGACCGGTGAACGCGTTGCGATCCACATTGCGGAACTCCTGCGCGGGCGAGCAACATTCCCGACCCGAAGCCTCGACAAGGGTCAGGGCGGGCACGCGATCAGCCCACCAAGAATCTACGTGAGAAAGTTCCTAGTGGGCATGCCCGGCATGACTCGACCGGGCTGCGAGTCCGAATCGCTCGCGGTCGACCGTTCCGGCAGTCCCGGCGGAAATTGACGACCACCCAAGCAATCGCATTCCGTTCAGCGCAACCACCACCGTCGCGCCCGTGTCGGCCGCGATTGCCAACCACAGGCTTGCCACACCGAACATCGCCAGCACCGCGACGACGATCTTGACGGAAAGTGCAATAGTGACATTCGCGATGATCGTTCGGCGTGTCCGCTGGGCGAGGGATAGGAACCACCTAACTCGCGTCAGGTCATCGGCAACGATAGAGACATCTGCCACGTCGTGCGCAACCGCTGAGCTCGCCATTCCGACGGCAATTCCGACAGTCGCGACGGCGAGGGCCGGGGCGTCATTGATGCCGTCGCCAACCATTGCGATCCCACCGGAATGGCCGCCAGCAAGGGTGCGCACCAATCGCACCTTGTCCTCGGGCAGGAGACCGGCATAGCGATCAGCCGGCAGGACGCCGATTGCAGACGACACGGCATCAACCGCGCCTATCGAGTCGCCCGAGAGCACAACGATCCGGGATACCCCACTGCGGCGAAGCTGGTTTACCGCTTCAATCGCATCACTACGGCGCTGATCGGCGATACCAAAGACACCAGTGACGGTGCCCACAGAACCGGGCCGAGGCAGTCCAACCGCCATTGGGTGACCGTGCGGGAGGGGCCATTCTGCAAGTACGACCGGCGTCTGACCATATGAACCGATGGACACGAAGGTTGCGGACAGCATCGAAAGGTCACACCCAAGGTCGGCGATCCAACCCGGCTTTCCGATCAGCACACGGCGTCCGTCCACAACCGCCGAGACACCGCACCCGGGGAAGGATTGGAACCCGGTCACTTCGCCTGCCCACGATGAATGCGCGCGCGAGGCACGCACAATAGCCGACGCCATCGGATGTTCGGACATCAGCTCGACCGCGCCGGCGATCCCCAGGAGGCGGGGAACACCCTCCTGATCGAGTCGGTGATCGCCAACGTGTCCATCCGCCACGGGAAAGACCGACACTACTTCGGGATGGCCATAGGTCAGAGTGCCGGTCTTGTCGAAGGCAACGGTTCTGATCAGGCCGGCCCGTTCCAAAGCGATCGCGTTCCGAACAATCACCCCGCTTCGTGACGCGGCCCCGATCGCGGCCACGATGGCAACCGGCGAGGCCATGAGCAGCGCGCAGGGGCACGCGACAAGGATCAACACGAGGGCCCGGTCAAACCACGGAGCAATCGGATCACCGACAATCCAGGGGACGAAGACTGCCACTATGACCGCGACGGCCACTACCAGCGGGGTGTAGAACTTGGCGAAGCGTTTGACCAACCGTTGGCCGTCTGTCGGTTCCGTAATGGCTTCCTCGGCGACACGGACCACACGGGCCAGGGCAGTGTCGGCAAAGGGGTGCGTCGTGCGCACTTCCAAGTACCCATTGCGGTTGAGGGTTCCACCAAATACCGGGTCACCCGGCGCACGGTCCAGAGGCAGACTCTCCCCAGTGAGCGCCGCCTGATCAACGGCCGACGTGCCTCTGACCACCACTCCGTCGACCGGTATCCGTTCTCCCGGACGCACCGCAACAATCGCCCCGACTGGAACGTGCTCAACGAGGGTTGGCGTCACGAGCCCGTCCAAATCCAGGACTTGGGCACTTGTGGGGATCGTTGCGAGCAGGGCATCGACCGAACGCGTCGTGCGGGACAGGGTGAAGTCCTCGATTGCTTCGCCAAGCATGAACAGGAAGATGACCGTCGAGGCCTCCGACCAGTCACCAAGCGAGACCGCACCGACAGCGGCCAAGGCAACGAGAATGTTGATATCCAGACTGCGATCGCGCCATACCCCACGAACTCCGAGGGGAACAACGTGCCAGGCTCCGAAGACGATTGAAATGCCAAATGCGATCGTTCCGATCGGAAAGGCAATTCCAGTCCAACCGGTGGCGTAGCCACCAACCAGGAACAGTCCACACCCGGCCAATGGAACGAGGGCAGAAACGTTGCCCTCGTGACCATGCGCGTCGTGACCATGCGCGTCGTGACCATGCGCGTCGTGACCATGCGCGTCGTGACCATGCGCGTCGTGACCATGCGC
>CANFGH010000127.1 GCA_947446285.1 Chloroflexota bacterium
AGGTTCACCACCTCCATGAAGTTCGCAATCGGCTTCATCGGGACATTCACGATTGGCGGGCTTTCCGGGATCATGCTTGCCTCGCCTCCGGTGGACTTCCAGATGACTGCGACCTACTTCGTGGTAGCTCATCTCCACTATGTGCTCTTCGGGGGCGCCATCATGGGCCTCTTCGCCGGCCTGTACTACTGGTGGCCGAAGATGTTTGGCCGGGCTCTCGATGAGCGCATCGGGAACTGGCACTTCTGGGCGCAGTTGCTGGCGTTCAACATCACCTTCTTCCCCATGCACTGGCTCGGGATGGAAGGGATGCCCCGACGCATCTACACCTACTTCCCGAACCAGGGGTTCGATTTCTGGAACCCCGTGGCGACGATAGGGTCGTATCTCCTAGGAGGCGCCGTGCTTATTTTCGTGGCCAACGCGGTGATTACCGCCTTCCGCCCCGCCGATGCGACGGACAACCCATGGGAAGCGTCGTCCCTGGAGTGGGCCACGACCAGCCCGCCTCCGGCGCACAACTTCGATGTTGAGCCGGTCGTCTACAGCCGCTACCCGCTCTGGGACATCAGCGAGGAAGACGAGCACGGCGGTAGTCATTCGTCGGTGTCATCACACGGTGTCTCCGCGACCGCAGTCGCCACGGTTGCCAAGACCCATGACGAGCACGGTGACGTTCACGACAGCGGCGGGCACAGCGCCGGTCATGGCATTCACCTGCCTGCCCCGACCATCTACCCGATGATTTTGGCCCTCGGCGTCCTGATCCTGTTCCTTGCGGTGCTCTTCACGCCACCGACGCTCAAGATTGTCTTCGTGGTCACCGCGGTGATCTACTTCGTGGTGTCCATCACGGGGTGGGTCAAGGAAGTCACCGACTAGCCGGACGTACGAATCGGGGGGGCGCTGTGGCGCCCCCCCGGTCCACCCAAGGATCGCACCATGACGGTATCGACGATTGAACATGCTTCCCACGCCGTTCCGGCCAACCCGCCCTCGGGGATGGAGTCCCTCGATATCCGGAAACTGGGCATGTGGGTCTTCCTGGGATCGGACTGCGTCTTCTTCGCTGCGCTGATTACGACCTACTTCGTCAACCGTCCCCTGATCTTCTCCGGTGATCCGAATCCGCATCACATCCTCGGGATCAACTTCACCGCCATCCTCGCCTTCATCCTTCTGCTTAGCAGCCTCACGATGGTGCTCTCTCTGGCCGCCTTCCAGCGGGACAACATCCGCTCGGGCCGCAACTGGCTTCTTGCAACCGCGGCCCTCGGGACCTGCTTCCTGGGTGGCCAGGCAATCGAGTTCTCCAACCTCGCCCATGAAGGGGTGACACTCAGCAGCGGCCTGTTCGGTCAGTGCTTCCTGATCATGACCGGGTTCCACGGAACGCACGTCTTCATCGGGGTCATCTGGTTGCTCGCCTGCTGGCTCTTTGCCGGTACGGGCCGATTCAATGCCAAGAACTTCATCGGGGTCGAGATTTCCGGTCTCTACTGGCACTTCGTCGACCTTGTGTGGGTCGCCATCTTCACGCTGGTCTACCTGATCTGATCGGATCCGGCACCCCCCTGCCATCGTCACCGTCCGCACAGGAGTTGCCACGCGTCATGACTGCTACACACACCTCGCCCGGCCATCCGTCCGGAACGCATGATGCGAACGACGCGCATGCCCATCCCACAACTACCACCTACATCCAGATTTTCGTGGTGCTGTTCATCGTGACTGCGGCCGAAGTGGTCGCCGCGCAGCTCCTTCCGTCGATTGGCATGACCAGCCTCGTGGCCCCGTCACTGCTCATCATGGCCTTGGTCAAAGGTGCCCTGATCATCCTCTACTACATGCATCTCAAGAGTGACAGTGGCACCTTTGCGGCCCCGATGGTCTTCGGCTTGGTCCTCGCGACCGGCATGCTCATCACCATGATCGGCCTGTGGACCCTCAATCCACGCGTCCCTTGCACGCCGGAACTTGGCAAGGCCTGCGTCGTCGAGAAGTAGGCATTTCCCGGACGACGAGGGATCACCACGGTAATCCCCGGTCGTTCACCTGTCACACGGAGCGCACCCCAGCCCGATGGATCCCATGACCTCAGGTGACGTCTGGAACCAATGGCCCGCCCAACCGCAGGTCTTCCTGGGTCTGGGTGCGCTCGTGCTGGCCTACGCCTTGGCGTCAACCCGCTACCGAGCCTCCCTCGTGCGCCTCGGCGGACCCGTTCCCGCGTGGACCGGACCCGGCATGCAGGGACCAGAGGTCCGGGGAACCATCACTGCCGGGCACGTGATCCGGTTCTACGTCGGGATCCTGATTGCCGGATTGTCCCTCGGATCGCCACTGCACACCGTTGGTGAGGGGTACCTGCTCTCGGCCCACATGGTGCAGCACCTCATCATCACGATGATCGTGCCACCATTGCTGATCACCGGGACCCCGGCGTGGATGGTCCGTCCACTACTCAGGTGGGGGCCGATAGGCGCAGTGGCCAGAACCGTCCTGACCCCAATCCCCGCGTTGGTGATCTTCAACGGCATCTTCCTGGGATGGCACGTGCCGGCGTTCTACGAACTCGCCCTGGCACAACCCACGGTGCACGCGGCCGAGCACTCGACGATGCTGCTCGCCGCGCTGATCACCTGGTGGCCTATCTTCGGCACGATGTGGGAGTACCCGCGCCTGCCGTATGGCGGACAGGTCTTCTACCTGTTCATCCAGTCATTGCCTCCGACCATCCTGGGCGCATTGATCACCCTGACCTCCAAGGAGCTCTACCCAACGTACTTCATGGCCGAACGGATCTCGTTCCTGTCCGCCGCCGAGGACCAGACCATCGCCGGACTCATCATGTGGATCCCCGGGGCACTCGGCTACTTCACGGTGCTCACGGGAATCTTCTACGTGTGGGTTGAGAAACGACCGGCGTCTGACGGGGAGTCACCGTTCCGCAAGGTCGATCCCGGACGGGTTCGCCAACGCGCGGCCACTGTCGTGACGGCCCCAACCACCATGCCTTGACGGGCGTCCGACGCGCAGCGGCGTCCCCCGGTAGGGTTACCGGACCGACCGGAAGACGAAGGCCGGCGGGATATTTCGCCAGACGATATTCGTCCGGCAGTTCCCGAAGGTCTGGCGCATCAACTGCGGCGTGTGCACCGGTGAATAGGAAAACCCGGTCACGACCCCGCCAGGCTTGACGACAGCTTGGATGGCGTCAATGATCAGGCCTCGGAGCGAGGGCGGAAAGTTCATCAGGGGCAAGGACGTGACCACTGCGTCAACTGGCATCTGATAGGGCGCGACAATCTCGCGAAGGTACTCAGCCGGGTGGTTCACAATGACCAGGCGCTTGTCCGGCAACTCCTCGTGAAGCAACGCGCAGAACGTCGGGTCGATTTCCACTGCCACGACAATGGCATCCGGCGACGCACGATGAAGCAGCTCCCGGGTGATCGGTCCGGTGCCAGGGCCCAACTCGACGATCAGACGCGCGTCGTGTGGAACCCGGGAGGCGATCGCCCTCGAGAGGACCGGTGAACTCGGGGCGATCGAGCCCACGTCACGGGGATTCCGTGCAAACTCGCGCAGGAGACCGGCCCAATGGCGCGCCGCGCGCACGGGACCGGCACGCTTGCCAGAGTTGCGGAGAAGGGTCAGGGGGGTCGAGACAATCTTCTGGTTCACGTGACTTGGGTAGTATAGAGGGAATGTATTGCCCGTTCGTTACGGTTTCTGGCACTGATCAGGTCGACAGAACCGTTTGATGGGTGCGTCTCCCCAGCAGCGGTCATACCCACCAAGTCCGTTCCCAAGTGCTGTGTGATGCCTGTGCACGTCAATCCCTTGCGTGGTACCGACACCTGATCCCGGATCCTTCCAGACGTGCCATTGACGATGCATTCCACATGGCAGGCGGTCCTCGCCTGGCTGAACGCGCACGAATCGCTCTTCATCTTCCTGGCAATCCTGCTTGAAGAGAGTGGCATTCCAATGCCGCTGCCCGCGGACATCGCCATGGCACTGGCGGGCTACCGTGTGGCGCAGGGCCAGATGTCGATCCTTGAGGCCTTCGCAATCGGCCAGGTGGCGACCCTCACCGGATCCTCGCTGCTTTTCTGGGTGGGCCGGAGGGGAGGCCGGCCGCTCCTCGCCCGCTACGGAAAGTACCTGTTCATCAGTCCCGAGCGGCTAGACCAGGCCGAACGACTGATCACCCGCCACGGCCCGCTGGCAGTCATCATCGGACGCCAGATACCCGGTCTCCGCCTGGCATCGCCCTTGGCATGCGGGGTATTCAGGGTGCCATACCGGGTCTTCCTGCCCGCGATGTTCGTGGGGTCAACCGTCTACATCGGCGCATTCATTGCCCTTGGGATCTATGGCGGACCGACCGTCTTCACCTACTTCCAGTCACACGCCTTCCCGGTGCGGTTCATCGTTGCCAGTGCGCTCCTCATCGGAAGCGTGGCAATCCTGCGCGTGCTGTCCCGGCGGGCCATGGAAGTGCAGCGGACACTCGAACTGCTCCCACCACCGGAACGTGCCGCCCTACCCGTTCCCGATGGGCACCGGCACTCACGGCTCGAACGCGTCGGCGAGGCGATTGCCGTACGGATGCCCGTGACCGCCCGGCGCACCTTCGACGCAACCCTGATCGCCGGGATTGGCGCGAGCGTGGTGACCGGCCTTGCGGTCACCTGGCTCCTCGAACTCGCATCGTTTGCGATGCCTGCGTCACCGGAATACGCACTCCTGCGGTTCCTGGAAGGGAGACCCGGTCCGGGCGGGTGGCTCGTGTCACCGGGATCAATCACAGCAGTCCTGTCGCAGCAAGTGGCGCTCACGGGCCTGCGATGGACGAGTTTCGGCGGACTGCTGGTGACGGTGCCGCTGCAAGTGATCGGGCTGCTCTTCTGGGCAATGCTCTACGGGTTCGTCCTTGAGCGCCGCCTGCGCGGTTCACCGTTGGTCCGGGGCCTGCAGTTCAGCATGGTGCTCTGGGTGCTGATCGGAATCGTGGTCTATCCCGTCCTCGGCGCCGGCCTGTTCGGCGTGCGGCTCAACGCGGGTTGGGCCCCGGCACTCGCCGAACTCGTGCGTCACGCCGTATTCGGCACCACGCTCGGCGTCCTGCACAATGCCCTGCGCTTGGTTTCGCAGCCGC
This sequence comes from Chloroflexota bacterium, assembly GCA_947446285.1. Lineage (GTDB taxonomy): Bacteria > Chloroflexota > UBA11872 > UBA12225 > UBA12225 > UBA12225. Next base: position 5,168 of record CANFGH010000127.1, read on the forward strand.
GAGGCGGGGCGTCGATTACCGGCACGTTCCCACTCATCGAACGAAGCGCCCCACCATTGCCTTGAGGCAGGGAACCCGGCGAACACAGAAAAGCCGACCCGAATGGGGCCGGCCCTGCGTTGCGAACCGTGACCGAAACAGTCACTCCGCCGGAAGATCAGCGGCGGCGGCGATGCCCACCACCGAATTCACGGCCACCCGGCCGGCTTGCGGCACGCCACTCCTGCAGGAGTGCCGGGACCGTCTGCGGCAGGTCGAGGTCGTATCGGGTCGCGAGCCGCTCGGTGACATCGGCAATCCACCGGCGATCATCGTTGGTCGGTGAGGGCCCATCCCACATCCGTTGCACCAACTGGTCGGCGGCAAAGGCCTCGCCCATGTCCTTGAGGACTTGTTCCTGATCCTCCGGCAGCGCCGGGAATCCCTGCTTGACAATGGCTACCCAATCGAGGCGGTTTGCCGCCTCGAAGGCGATGTCCTGAAGCAACTCATCGACATCGTCGAGAGCGGTGCGTGGTGCGTTTACTGAATCGTCTTGCACTGAATTGACCATGGTGCTCCTCGCGGGAACGCTTTCATGACTATACCCGTGCGGAGGGACCCGGCACCGGAGGCGGGTTACCGGACCAAACCGACCACGCTGACGGCGAATTCGACCGCCTCCCGGTTGTTAACTCACGACCATCCGTCACTTGGCCGATAGTTAGTGAGACAGGGAAGCGTGGGGTCTCGGAACTCTCGAGACACTCCGGTTGTAGTGACCGGAACCCGCAGGAACCTCGGGCATGCGTCGGGTCCGGTGGTGATTGGCTGCTACCAATCGTCAGCAACCGTCGGTGCACTTGTCCTCCACCCGGAGTGACGGGAGCCATGTCCAAGGAACCGCGCGACACTACCAGCTCCGAACGTCGGTTGGCATGGATGCCATCTCGGGTTCCGGAGACTGCCCCGAATGGCCTCCATCGCAATGCGGTGGGTCGAAACGATAGGGAGATCGCAACCATGACTGCTACTGCCGTAGCCACCGGGACTGTTGGGGCACCGCCCCGCGCACCCTCCACGTGGCCACGTTGACGAGACATCGGACGGACTGACGGTCCGTAGGTTTGTCCCTCGCATCGGTGCGAGACCCCGATCAGTGCTGTGCACTCCACGACACGCTTCCTGCAACTGGGAATCGCATGTCTTGGCTAAACACACCTTGGGAGAACGGCGGGAACGCGCCAGCAACCGATAACGGGCAAGTGATGAACCATCGCACGCACTGACCGCACTGCCGGTCACGACCCCATGGATGGGGTCTGCCTCAAAGGGAAAGGACTCTACCGCGATGTCACTCCGGATCAACTTCAACCTGTCGTCACTGCAATCCCAGCGCGGTCTCGCAGCCAGCCAGGTTTCTGGCTCAAAGGCTGCCGAGCAGCTCGCCACGGGGCTCCGCATCAACCGGGCGTCGGACGACCCGGCAGGAATGGCCGTCAGCACCAAGCTGAAAGTCCAGATCCAGGGCCTCAACCAGGCGCAGCGCAACGTCCAAGACGGCATCAACACCATCTCGATTGCCGAGGGCGCGCTGAGCCAGATGCACTCCATCCTTGCCCGGATGCGCGAACTCGCCGTCCAGGCGTCCAATGACACCCTCACGAACTCCGACCGGGTCCAGACACATGCTGAATTCGATGCGCTCAGGACCGAAATCACGCGCATCGGCGATGCGACACAATATGCATCGGTGCCCCTGCTGAACGGTAATGCGTCCGCGTTCAACCTGCAGGTCGGGGCGAATGCTCCAGACTTGCTCGTTGTTTCGTTCCCCAATGCGACGGTCACCGGCATAGAGAACGATGCCGCCTACGCTGCCACCGGTGCGGGGGCACTCAGCGGTACGGACCTCACCTCACAAGCGACGGCAAACGCTGCCATCTCGCCACTCGACGCAGCCATCGAGGTGATCAGCGGGTACCGGTCAGCCCTGGGCGCAATGACAAACCGTCTCCAGTCGACGTCTGACAGTCTCGGGGTTACCTCGGAGAACGTCGCCGCAGCGAACAGCCGGATCCAGGACACCGACATGGCTGCCGCCATGAGCGAAATGGTGCGGTCACAGATCCTCCAGCAGGCCGGCATTGCCGTCCTCGCCCAAGCCAACCAGGCGCCACAGTCGGTACTCAAGCTCCTCCAGTAGGCAGAACCGGTGATCGGCGGTGCGTGCGCCGGCTGATCACCTGCCACCTTGGGCGAGACCGCGTGGCGGGGGTGGATCACCCCAACACGAACGACATCCAGACACGACCGGTTCACCATCCAGGGTGCTGCCACACCAGGATCACGGCGACCGGTCAGCCAGCGGAAGGAGCAGGACAGGCGCACAGGCTCGAGGACACGGACGGCAGCGGGATCGGGAAACTGGCGCCTTGGAAACCCCGGGGCACCCGATGGACGCACGATGCCGACTGGGTCCTTCATCACGGGCTGGTCACCCGGGAGTTCCACGAACAACCCAACGGGGAGGAATGCCCTGGACAAGTTGGGAGTGATGCGCGAAAGGGATCCCGCAACCAGGGTGTTCGCACTGCCAAGCACACACCACCAACTGGGACGGGTCCATGGTTCCGGAGCGTCCTCAGGGAGGACCGACGGATGGGGTGGTCAGCCACTGCCCATCCGATCACGATAGGGAGATCGCACGACAATGGCTCTACGCATCAACTTCAACCAAGCCGCCTCGGCCGCCCAGCGCGGCCTCGCCGCCAGCCAGGACAGCTACGCCAAGCAAGCCGAACACCTCTCCTCCGGCCTCCGCATCAATCGCGCGTCCGATGACGCCGCCGGCCTCGCCGTCTCCGAGAAGCTCAAGAACCAGGTGCGCGGACTCAACCAGGCCCAGCGCAACGCCCAGGACAGCATCAGCCTCATCCAGACCGCCGAGGGTGCCCTCACCGAGACGCACTCCCTTTTGGCCCGGATGCGCGAACTCGCCGTCCAGTCGTCCAACGACACCCTCACCGCCAGCGACCGCGCCAACCTCAACGCCGAGTTCACGCAGCTCTACGCCGAGATCGAGCGCATCGGCACGGCTACCCAGTTCAACACGGCAGTCCTGCTCAACGGAAGCGGTGCTGCAACCGGCATGACCTTCCAGATCGGTGCCAACAACGGGGACACCCTCGTCTTCACCGCCTCAAGCGCACGTGCCACGTCCCTGGAGGTCACCATGTCCGCACTGACCGTCACGGCACAGTCGATCTCAAGCGCGGCCATTACGTCCCTGGACAGTGCAATCAATCAGGTCAGCTCCGAACGCGCCAAGTACGGCGCGGTGCAGAACCGCCTGGAGAGCACCATCCGGTCACTCGCCGTTGCCTCCGAGAACACCTCGGCAGCCAACAGCCGCATCGCCGATGCCGATATCGCCCAGAGCATGAGCGAACTGGTCCGTGCCCAGATCCTCCAACAGGCGGGTATCTCGGTCCTTGCCCAAGCCAACCAGGCACCGTCCCTCGTCCTCCAACTACTCAAGTAGGAACCCGGCGTCCGCCGCGGGACAGCCCGCAACGGACGCCAACGAAATGGACTCGTCGGGAGCCGGACTGCCACCCGGTCCCGACCATCACGATAGGGAGATCGCACGACAATGGCTCTACGCATCAACTTCAACCAAGCCGCCTCGGCCGCCCAGCGCGGCCTCGCCGCCAGCCAAGACAGCTACGCC
>CANFGH010000128.1 GCA_947446285.1 Chloroflexota bacterium
CCGGCGTCCCCGACGCGACCGCGTGCAGCAGCCGTGCGCGCCCGTGCGTGGTCAATCTGGCGTGCGGGTGATAGCGTTGCATCCAAAGGCCTCCTTGGCGGGTGTGGTGTCGACTACCAGCACCGTACCGGGCGAGGCCTTCATCCCGTTCCCCCCAGCCCCTGTAAACAATGTCGTGAGAGACGACAGCTAGCGGGCGTCTGGCGAACCGTCGACTTGCGCCGGCAACGTCGTGTTGGCCGTTCCTCCCATGCCGGGCGACTCGTTGGTGGCACGGTCCAATCGGGAGACCTTGAGCATGACCCCGGCCCCGGCAAGATAGTGGTCACACTCGCGCTTGGGGAGCAACACAGGGCGCGCAACGTGGCTACGCGTCTGCCGTTCAAGCCACTCCCAACCGGCAACAAACCGACGGACGCGGTCAACGGACTGCCGTTCCTCATCGACGATAGTGACGAGTCGTCGCGGGTTCGACCATGGCGCCGGAAATGTCTCGAACTTGCCTGGATCATCCAACGATGAGACTGCACGCCATTCGCTAAGCACCAACGGGATCACGGTTCCGCCACCACCCTGATCGGGTCCCGGCGTTTCCTCGGGCACCCACGGGCCGAACACCATGCGTCCCGCATCCCGTGTCACGAGCGCATTCCCTCGGGAACCCTCCAGGCACATCCGCTGCCAGGCCCTTTCGGCCGGCCCAGGTTCATCGTCATCGCGTCAGTCGCGCCTCGTGCGTTCATCGGTTCCCACGTTGTGCGACCAAGATCAGGTCGTGCGTGGGTGGTGGAGAATAGGGACAGCATCGTGAATGCCGACAGGCGCGAGCCCTAACACCTGACCAAGAAAACTCAGCTTGATCTGGTAGCTTGCCTCAATGGTTGAAGCCCGCCGAAAGCCATGACCCTCACCCGCAAAGACGATGATGGCATGCGGGACGCCCCGGCGGTCAAGTGCCTTCGCCATCGACCGCGCCTGATCCGGGGGCACGACCCGGTCCTCCTCTCCCTGAAGGAGAAGCAAGGGAGTGGTGATCTGGTCGGCATGGCCAAGCGGTGACCTGGCGTGATAGGTTTCGATCCCCTCGGGATACGGCGCGACAACGGTGTCCAGATACCGCGACTCAAACTTGTGCGTGTGTAATGCCAAAGCCTCTAGGTCACCGACACCGTAGTCACTCATTCCAGCGGCAAAAACCCCGGGACGAAATGCGAGCGATGCGAGGGTTGTGTAGCCTCCGGCACTGCCCCCCATGACGCATTGACGTTTCGGGTCAACGCGTTGGCCTTCTGCAAGGTATCGAACTGCCGAAACACAGTCCTCAACGTCGGTTTCACCCCATCTGCCGTTCAGCGCCTGACGGTAGTCTCGCCCGAAACCGGTACTTCCACGGTAATTGACGTCAACTACCGCAAAACCACGCGTCGTCCAAAACTGGATGTCGAGTCGGTAGCCAGACCCGACCGCACTCGTCGGACCACCATGACTCAACACGATCACTGGCGGCAATTCACCTGGCGGCGCAACCCAGTCTGCATTTGTGGGCGGATAAAAAAGCGCGTGCGCGCCTGCGCCATCCCCCGTGACAAAACTGATCGGCTCGCCACCCGAGACCGATCCGGCGACGACCGGGACCGCACTTTCGCGGACCTGAATGACCGTCGATGGCGGGTTGTCATCCTCCAGATCAAATTCGAGAAGAGAACCCGGGCGCGTCGGCGACGACGCAACCAGTGCAACTCTCCATCCGGCGCTGGCAATCGGTGCCTGGATCTGGGTGCAGGGCAGGCTCAGGGCAGTCGCACCCCCCAACCGACAATCCACACGGAACATTTCGCCGTCGGCACCATTGCGTACGACCACCAGTGCGGTGCCATCATGCAGTAGCACATACGGTGCCGAACCTAATCCCCACATCGGTCCAGCGCAGTCCTGGTCGACCTGCCATACGGGAGCCAACGACCCAGAACCCCCAGCCGACCGGTGCAGGTTCCACCAGCCGGTCCGGTCCGTCATCACATAGAGGTCGCCGTCGCTACTCCAGGCCGGATACGTGACCGCCTCCCCACTGCCAGAACCGCCCGCAAGGAGCCGAGGCTCCCCCGTGACCAACGCAGTCACTTGGTCGAAGTCAGCCACCCAGAGCGAGGTGGTGTCCCACGGCATGTTTGGATGGTCCCACGCCATCCATGCAATGCGCGTCCCGTCCGGGGACATAGCCGGGCACGCCACGAAGTCCGCGGGAGGGACGCGAAGACTGCTCTCACCTGCACCACCAGCCACCACGTGGGTGTCCCGAGTGCCATCCGTCCTTATTGCGACGAGTTCGTTGACGACGTCCGTCGCATGTTCGCCTTCATGGCGCTCTCTCACCGCGACAATCCAGTCGCCACCCGGGCTCACGACACCATCTGCGTAGCGATGCCGGGCGCCGGTCTCCTCGGTCACGGCGACTGGATCGTGATCGCTTCCCGCCTGCCGGAAGACCCGCTGCGTTGCGAAGTCGACGAACCACACGAGCGGACTGCCGTCTGTGCCCTGCGATAGCCAGTATGACCCACCGCCGTATTCATGCACGCGTGACCGCACATTGAACGGCGCTGGTGTCCAGTCACGGACTACCCCACCCACGGTGCGCTCGACGACGACGACGCGCCCCGCTTCGGTCGGACGTCCCTCAAGCCAGAACAGGGACCCGTTGGATGCATATGTCGGTGCCAGTATCTGAAGCCCGCCAGTTGCCATGTCTCGCGGAGCGATTGGCGATTCCCACTCTCCGAACGGGGCCACCTGCTTCCCATGCGATGCAGTCACGGTACCTACAGCCACGGCATGACCTCCCAAGACCAAACGAGGTGCTCAAGCAAGAACACTGTCCCTGCTATTCTGTCACGCCGTGAGCGGTCACGCCGGTGGGTTGGCGAACCACTCGCACGCTACCATCCACCGCATGAGATATGGACACGTTGCCGGTATCGACCGACCTGTTGCGCGCATCGTTCTCGGGTCGACCTCATTCGCCCAGGGCCGCGCTGACCTGGCCAAGGACCTCATCGAAACGTACCTCGCGGCCGGCGGGAACATCGTGGATACCGCGGCAATCTACGGCGGCGGATGGTCTGACCGGAACATCGGCGCATGGCTCCGCTCCGGTGGGCGCCGTGAAGACATCCTGATCCTCTCGAAGGGTGCGCACCATGACTCACGGGGAGACCGCGTGAGCGCTACTGAAATCAGCTACGACCTCGGGCTCAGCCTTGAGCGCATGGGCACTGATCACGTCGACTTGTATGTGCTCCACCGAGACGATCAGGGCGTGCCGGTCTCCGAAGTCATGAATACCCTCCACCACCATCACGCCCGTGGGCGGATCCGCGCAATCGGCGGATCGAATTGGTCAATCCCCCGTATCCAAGAAGCCAACGCGTACGCAACCCAGCATGGTCTCGTGCAATTCACCGCGAGCAGCCCGAACATCGCCCTCGCCGTCACGAAGGAACCGATGTGGGCAAACTGCATCTCGATCTCAGGGGATGAGGCGTCAAAGGGCTGGTACCAGCGCCATGCCATGCCACTGTTCTCATGGTCGTCGCAGGCAGGTGGGTTCTTCTCAGGCAAGTTCAAGCGTGACGACCACTCGAATGCAGACATGGTCCGGGTCTATTACAACGACGAGAATTGGGCGAGGTACGATCGGGCGGTCACTCTTGGCGAACAGCTGGGACTGACCCCAACGCAAGTCGCTTTGGCCTGGGTCCTGAACCAGCCGGGCCTTCAGACGCACGCGCTTGTCGGTCCGGCCACGGTCGAGGAACTTCAGGGCAGTCTTGCGGTTGCGGACCTTGAGCTCTCCCCAGAACAGGTGAGGTGGCTATCCCACGGTGACCAGTGACCCGTGCAATTGACGACGGTCCACGAAGCGTCGTTGCGCTGCACCTGAACGAATTCGGCGTGACGCACACGTCGTCGCCACAGCACCCTCCAGAGACCATCCTTCTTCATGGCCTCGGCGTTTCCGGAGCGGTGTGGGCAGGGTTCGCCCGCCGGTTTCTTGCGCGTCCAGTGATCGCACCGGACCTGCGAGGGCACGGTGCATCTGGAAAGGCACCGCAGCCGCACCAGTACACCCCGTCCGACTATGCCGCTGATGTCCTTGCGCTCATGGACCGCAAGGGCAGCCCGGAACCAGTGACCGTCATCGGCCACTCGCTGGGTTCCCTCGTCGCCTTGGCGATGGCCATGGCTGAGCCTGATCGGATCAGCCGGCTTGTCCTCCTCGACCCGCCACTGGATCCAGCAATCAGCAATGAGGTTGTCGGAGAGGTCGCGCGCCTTCGTCAAGAACCCCCAGGGCCGCTCGAGACCTACTTGGCGAGCTTCCACGGGGACGCCGCCTCACGGTCACTCGCCGGTCTCTTCAGACGTGCGGCGCCGGGAACCCTTGAGACGTACCTCGCCTCCCCCCGAGGCGCGCCTTGGGCGTGGGATGCTGCGCCCGAACTGCACGTGCCCGTCCTGATCATCCAAGCCGATGTGGCCGTCGATGGAGCACTCGGTGACGACGCTGCCAACCAGTTTGCCCGGCGGTTGCCGCGGGGCACTCGAGTGCACCTCCCCGGCGCGTCACATGCAATCCATGCTTCACGCCCCCGTGAAGCCGTCGCGCACATTGATCAATTCATTGCGTCAACGTGATTGGAGACTCGCCCTCGCTCATCGCGCGGTAGCCGAGCCTCCAGCCAACACCATCGACGGATCAGCGCACCGAGTGCATGGGCATGATGACGTGCGTATAGTCCTCCACACCGACGCCCTCGATGACCGCGGGGGAAAGCGGGCCCGTCAACTTGAGGTGGATCCGGTCGGACTTCAAGACGCCGAGTACATCAGACAGGAATTCGGCACTGAACGAGATGTGTGTCTCGTCTCCGGTGATCCCGGCGGGCATCTGGCTCTTGTTATCACCGACGTCGGGTGCCGTCGCAGTGATCTCGAGTGTGCCGGGCGTGACGCCGCCTTCGTCCCCGGGTTGAAGGTCCAAACGAACCACGTTCGCGGCATCCCTCGCAAAGATGGACGCAATCTTGATGGCTGTCGCCAGTTCGGACCGGGAGATCGTCATCTCGGTCGTCGCGGTCTTGGGGATCACCCGCTGCAAGTCTGGAAACTGGCCCTCAAGCAACCGGCTGACAAGCACGGTCTCACCATCGGCGGTGCGCACGCGGAAGAGCACCTGGGTCCGGTTGCCCGTTACGCTCAGTTCGACGTCGTCGTCATCACCGCCGAGCAGGCGGCCAAGTTCGGTGAGTGCCCGCGCGGGGATGATGATGTCGAGCGGTTCCGGCAATCCGTGGTCGAGACGCGCGTGCCTGATGGACAGTCGGAAGCCGTCGGCGGCGGCAAGCGTCAGCTGGGCGCCCGATACCTTGACATTGACGCCTCCAAGAACCGGCCTCGACTCGTCACGGGCCGCACTGAATGCAACCTGATCAATCATCGTCCTGAACTCGCGCGATGGAATGCGTACTGCCGGCCGATCATCACCGGTCGCCAATGGTGGGAATTCGTCCGGATCCATCCCCTTGACGTTTGCGCTGATGCGATCGCACGAGAGGTGAAGCGGGGCACCACGCGTCCCGCCGTCGATCGAAACATCCTTCCCGGATGGAAGGGAGTTCACGAACTCGGCCAGGAGGCGGGCTGGCACCGTCGCACGTCCCTCCTCAAGGACCCGCGCGGAAATCCACGTCGTGATCCCAAGTTCCAGGTTGGTCGCAGCGAGACGAAGTCGCTCACCATCGGTCGCAAGCAACACGTGCCCAAGAACCGGCATGGTCGTCCGGGAACTTACGGCGCGGCCAACGGTCGCGAGGCCACGGCTCAACTGGTCCTGCACACAAGCGATACGCATCGGATCACTATTCCTTTCGGCAACCCGTCAGTACTGTACCGCGTGACGACAATGAGTTTGAACTGGAGAGGCCCAAGGCATCGGGGCTCCAGCGACGGTGTATCAACCTTCGCGAATGGCACCGAGAGACCGCAAGACCTCATCAATCAGGAGATTCAGGGTTGCGTCATCCTGCCTGAGCAACCCTATCCGGGCAACTGCATGCATCACGGTGGTGTGATCGCGTCGACCAAGATGGCGGCCAACTTCCGACAGGCTCATGTCGAGCTGTCCGCGCATCACATACATCGCCGCGTGCCGTGCCAGGGTCACCTCGCGGCTCCGACCCGGCCCAGACAACATCGTCCGGTCAACCCCGAACACGGCGCTGATTGCCGCGAGCACCCGGGACGCAAGCGGCGAAACGGCACGGCGGGCCCCTGAAGGGTCGAACCGCGTCGTCTCTTCATCAGCAGGGCCGAGGAATGTATCGCGCGCACTGCGTGGAACCGGGTGTTCGCCAGTCGCCACGCTTGCCGGACCAACGGGTCGGACGGCAGCATCTGTCGCCATGGGTGGCCGTCCAATCGTCCCGGCCGCGCGCAACCTCGAAAACGCCCCCTCAAGGTCGCGAACGCTCCCACCCACCCGATGGGCAAGGTGATCCAGCGCCTCATCGGGGAGCGCGGGAACGACACCCGCCGCACGCGCCCGCAGGATCGCAAGCCTCGTCTCATGGTCTGGCGGGGTCAACGGCGCAACAAGTCCTGATCCAAGGCGCGACGCGAGTTCCGGTTCAGTCTCGGTCAGATCGCCAAGACTGTCGCGTGTGGAAACCACGACCTGGCCTCCGGCATCGAGTGCACCGCAAATCAGTTGAGTGGCGATAGCGCGGGGAATGGGACCAGACGACAACGCGACGTGCAGATCATCAATAAGCACCGCCGAAGCGCGTCGGCCCCAGCGACGGGCACGCGCTGAGGCTTCTCCCAAGGAGTACCCATCGAGCCCCAAGTCACTCGCAATCGTGTGCCCAGTCAGGACAAAGCACGTTCCTGGCATTCCCGGTGGCTTCGTTTCGAGTGGGACGAAACTCCCGTCACCGGCGAGCCGCCGCCCGGTGGGGCTACCGTCCCTGGCTCGTTCATCGAGCCAGACCGAAGCGATTGCGCCAATCAAGTGCGACTTCCCGATGCCGGACGGACCGATGATCGTGAGTGGGTTGTACTCCCGTCCGGGTGACGCTGCGACCGTCCGTGCCGCGCCAAGGGCAAATGCGCAGGTTGGCCCGGAAGCAAATGTGGCGAACCGCCAACGCGGGTTCGGGATCGTTCCCACAAGGCCGCGTGCATCGATCGGCGGTCCATCCAGAACTGCACGCAACGATTCCTCGAGCTGGCTCTCCGGGGTGATCAATCTCGGAGTGGGTGCACCCGCATCATGGCCTTGACCAGCATCCTGGCCATCGACGTGGTCGGATGGCTCAACCTCGGTTGCGACGGCACCGCGGCCCTCCGGAACCGTCGTGATTGCAAGTGAAACGCGAGCTGAAGAAGCTCGCAGCGCGCCCGTGACTTCAACCTGCACGCGGACGGTCTCACCGAACACGGTCGCCCAGGCTGACTCGAGTGCACCAAGGCAATCCTGCCGGACCTTGTTCTGCGCCAACCGGTGCGAGACACCGACCACAATCAGCGGGGCAATGCCGTCATTGCCGGGAGTAACGGACAGGAGGAGCGAGTTGACAAGCCACGATGCATAGGTTGCGCGCGAGACCTTCCGGTCACCTTCGACAACCGCTAGGACCTGAGCCCACGTGGTTGCGAGCAACGCACCAGCATCGGAACCGATTGGCCCGTGGGTCGAGGCGTTGGACGCATGTACGGCCAATCCACTGTCACTCGCGACCCGTGTCGCTCGAGGGACTGCATGTGGTTGGGCGTCTCGATTCCCAAAGGCGGTCATGGATCTGGATGGTTTCCGATTGCCGGCCTGAACAGGTGTTTCACGGGTCTGGGCGTCACTCAACAACGGCGGAACGGTACACACGGGCGAGGTCAGACTCTCTCACGTTGGGAACGGACGGCTACGCGTTACGTTGCGTTGAGCCGACCGGGAACGCGTGACCCGATCCGAGGCCCGGGAACATCATGCTGAAGGCAGCCGCTTGCGGGAAACCCGGAAGCGTGGCGTGCTGCGCGGTTCCGCACCGATCGCCGATACTCAAAAAGATGAATGCGCCCACAAATGGTGATCACCATGCGCAGTCCGCTGCCGGCAGCACGACGCCTGGTGCCGCTCCATCACGACCGCCAAGCGACGGAGCGGCTCCAGCCGAAATCTCCCCTCACCGCCCGCCACCTCACCCTTCGTCCGTCCATCCGGCACGGATCACCGCGTCCCAGCGGGCGTTGCACGACCGTATTTCGATTGGCGATACGGTGACCTTGGAGACCAGCGCTGAGCTCCTGCGCCTCCTGATGTCCAGGTACCGCGGCGCCCCCGCCCCGCTCGGTAGGGCGATTCATCCGATGACCACCGTTCCCCTCGGTCTCGCGATCGACGCCGCCATCGAGGCAGCAGGGGGGTATCGGCTCGAAGTCACCACTCTTCGCTACTCCTCGTTCTCGATGGAGGCACCGACCTCGAACCGCCACACCTTGACCGCAATGGCGATTGTCACGCTGGTCGGCAGACGCCACGTAGAAGTTGCCTGCACCGTCACCGAAGCCGAGCGGACGATCCTTCGAGGCATCTTTGGCCTGGTGCGGGTTGTCCGCGGTCGGGCGTCGCGCCTAACCGATGTCACGGCCGCGCCGGCCGGTGTTGGTGCGGCGCCCAATCCAACGTAAGGAACCAATCATGAGTCGTCTCGTCCTGGTGACCGGCGGGGCCGGGTTTATCGGATCACACACCGTCGACCTCCTTGTCGCCCGGGGC
>CANFGH010000129.1 GCA_947446285.1 Chloroflexota bacterium
GCTGCGTGATCGTTGCCCGCTGCTCGGCGATCACCGCCTGCTGCTCGGCGATTGTCGCCCGAAGCTCAACAACCAGTGCCTGCAAGGTGGCGACCACGGATGGAAGCAGTCACCATAACGTGCAACGAAACCGACCCGGCACCCTACCCCCGTGAACGGTTACGTTTCTCCCTGTACGTCTCTGGGTGTCACTCTCACCTTCTGACCAGCCAAAGCCTGATGAGTGCACGGTTCCTTGCATGCTCTTGGTCATAGGTGAGGCAAAGCCACATTTGGCGCACCTAGCGGTGGCGTCAAATAGTTTTTATGGCGACAACGTTCAATGAGAAAGGAATACCAGCGACGGTGGCGGAACTCGCGTCTGGAAATAACCCGAATTGGGGAACCTTGTAGGCATCCCTGAAGCCCCCAAGGAATAAGTAGTCCATGAGGAACTGTTGGTTGAGACCAATCGTGTGATAGTCAAACCGATCTGATTGACCGCCGAACATCTTGACCATGACGGCGAACCTATCCCCGGGAGAAATGGTTTCAGAAGAGAACAAGCGGCTGAGAATGTCCATATCTGGTACGCTGACGAAAAGTTTTCCCCCTACCCGGAGAATTCGATGAAGTGCGCGTGTGACAGATTCAAGTTCTCCACGATGGCTGAGGTGTTCAAGTACGTGTGACGCATAAATGGCGTCAAACGTACCGTCTGCGATCGCAGAGAGGTCACGAAGGTCTGCCACTATGTCTACGTGATCGGCAGGGATCGCATCAAGGATTTTCCATCCGGGTGCAATTACTTTCCCACCGATGTGCAGCCAGTCCGTGCCCTCAACGGTGAGCAACTCACCTATCGTGACCATCGATGTGACCTGCCCTCTTTACTTTTAGATTGCCACGCCACTCCCATACGATGGATCCTTCGCGGGTACCCGGAGCTCTGGGCAACCTTTGGGCTGGCCCTGTGTCCGTCCGTGGCGCAGTTCGAACGTCTACTCCTGCGTCCCAAGACGTCAGTGCTACTGAACTTGCCACCATGAAAGCCGGATAGGGAGTTGGTGGCGCAGTCTTTGGTTTTGTCGTCAGGAGCCAGGGCCAAGAAGTGTCCGGAACATCCACGTTGATACGTCCTTGGGCAGAATGCCGACGACTAAGGACATGATATGGGCGTCGATGCCAATGAGATGCCTGAAGGCTGGATTATCGCTGCTGATCGCTGCTGATCGCTGCAGCCACTCGAGAGGCGACGGCTTCAGGTGATGCTGCCAGTTGGACTGACTAAGTAGTCCAGCGCCGGAGTCGCTCAATGCCCTCCGAATACGATCCGATTGCGCCGTTCCTGGGATCTTTCAGGGCCGACACCAATTCAGCGTCGATCTTATTCAAGGCTTCGGTACGGACACCCCCGGGGAGAATGACGTACACACGGATCCCCTGGCGGTGCACTTCATGTGACAGGGATTCACCCATTCCCACCAGGGCGAACTTGGACGCGTGGTAGGACCACTGCCAAGGCCAGCCAAACGGACCGAACATCGAGGAAACCGAAACCACCTTGGAGGTTCGTGGATGGTGTTGTTCAGGAAAGGAACGCAGTGCGGGAAGCAGGGCCTTGGTGATCCGGTAGGGAGCGAACAGGTTGACCTCGATAACCTGACGCGCGGTCCCCGTCTGAATGTTCCAAAGGCATCACGCTGGAAATACCAGCGTTGTTCACCGGTGCGTGGAGAACACCTCCATGGGTCGTGACGCAGTTCGCAATGAGATCAGGGACATGTTCCTTGCTGACGTCCATGATCAAGGGAAAAACGTTTGACGTGCTAGCCCAGCGGTCAGCATCGGCGGAGTTTCTGACGGTCGCAGTTACCGGGTGACCGGCGTTTGCAAGGGCGGAAACGATGCTGCGCCCGATACCGGTTGACGTGCCGGTTACAACTGCGAGACCCTTCGGCGATGGTTTAACCAAGTTGCTACGATACCAGTCCCCAATGTGTTAGTTATGATAACCGACCAGTACGGTGAAGGAGTCGGAGACGACGCGATCAAACCGATTCAGTCCACAATCGCGAGACTTAGGTCGACCAATTCACGCCCGGTTTGGTAGTTCTGGCAAGTGGCTTGAAGGTCATCTGGATTTCCCGTGCTTGTACCGCTGAGACGCTATTAATCGGATGACAATGCCCAAGCGCGCAATCTGATTGGACTGGGACGAAAACCGTCCCTAATGTTCCGCGCCACCGAACGCCTCATCACGTTAGTTCGCTTTCAGATTGTCGTGATCCCACAAGGAAAAGCGGATCAGAGAGGACGCTGCCACGGTTCGTTCGCCCAGTCTGAAAGACATTACCTATGATGTAACGATCATGGTATTTATCAATCACGTCATTAATAATAGTGAAAAAAACATTATTTTTTTCACTCGAGTACATTAGTAATCCACGATTCAGCAATGACACGACAAAGTGCATGGTGATTTGTCAACATATGTGCGCGATGCTGATGACACGTGATCAGCTCGCGCAATTCTCTTCAAAGCAAATAGTCGACGCACGACCCTAGAGGGAAGCGCATATCAGACCTTGGGCCCAATCCTGAGTAACCGTTCACGGGGTAGGGTGCCGGGTCGGTTTCGGTGCACGTTCTGGTGAGTGATGTCAACCGTGATCACCACCTTGCAGGCAACCATTGCTGAGCTGCGGGCGGTGATCGTTGACCTCCGGGCAACGATCACCCGGTTGGAGGAACGCGTCCGGGATCTCGAAGCCCGGGTGGGGCAGCATTCGGGGAACTCGTCCCGGCCTCCGTCGTCCGACCTGCTGGGCACGCCCAAGCGCCCGCCATCCTGGCCCAGTGAACGGTTACCAATCCTGAGATGACGTTGTCAGCATTTGCGAAGAGGCATTCGCGAGTGGTGGCCAACGCTACAAGGAACCCGACGACCACGGTTTCACGTCTGGCTCGGGATTGGAGGACCCTGATGGGCACGTTTGGGAATACTTAGGGATGGATCCAGAATATGCCCAGACGTACGGGTAACTGGGCTGGGATTAGAGAGCAAAAACGTGCAACTCCGAACTTCCGAAACTGACCCGATTCGTGTCGACTTCCTCCCGGAAAGTATCCACGGGTTGGTCGGTGCAATCGGGATCACACTTGCTCCAGGCAAGCGGGACGTGTCGAATGGTTGGTTGCGTGACTTGGAAACGGATGTAGCAAGACTGCGCGCGCATTACCAGGCGGATTGCCTGGTTTCTCTAATGGAACCGTCGGAGTTCGCGACCCTCGGCATATCCGAACTTGGCGAGTGCGCGCTTGCCAATGGCATCCAGCTGATAGTTTTCCCAATCGCAGACATGCATCCACCGTACGACCGTGACCGGAATGCCTTTATTGAACTTGTCAAAGGCATCATTGGAGCAGCTGGCGCCGGTCAATGTGTGGTCATTCACTGTCGCGCTGGGGTTGGTCGGTCGGGCCTTGTAGGTGCCTCGGTGCTGGTGGCAAGAGGAATACCTGCAGCCGAGGCGATCAATGTGGTCCGCACGGTCAGGTCATCCAAGGCGGTCGAGACAGCCGAACAACGCGCGTGGGTAGAAAGCTTCGAAGGCGTATTCGGCCCAGACACCGTTCATTGTGTCGGCATATGACCCAAGGTCATGACCTACCCGATCGTCATACGGTGTCCGCTCGCTCACGATTAAGCAGCGACTTCTTTCTTTCAAGTCCCCAACGGTATCCCCCAAGGCTTCCGTCACTGCGCACGGCTCGGTGGCAGGGGACCGCGACGGAGATCGGATTTGCGCCACATGCATTCGCTACCGCACGAGCTGCGCTCGACATGCCAATACGGTCTGCAATCTGTGAGTACGCGACCGTTTCACCCGGCGGAACCTGGCGGAGGGCGTTCCAGACCTTGCATTGGAAAGCAGTGCCCCGAATGTCTAGCGGCAATGTTGTTGCCGATGCAGGTTCATGGATCAGGCCAACAACTTGGGCAATCGTCGTTGCGAGTTCGGCCCCAGCCTCAGTGACCGTTGCAGCCGGAAAGCGGTGGCTCAGATCATGAACAAGCTCACGTGGGTCGTCGCCGAGCAGGACCGCGCAAACGCCTCGGTCAGTCGCGCCAACCAGCACACAACCAAGGTTTGATGACGCCGTCGCAAACTGGATGGTCATTCCCTTCCCGCCTTTCACGAATGTGGCAGGTGGCATTCCTAACTCTCTGGACATGTCGTCGTAAAACTGAGCGGCTGAAATCGTCCGGTCACCGTGGATTGCATCACTGACCTTCTGTTTCGCACCGAGACTGGTCTTCAGGATGGCTGTCCTGACCGTGACTGCGTAGGCGCGCGGGGTGACACCGGTGACTTCAAGGAACATTCGGTGCGAGTGGAACGGGCTATATCCGACGGATTGGGCCAGCTGGGAAAGCGTTGGAGTTCGCGAAGACTCCTCGATAAGTCTGCACATTTGGGAGACGCTCACAGCCCGGGATGCCCAGGCGGGGGTTTCATCGGGCAAGCAGCGGTTGCAAGGGCGGAAGCCTCCTCTTCTGGCCTCGTCCCCATCCGAAAAGAACCGCACGTTCGCCTGGTGTGGAGTGCGTGATCCGCATCCAGGTCTGCAATAGATTCGTGTGGTGACGACGGCATAGACAAAGAGACCGTCCTTGGTTCGGTCGCGGCTAGTTACTGCTTCCCACCGCATCCGGTCCGTCAAAAGGCCATCGGATTGGGACTGGTCCGCTCCCATTTCACTCAGATCTCACCGATGAGCTTCAGTCATTCGTTCAACCGTATCGAAGTGATCGCGTCCTCGCATCCGATTTCTTGCCCGCGAAATGCCCGGCGCCTTTTCGCTCGATGCCAGTAGAGGCATACGGTACGTCGTTGTAACCGTGGACGCGGCTACTTTGCCGAGGCTATCGTAGGCCGCGCGTCAAACTGTGGAGGAAAGACACTGTCGCTGCGTGACGTTGTCAGGCGCGGGAAAGTATTGATGTTATGGCCGCAACGCAACTCCACCGCCTCGAACAGGATCAAACGATTGATCGCACACTGGAAGAGGTATTCGAAATCTTTTCCAATGCGGCCAACCTCGAAGCCTTGACACCTTCGTTCCTGAGTTTCAAGATCCTGACACCACTCCCAATCGCGATGTTCGCTGGTGCCCGGATCGAATACGCACTGGGTTTGTTTGGCATTCCAATGAAATGGCGGACGCTCATCTCGAGTTGGGAGCCTCCCGCAGTCGATCATGCCGACGGCGTAGCTAAGGCACGCTTTGTTGATCAGCAGGTGTCTGGACCATACGAAATCTGGAAGCATACGCACGAGTTCGAGGCCGACGGGAACCAGACCCGAATGCGCGATGTCGTTGACTATGCCGTGCCTTTCGGCTTCCTTGGCGCGATTGCGCACCATCTTTTTGTCCGGCGAACGCTTGAGCGAATCTTTGCGCATCGGCGTGTTGCTACGGCACACATGCTTGATGGCGGGCCTGCACCTCGGCAGTTATCGATACTGGAGGTAGGGTTTCAGATTGCTGGAGAAGTGATCGGCGAAGCTTGGGTTGGTCTGCGGCGCGCGGGTCGGGATGCTTCGGAGGCCGTCCAAGGCGCGGTTGTTCCTACTCCAGTGTCACAGTCTGCTGGATCGTCGTTTGACATCGAGGTCTTCTTTGACGGAGATTGTCCCCTCTGCATACGTGAGATCAACATGCTTCGCAAACTTGACAAACGACACAGGGTTCAATTTACGGATATCGCTTCACCGAGTTTTGATACCGGGGACACTGGGCTGAGTTGGTCTCAATTCATGGAGCGGATCCACGGTCGGCTTCCCGATGGCACGATGATCGAAGGCGTGGAGGTGTTCCGACATTTGTATGTTGCAGTGGGTTTTGCTCGTGTGGTTTCACTGACGCGTCTCCCGATTGTGCGCGAAGCACTTCATGTCGGTTACCTGCTTTTTGCCAAGAACAGGTTGCGAATGACCGGCAGGTGTATGGAAGACATTTGTGCGGTTCCATTGAACGCGGCGCGGGTTGCAGGTGCTGGCGCGTAGCAGTCATGAGGACGATTGTCTGGTTCCGTGGCAAGGACTTGCGGGTACGTGACCACGAACCCTTGGTGCGTGCCGTGGCGTTGGGCGAGGTCATTCCTCTGCTAGTTCTCGAAGACAGCTACTTTGCAGGCAATGACCAGAGCAGTCAAATCGGAGAGCAGGGAGGGCAACCCAACCGCCCGCCGCATCGGCTGCAGTTTTTTCTCGACGCAGTGGCAGCGTTGTCGTCTGACCTTGAGGCGATGGGGTCCGCGCTCGTGACCGTCAGGGGACGTGCCACCGAGGTGGTGCCTCGGCTCGCAAACGAGTGGAAGGCAGATGCGGTTTTTGCCCAAGGGGCGGTTGAACCGGGGTCCCGACGCAGGGATGGCAGCGTTGCGGGGGCACTCGGTGAAAAGTTCCGCCTCTATGGCGGGGAGACAGTGCATCCACCGGGAACGTTGAGGACACAGGCCGGCAAGCCGTATGGAGTGTTCTCTCCGTTCGCGAAGTCTTGGCGCCGCGAAGTCTCGCAGCTCGCACCGGTTGGATTGCCCTCACATCTTTCGAGGGTGCCTGACGACATCCTTAAGTGGGTTGACCCGCTTCCGGCGCTCACCGATCTGGGGATTGGTAGAAATCCTGCATTGCTTACGGCTGGCGCGGCTCCCGCTGAGGCTCGATTACGGCGGTTCCTGAGAAATTCAGGTTTTGCCTACAAGGCGGATCGTGACCGCATGGGAATGGAAGGAACCAGCCGGCTGTCAGCTGACTTGAAATTCGGGACGATTTCCCCCCGGCGGGTCTGGCTTGAAGCGAAGGATGCCATCGGTCAGACTGACGGAGGCACCTCATTTGAAAATGAACTCATCTGGCGAGAATTCAGTTACAGCACACTTTGGGACGTCCCGTCGATTGTGACGACACCGTTCCAGACGGACTTCATGGGCTTTCCGTGGCGCGACGATGAGCATGGTTGGCTCGCCTGGGTCGCTGGCCTCACCGGATATCCGGTTGTCGATGCGTCAGCGAGACAACTTCTCGCGGAGGGATACGTGCACAACCGTGCTCGTATGGTGTCTGCGAGCTTCCTTACCAAAGATCTGATGATCGACTTCCGGCGAGGCGAACGGCATTACTTGCACTATCTCACCGACGGAGACCTCGCGCAGAATACGGCTGGCTGGCAATGGACGGCAGGTTGTGGGTGCGACCCACAACCGTATTTCAGGATCTTCAACCCGATGACACAGGGTGAGCGGTTTGATCCCGACGGCGCCTACGTCCGGAAGTGGGTGCCTGAACTTCGCAACATGCCGTCCGAATACATTCATCATCCTTGGGATGCCCCTGGTGCGTTGCTCCGGGGCGCCGGGGTTCGGCTGGGAGAGACCTATCCCCGGCCAATTGTCGATCACTCGTTTGCGCGGGACAGGTTCCTTGAGACCGCTTCGCAACACTTGAAGCGATCGCCCGGATCCCAAAGTGCTCCCCTGAGCTTGCAGTTAGATTAAATTGGCAGGCGTGGGTCCCAGTGAGTATTGGTGTCCGAGATTTTGAGTGACCCTCACGGCGTTGCAACGCCTTGACCGTTGGGAATCATGTGACCATTGCGCCGGTCAGCGGATGAGTTTGCACCGTGCTTTGAACCAGGAGAGCGATGATGAGTGGGCGACCAAGTGGGAAGAAGCCTCGGCGAGGCGGGAGTGCGCTCACTGAGAGTGCGCTCGTGTCACGAGCGAACGGAGTGTCCCGTGCGTCCCGGCAGACGCCTACATTTGGTGCGATCGTGGCTGCTGGTGCTGCGGTCGCTGCCGTGATGCTTGTCCTTGACCTCACGTGGCTCGGGGTGATCGCCCTCGACATGTACAAGCGTCAATTGGGTCCACTAATGCGGCCCGAGCCGGATGTCCTAGCGGCAGTACTCTTTTACACAATGTATGTGGTCGCGACGACTGCGTTTGGCTCGCTGGGTGCAAAGACGGTCGGGGATGCGATGAACCGGGGGGGTGCTCTCGGGCTCGTTGCTTACGGAACCTACGAACTGACGAACTGGGCAGTGATCTCCGGATGGCCAGTACTACTTGTTCCTGCCGATATCGCCTGGGGTATTGCCCTTACAGCGATTTCTTCGATTGTCGGTCATGTGGTGCTTGTACGCACGACTGGTAGAGCAGGCCAGTAAGCTGGGTGCCGAGTGATTAGTTCCGTGCGGAGCGCGCGTTGGAGACGTCAGCGCTGAGTAGGCGTATAGGCTCGTGAAGGCTGCGTATTGCGCCAATCAAGAGGCAGCCGATGTGGTCGACGAGCAGCACTCCTCAAGGTAAACATTCGCACATTCGAACGGTTTGCCTTAAGGTGCATCGATTGCCTGTTCTTCGCGAACTATGACGATTACGTATATCACATAATGAAGTACTCGTGATTTACGCAGTGTCAATAATCC
>CANFGH010000130.1 GCA_947446285.1 Chloroflexota bacterium
ATGCGATGGTCTACGCCCGCCGGTATACCCCCCGTGCCCTCGTGGACATTGCCACCCTGACCGGTGCGTGCATGGTCGCCCTTGGCGCCAAGGTTGCCGGGGTGATGGGCAATGCCGAGGTCGTCGCGCGCCTGCGTACCGCGGGGGATACCGTCAACGAACGGGTCTGGGAACTCCCCCTCTGGCCCGACGAGTACGGCAAGATGATCGACAGTGACGTCGCGGACATGAAGAATTCCGGTGGACGCAACGGCGGGGCGATCAGTGCCGGCAAGTTCCTGGAACGGTTCGCCGGCGAGTCCCAGTGGGCACACATCGACATGGCCGGCCTGGAGATCAACGAGGGTGAACTGGGACCGTACCGGCCCAAGGGGGCGTCCGGATACGGCGTGCGCCTCCTCGTCGAGTTCGTCAGCGGCTACGCCGCGAGGGCCTGACCAGACCGGACGGACCCCGGCAGGCGACGACTGACCGGGGCACCCTGATCCCCGACCCGAGGAGGACCAGATGCCGACCAGCCGCAAGACCGCCAACGAAGCCAATGCCGATGCCCTGCGGGCCGTCTACGACCATCTCACCACCTACCTGGACGGTCTGCGGGATGCCCGTGGACAGGCCCGGACCGACGAGTTGCGGTCGCTCATCAACGGCCTGATCGACGCCGGGTTGGCTGCGGAAAGCACGGTGCTTGACGCCACCCAACGGGTGACGGGCAAGCCGGTCAAGGACCCGTACTGACCGGAAATCCGGCACCGCCGGGATGGTGACCCGTCAGGCCTTTGCAACTTCGCCAGTTGCGAAGGCCTGCCACCGGGTATCCGCCAGGGACGTGACCAGTCCCCGGTCCTCGTCCAGGATCCATCCGGACGCGATCGCCCGGGTGATCGCGCGATCGACCCGCCGGAGATACTCCTCGCGGGAGGCATACCGGGAGGCAATCGAGGGACGTGGGTCACGGGTTGCCGTGCGCTGCGCCTCGGTCCGGGGGAACGGCACGGTGGACCCGATCATGTCAAGCAATTGGCCAACGCCACCGGTGTGTGGCGCGCGCGGGTTCCAGCCGGTGTGGGTGCCGAGGGGCACGGTCAGGTCCGGAAGTCGCCACCCCGCAACCTCGTTGCCATCGGCATCGAGGGCACTGACGTAGCCGGGATAGACGGGACCGGTCTCGCCGTCACCGGGAACGCGCACATGGCCGTCCGCGATGTCCGGACCGGGATTGAACCGGGGCAACTGCGGGGCGTGTGACACGTTGAGTACCGCCATGCCGGGAATGGACCCGAGTGCGTGCAGTGCCGTTGCCCGCGTGATCGCCGTGCCGTTGCCCAGTTTCGGGACGGCGTGCGGCGGCGGGGTGACCCCGGCAACCACCCATCGTTCGAGGTGGACGAGTGCTGACCGCAGGAGCGGTGAGTAATCGACGGTGTTGAACGAGTTCTCCCCAGCCGCCCCGTACGGCGTCCCGGTCCCCAGGGGTGGTGCGCCGGGCCCGTGCTGGGTCCCCGCGAAGAGGTAGAGGCGTTCGTCCGGGTCCACCGGGACATCGCGGAGACCGGCCAGATCGGTGTGCGTCAGGCTCGCTTCGATGCGCCAGTACTCCGATGACGAGTTGGTGGACACCACCTTCGGGAGCCCGCCGCGTGCCCGTTGGCGGTCGAAGAGGCCGGTCGGGAAATCCGGCACGGGCGCGCTTGCAAACGGTGGCAGGTGGCCCATCCCGAGGACATGCTGCACCGATGGCTGCGCCTGCCAATGGTTGAACTCGCCCCGGCGGGCACCGGCGACGTGTGGCAGGAGACCGTCGAACGCAGGCCGTCCGGACTCGTCCAGGTTGCACCCGAAGGCGAGGTAGTCCCGCAGGAACCGGCCGCACTGCGAGACGCCAAAGCCGAACGTGTGATCGATCCGTCCCGCCGCCGGGTTTCCCGACGCGCCGTCACCGTGGCGCAGGAACGAGACGCAATCGCGCATCGCCAGGAACCCGGCCCCGACGACCGGCGACCGTGAGGTCCGGTACCGCAGTTCGTAGATCAGTCCGGGCCAGAACCCGCCATGAAGCCGTATGTGCGCCGGGTCGGGCACGGCACGGCCACCCACGTCCCGCGCGAACTGCCACTCGTCGCGTGCGATGACCGTCCGGGGTCCGCCCGCCCACTCCCGGACCGTCAGGACCGCGTGTGGGTCATCGACGTCGGCTGCCGGGTTGGGCCGGTGCCGGTAGAAACGGTGTCCCGGAGCCGGATACTGGGGCCAATGCGAGAGTTCCTGGTCCGCGTGGTGCACGCTTGGCTGGAACATCACGACGATCTCGCCACCGAGGGCAATCCCGTCGGGACCGACCGCTTCCGGGGCATCAAGGCCGATCAGGACCGGGTCATCGATGACGTCCCACTGCCACCCGCACCACGTCACCGTCCACCCGTGACGCATCAGGAACCCGTCGCCCGGGTCCAGGGTCTCGGTCGGGTCTGGCTCAGCCGGGGGACGGTTGAACGGAACCGCCTGCCGGCCCCGGTTCACCACGAAGAACAGGAGGTTCCGGTTCCCGAGTGCCGGGTCGACCGGCTGCAGGAGACGGAACGCGGTGGAGAAGTGCACCAGGCCGGAGGCGTCGCGGGCCGCGTGGCCAAGCCCGGTAATCATGGCATTCGCGGCGTGAAGCGGATCGACGGCAAGGTGCAGGCGACCCGCAACCTTCTCGTAGGAACCGGCCGCACCGAACGACCGCCCACCCGCGTACGGCTCCCTTTTGGTGACGTCAAGCCTGAGGACCGCCATTGCATTCTCCTCCTCGCCATGCCCCCAGTGCACGGTGCACGGTGACCGCGATCAACCCTTGGCACGCCTCGGGACCAGGCATGCGTCGATCCTGGTTCAGGCCAGCGCCTTGACCCCGGCCAGCGATGCGGCGTGGTCACCGGATGGCCGGTACTCGAGACCGACATGCCCGGCGTAGGCCGTGGCATCGATCCGGCGGAAGATATTCGCGTAATTGATCTCGCCCGTTCCGGGTTCATGCCTGCCAGGGACATCGGCGACGTGGAAATGGCCGATCAGGTCGATGTTCGACTCGATCGTCGAGATCAGGTCGCCATCCATTATTTGCATATGATACATATCATAGAGGACGCGCAGGTTCGGGTGACCGATCTCACGGACGATCCGGAAGGCGTCCGCGCCGTGGTCGAGGAAGTACCCGGCGTGGTCGACCCGGGTATTCAGGGGTTCGACCACCATGGTCACCCCGCCCTCGGCAGCAGCGTGCGCCACCCGCTCGAGGCCCCGCTGCAGGGCATCGAACTGCGCCGCGCGGGAAACGCCGGCAATCTCGTTGCCAGTGGTCACGATGATGGTCTGGCAATCAAGGTGCTTCGCATGCTGAATGGCCGTGCGCATCGTCTCGAGGTAGGCATCGTGGTTGGAGGCATCGACCAGGGTGCCCAAGGCGATGTTCGGGCCGACGGTGAAGGCAGCCACCTTGAGGTGCAACCTTGATGCCTCGGCAGCGATGGCGCCGATGTCCTTGTCCTGCCACTGCCAGAACTCGAAGGCGTCGTAGCCAGCCTTGGCGGTGGCCTCGAGGCGTTCAATGAACGGCAGGTGCCGGAAAATCATCTCGACACACACGGAGAACCTTGGCATCACTCACCCTTTCCCGCGCACCCCCGGGTCAGCCGGAACTTGGCACCGGGGCGCGCCAGAGGATACCCCCGGCGCCAGAAGGGCGGGGGCGGGATCGGTACGAGATACCCGGATCCCTGGGTGCTAGACCGAAGGAGTGGCCGCGAGGTCACCACCCAATTCCTCGGCGATGAGGATTGCCCGGCGGGCCGCGCGACGGCGGTCGTAGATGCGGGTCGCCTCTTCGAGGTGGCGATGGATGATGGCATCGGCGTAGCGGACCGTGAGTTCGCGGTCGAAGGCACGAAGCCTGCCTAACGGGGTACGTGCATCGGTGAACAGCATTGCGTGTGGCCTCCCATGGTCACGTGGACGACCCTCATCGGTCCCCTGACACAAGTATAAGTCCGTAGTTCAACTTATGCAAGTGGCCCCTTCAGGAAGTCCCGTCCTTTCCGTGCGAACGGTGCCAAACCGGACCGGGGACGCGACGGGGGACGCGACGGGGGACGCGACGGGGGACGCGACGGGGGACGCGACGGGGGACCGTCGTATACTCGACCGCGGTCACCGGAAGACCGGCGTACACCGGCGCAGACCGGCGCAGACGCGTCTTGCCGGTCCAGATTGCCACCGTCATGGACGTCCACGCCCTGCTCCCACTGACCATGACGACCCTCGGCGGTTTCCTCGTCGCCGCGCTGATCATTGCGGTGACCCCGGGACCTGACACCGCGCTCACCTTGCGCAATACCCTGGTCCATGGGTCGGGGGCCGGTCTCGCCACCGCCTGGGGATCGGCCGCGGGCATGTTCGCGCACACCTTTGCGGTGGTCTTCGGCGTGGCGGCGCTGCTTGCGGTCTCGGTGACCGCATTCACGGTCTTCAAGGTCGTTGGCGCGCTCTACCTGTTCTGGCTTGGGGTCCTGGCGTTCCGCGAGGCATTCCGCAGGCACGCCCCAACGCCACAGGACGGCGAGGCAACCGAGGCGGACAAGCTGGCGGACAAGCTGGCTGACATCGCCCCATCGGCACCGGCGCCCTTCGTGACCATGCTGCAGCGGTGGGGACCGGCACGCCTTGGCGCCTCACCATTCGCGCAAGGCGTGGTCAGTGCCGTCACCAATCCCAAGATGGCGGTCTTCATGCTGACCTTCCTGCCCCAGTATCTCGACCCGGCCGGATACGTCATCGTCCAGGCGATCCTGCTGACCAGCATCATGGCCATGGTCAATATCGTCTGGCTCAGCCTCTACGTCTTCGCGCTCGGGTTCGTCGCGCCGGTCCTTCGCCGACCGCGAGTGCGCCGTTTCCAGGAGGGATTGCTCGGAACCGTCTTCGTGAGTTTCGGCCTCCGCCTCGCCACGGCATCGCAATGACGACGCTCATCCCGGTCAAGTCATCGCCAACCACCGCGCCGCCGTCACCGGCGGCGGTGATTGACGACCGGCCACTGCACCGGAACGCCGACTTCGTGCGCCTCTGGGGAAGCCAGGTGGCGTCGGCCATCGGTGCGGGCGTCAGCAAGCTTGCAACACCACTCCTCGTCCTTGCCCTGACGGGTTCCCCGGCCGATGCCGGACTGATTGCCGCGGCGCAGACCTTGCCGTTCCTCATCATCGGGCTGCTTGCCGGGGTGATCGTCGATCGCAACGACCGCCGGCGCATCCTGATCGGGTGCGATGTCGCCCGGCTGGTCTCGGTTGGTTCGGTGCCGGTCGCGTGGTGGTTCGGGGCGCTGACGATCCCGCAACTCTATGTCGTCGCCCTGGTGCAGGGGGCGTCGCAGGCGTTTGCGAACCTCGCCCAGGTGTCAGCGCTGCCACGGGTAGTCACCCGCGCCCAGATCACGGCGGCCCAGGCATTCAACCAGGCGTCGAACGGGGTGGCGACGGTCCTGGGCCCGGCGCTCGGGGCGACGATCATCGGCCTCGGCGCGACCACTCCGGCCGGAGCGGCGTACGGGTATTCGTTCGACACGATGACCTACGCCTTCTCGATGATCGCGCTGGTCTCGGTCGCCACCCGGCTGCAGGCGCCCCGGGCCCGGGCCGGACCCGATGGGAGTACCGGCCTCGGGCGCCCCGGGCGCCTCGGGCGACTCCGTGCCGACATCGCCGAGGGCCTGCGCTACTTGTGGAATGACCCTGACCTGCAGGGCATGATGGCCATGAACTTCGTGCACCGGATGCTGCTCGGGTCACTGGTGCTGGGCGCGATCGTGCTTGCGCAATCCACCCTGCAGGCGTCCACGCAGGAGATCGGGTGGGTCCTCACCGCCGGGGGCGTCGGCAGTCTGGTTGCAGCCTTGGTGACAACCCGCTTGCGTGCCCGGTTTGCGATCTGGCCCCTGATGATCGTTGTCGTCTTCGGGAACGCTGCGGGCTTTGCACTCCTCGCGGGCGCACCCCACATCGTCGTCGCGATGGCCGGGATGGCCGTGGCCGCGTTCTGCGAGTCGCTGACCGGCATTGTCCAGGTCGCCTTCCGCCTCGCCGCGATCCCGGACGCACTCCAGGGACGGGTGAACAGCGCGTACCGGTGGGTGGCGTACACCGGCATGACGGTTGGCGCTGCCGGCGGCGGGTTCATGCTTGACCATCTCGGACCACGCAGTGCCCTCGCCACCGCCGCGACCGCGATGGGCGGCCTCGGGGTCGCGGTCCTTGTCCTGCGGGTCAGGCGGACGCGTACCCACCCGCCGGCAATTTCCACCCCTTGACCATTGCGACGGGGCAATTCCTAGACGGTGGTACTTCCGACGAGGTCGCGTATCGCGGGCGCCGCCTCGCCGGCCTCGACCATGCGGGCCACCAGACGACCGCGCAGGCGGAGACGGACCTCGTCGTAGCCCGACCGGCCGATCAGGTTGACATGCTGGTGCGGGTCGGCATAGGTGTCGTAGAGATGGGTCTCGGCGTAGTCATCGGCGCCTGCCACCTGGCTGCCATCCAGTCCGGTTGCCAAGACCCCGTACGCCCACCGGTCGGTGCGGAGCGCGCGGGCGACCCCGGACTCGCTGATCTGGACGAAGACCTCCTCAGGCCAGGTCGCACAGGTGCCAGCGTCCCGTGCGACCAGTGGCAGGAATGATCGCCCCTGGATGGTCCCGTCGCCGTCGACACCGCACGCATCCAGGAGGGTCGGACAGAGGTCCACCAGGCTGACCGGTTCGTGGATGACCTGCCGGCGATCAAATCCCGGGCCGGCGATCACGAGCGGCACCCGGATGGAACTGTCGTGGCAACTCCGCTTGTACTCGCGGTTCCTGGTCTTGAAATGGCACCCGTGATCAGCGGTGTAGACGATGATCGTGTTGTGGAGCTTCCCCATCTGGTCAAGTGTCGTGACCAGTCTGGCGACGTTCTCGTCAAGGCTGCGGATGGCGCCGTAGTAGCCGGGAAGGTGCTGTCCCCATGAACCCGGCAAGGGGCGCAAATCCTCCGGGACGAACGGTGACGCGTAGCGCTGGGCGTACCCGACGGGCGCGACGTATTCGTCCACGTCGTTCTGGTGGTGCGGTTCGAGGAACGAGACCATCGCAAAGAACGGGTCATCCCCTGCACCGAGGTGGCGGAGCATACCGATGGTGCGGTCCGTGCAGGCATCGACCCGGTAGCCACGTGGGCGGACCTCGGCACCATCGGCATCGAACATGACCGTGTCAAATGGCTGGGAGGTGAACTCCAGCGCGTTCGACGCTTCCCACCAGTCACGGAAACCGCCGCGGTACCCGGCGGGCACCGCACCACGACCGAGTTCAGCGGGTGAAAGATGCCACTTGCCAACGTAGCCAGTCCGGTAGCCGGCACCTGACAGCCGCGTGGCGAGAGTCGGCGTACCGGGCGCGAGGCCGATGTTGTTGCGCCAGACCCCATGCGACGTGCCGTACCGGCCGGTGAGCAACGTGGCCCGGGCCGGCGCACAGACCGGTTGGTTGGTGATCGGCAGGACGAACCGGGTACCCGACCGTGCCAGACGGTCAAGGGCCGGGGTGAGATCCATCGGGTGCCCATTGCAACCAAGCGTGTCCCACCGCTGCTGGTCGGCGAAAATCACCAGGATGTTCGGCCTGCTTCCGGTCATCACGTCCCTCTCCCCGCCTTGGGCGCCGAAGGCGCCGATGCGACTGTCTCGCCCCGGCGCGTGAGCCGGTCCTCATACAGTCGGCAGACCGCCTCGTAGCTCTCCACGGAACCGATGTCGTAGCGCGGTTCGTCGAAGACGTGCCCGTAGACCGGAGCAACGCGATGCAGCCACGCAATGAAGTTCCCGGGCGCATCAGGAGAACCGCCCGACGCGAGGTACTCGGGAACCAGCCTGAGGGCTGCTGCCGAATAGACATAGAACGCCGGACAGGTCAGGTCCGATGGCGGGTCGGCCGGTTTCTCGACGAACCCGGTCACGCGTGCGGTGGCGTCGATGGTGACGACCCCCGACCGCCGCAGCGTCACCGGATCAGGTTCGCGAACCAGGCAGATCACTGACGCCCCGGCGTGGCGTGCGTGGAAGTCGGCGACAAGGTCGGCAAGCCGGAAATCGGTCAGGTTATCACCGGCAAGCACGAACAGTGGCGATCCAAGGAGGTCCGGGAGCGTCTGTGTCGCAAACGCCACGTCGCCGATCGCGCCGAGCCGGGTCTCGTTGCTCTCGGTCTGGTCGTCCAGGACCTCGATCACAAGATTACCCGCAGCCTGGGTCGATGCTGCCCACTGTGCCAGGTGCGACGCAAACCGGTGGTTGGTCACGACGA
>CANFGH010000131.1 GCA_947446285.1 Chloroflexota bacterium
CACGTGCTGGGACCGGGTCGGGTGCCATGCCGGCGACGAGGTCGTGCAGGATGGCCTCGACTTGGTCGAGGGAGACGTCACGCGGTGTGCCGGACACCGGCGGGAGCGAGGGGGCTACGGGGTGTTGCGGGCGTCGTGAAACCATGCGGCAGGGTGCCGCGTTGCCGCGTCACGCGGCAACCAATGCACCCGTCCGGCGATTTAGTTGGGACATATGATCCCTGCCCGCAAAGACCTTCCGTGTCGTGACTGCCGACGTCCGCGTCCGGGACAAATCCCGCGTACTCCCCCGAGATACGTGGCGAACGTGCAGGTCATTTGCCCCACTTGGAAGAGGGGTAGAATGCGGCACCGGCGATTGTCGGCATACCTTCCGGGAGCAAAGACGCCATGCCCGACTTCCCCATCGTCGATTCGCACGTCCACCTCTGGGACCCCACCCTGCACCGCCTGGAGTGGCTTGACGGGAACAATCTCCTCAACCACCCTTTCGGGATACCCGAGTACGACGCTGCCACGTCCGCCCTTACGGTCGAGGCGATGGTCTACCTGGAGGTCGGCATTGCCGATACCTACAAGCTGATCGAGGCGAGACACATCGCCGATCTGGCTACCCGCGAACCGCGATTGAAGGCGATTGTCGCCAGTGCCCCGGTGGAATTCGGCGAACAGGCGCGCGAGTTCCTCAAGGCCCTGGTTGCAACCGATCCGAAGCGCATCAAGGGGGTCCGCCGACTGATCCAGGATGAGGCAGACCTGCGCTACTGTGTCAGCGACCGCTTCGTCGCCGGTGTCCAGATTCTCCCGGAGTTTGGGCTGTCCTTTGATATCTGCATCGTGCACCCGCAGATGCCATCGGCTATCGAGCTGGTGCGTCGCTGTCCCGAGACATCGTTCATCCTTGATCACATCGGCAAGCCGGGCATCCGCGCGGGCACCCTGGACCCATGGCGCGCGCAGATTGACGAACTTGCTTCCCTGCCGAATGTCGTCTGCAAGGTCAGTGGTGTCACCACGGAGGCCAACCACACTGACTGGACCATCGACGGGATTGCCCCCTACGTCCACCATGTCCTTGGGGCCTTCGGCGAGGACCGGGTTATCTACGGTGGTGACTGGCCAGTGGTCCTGATGGGGACGTCGTACCAGAAGTGGGTCGACACGCTTGATGCCCTGACCACGCACCTGTCGCCCACCGCCAAGCGCAAGCTTTGGGCCGAGAACGCCAAGCGCTTCTACCGGATCTGAACCCGGCCGGTTCGGCAGGAAAGGACACCCCAATGCGGGTTGCGATCGGCACATCGCGTGACATCACCGACCGTGAACTCCGCCTCGCGTCCCAGATGGGGTGTTCAGGCGTGGTCGTACCCACCCCGGCGGCGTGGTCGGGGCGCGACCGGTGGGATGCCGACGACATCGCACGGCTTCGCGACCGCATTGAGGGATTCGGACTGCGCCTTGAAGCGTTGCAGAACACGCCTCCGGCTTTCCTGGACCCATTCCGGCTTGGAACCGCTGACGCCGACCGTGCCCTTGAGGCCTACCGGCACACGGTTCGTGCCGTTGGGAAGGCGGGTGTGCCGATCCTTGGCTACAACTGGCGCCCGAACCAGGTGTATCGCACCGGCCACGTTGCGGGCCGCGGTGGTGCCACATTCACTGCCTTTGATGTCGCCGACTCCACCCGGCCGCTCAGTCACGAACGAGAGTATCCCGCCGATGAACTCTGGGCGACTTTCGACCGCTTTGCCCGCGAGATCCTGCCAGTAGCCGCCGACGCCGGTGTACGTCTCGCCCTGCATCCCGATGATCCGCCCGGTTTCCCCATTGGTGGGGTTGCGAGGATCATGAGCAGCCTCGGGGGGTACGAACGCGCCCGTGGCCTTGCGCACGGGAGTCCGGCGTGGAGCCTGCTCTTCTGCCTCGGATGCTGGTCGGAAATCGGTGGCAATGAGTACGCCCTTCATGCACTTGAGACCTATGCCTCACGAGGCGAGATCGCCTACGTCCACTTCCGTGATGTCATCGGCACTGTGGACCGCTTCCAGGAGTGCTTCCTGGGTGAGGGAAACGTGGATATCGCCGAGGCAATCCGGATATTGCACAGGCATGGCTTCGACGGATGCCTGATTGACGATCACGTGCCCCACATGGAGGGCGACGGCGATGCCGGTTGGCCGGAACGGGGCCATGCGTGGAGCACGGGGTACCTTCTTGGCCTGATCCGGGGGGTCACCGGCACGTAAGGGCACCGCTTGGAACGGTTACCCCACGAAGATTGGCCGATCCACGACCACCATCGGCACATCAGGCCCATTGGGCGGGCGTAGCAGGGTGCGGTCGATCACCACCAACGGGTTCCCCCATCCGGCCCAGTCGTTCCGGACGTCGTCTACCGGATCGGTCCGGAGTGTGATCTCGATCCGTCGACCGACATACCCACCCAAGGGGATGCGCACCTCGATCCACTGGCGTTCATCCTCGTTTGCGCGGGGATTGAGACGGATGGCGCATGCCGATGAGGTGTCGTGACCATCCGGGGTAATATCGACACTGAAGCGCACACCATCGCCGTAGTCCGTGTACCACGCTTCGGTGTAGGGCCATCCCGGCCGTGAAGGGTCTGTCCTTCCGGCACGGTGACGTCGAACGCGACGCGGGACGATGGGAGCATGAAGAGCCATTGCCGCTGCCGACCGGCATGCGGGAACTAGACCCGGTTCGGCCTTGATGCGTCGAGTGCACCGACAAGCAGTCAGCGCACGTCGATGAACTTGACTGCGCCGAGGGTCGACCCGGTGGGCGATGAGATGCGTGTACGGCCAGTGCGCACCAGCTCGGCAACGTCAGCAACGATCAGGTTCGGAGTCGCGCCCGGCACCGGATGTGGTGGCTAAGACATCGACACTTCGAACACGGTCTGCGCGATTGCCATGCTGGCGAAGCCCAGCGAGGCGACTGACGCGACGATCCATCCGGTGCGCGACCACCAGACGATGGTCAGCCACCCACGCCCGAGATGCACGAGCACTTCGAGGGTCAGGGCGATTGCGGTCAACGCGGTGATGGCATCGCCGGTCATGCAAGGCCGCGTTGAACCGAAGACCGTGGTCACCGTGTGGTAGATCCAGGGGACATAGACCAACTGGAACCCAAGGCGTGGGTCCTTTGATGCATCGTACGGGGGTACAAGGATCGGCACCTCAGTACCGTCGATGGACGCTCGCCATCCCGGAAACCACAACTGGTGGAACGCGACCGTTGCGCCGGACGATTCGACCTCAACCCCGACATCATTCCGGAGTACGTCACGACGGAGTTCGGTGATGCGGGCACTGCCGGCGTAGACGAGGGCGGTGCTGCCAACCCATGATCCGGGTGGGTAGTCTCGGTCGAAGACCTGGTTTCCCCGCGGGCGCCCTGGAATCGCTTCGTCAATATCGACTCCCACGGGGGTGAACTCACCACTGCCGGTCGCGGCCCCGCCGTTCCATGCATCCCGATTGAACTCGGTTCGCAGGAGGGCATTCGCATCGACGGCGTGCGAGACACCTTCGAGGAACCGGATCGGCGGGTCAGCCAGTCTTCCGATGACGACGGACACGACCGATGCCACAGCCACCACCCACCCGGTACGTCGCCAAACCACCAACTGCACGGCCAGGCGATCCAGAAGCATGCCGACTGCGAGGGCGACACCCAGGGAGAACGGCCCGTAGAGGCGCGCCGGGATCTGCAGGAACTGCATTGGAGCGAAGTTCGCCCAGACGCTCTCCATCCACGTGGTGTCGAACAGTCACATCACGCCGATCAAAGTCAGTTACGCACTAACTTCCACATAATCACCATATTGACAGTGTGTGTAGTTTGTCACGGAGTTGAGGTTGCCGATCATCCTCGAAAGGTGATTGACACCTGCTGGATGGGATCGTGACGCCAATGCAACTCTTCGCGGCGCGTTGCCGTCACCAAGGGCGGAATACCTCCGGATACTCGTTGCTTACAGCCTGCACCCCCGGGTCTGGTTCGGGAGACACCGCAACACTGTGCTTAGCCGGGAAAGGTCGGACGGGTTCCGACGCTTGCGGGGACGACGGGACCGTTCACCGGGCGGAGAAGGGTGCGGTCGACGACGACGATCGGGTTCCCCCATCCGGCCCAGTCGTTCCGGACGTCATCGACCGGATCGGTCCGCAGGGTGATCTCAACCTGTTGGCCGACATAGGGTGCAAGGGGGACGCGAACCTCTACCCATCGGCGTTCGTCCAGATTCGCCCGTGGATTCAGACGGATCCCGTACACCTCCGACGGGGTGGCACCACCGACCGCAACGTCCACCGCGAACCGCACGCCATCGCCGAAGTCCGTGTACCACGCTTCCGCACGCAGGGCCATCCCGGCCGTGAAGTAGGTCTGTGCGTCCGGCACGGTGACGTCGAACGCGACGCGGGACGACGGTTGCATGAACAGCCACTGCCGTTGCCGTCCGCCGTGCGGGAACTCCACCACACCGGGCCTGGACCCGACCAGTCGTCCTACCAGCAACCACCGGACATCGACGAACTTGTCGGCACCGAGTTCCGCGC
Source organism: Chloroflexota bacterium (assembly GCA_947446285.1). GTDB lineage: Bacteria > Chloroflexota > UBA11872 > UBA12225 > UBA12225 > UBA12225. Next base: position 4,587 of record CANFGH010000131.1, read on the forward strand.
CGGTAGGCGATGTGATGCGGGTGCGACCGGAACGCACCAGATCGGCCACATTGGCGACGATCAGGTTCGGTGTCGTGCCTGGCACCGACCGGGGCGGGAGTGTCATCACCACCTCGAACGCCGTCTGCGCGATGGCCATGCCGGCGAAGCCACACGAAACCACGCTTGCTGCGATCCACCCGGTTCGTGACCACACCGCGAGGGTTGGCCACGTGATCCGGAGGTACCCCAACACGATGATGAGGATCGAGACGCCCGTCACCGCCGTGATCGCATCGCCGGTGATGCGGGGCAGCGTCGACCCGAAGATCACGGTGACCGCATGCCGACCGGCAGGCACATCGACCAGATGGAATCCCAATCGTGCGTCCTCCGCGGGATCGTAGGGAGGCACCCGGATTGGCACCTCCCTCCCGTCGACGTACCCGCGCCATCCGGGAAACGACAGTTGGTGGAAGGCAACCGTTGCGCCGTCACTCTCAACGTCAACGACGGCTTCCATCCGCAATCCATCGCGCCGCAGTTCGGAGATCCGTGCCGAACCGGCGTACACGAGTGCGGTGCTGCCAACCCACGATCCCGGCGGATACTCGCGATCGAAGACCTGGTTGCCACTGGGGTGTAGCGTGTCCGAGACCTTCAAAACCACGTCAATTGGGGTGAAGTCTCCGAGACCTGTCGCTGCGCCACCAATCCACCAATCGTGATTGAACTCACTTCTGAGGATGGTATCGGCATCTACACGGTGGGATACGTTGTCACGGAACGGGATTGGTGGTGACCCAAGGCTTGCCACTCCAAGGAGCAAGACTGCCATCACTGCTGCAACCCACGAAGCACCGTTTGCTAGGCGGCCAAACTTCGAGGCACCTTCGAGGACCATCGCCACGCCTAAGGCAACGCCAAGTGAAAACGGACCGTACAGTCGCCACGGAAACTGCACCAAGCGCAGCGCCGGAAGGTTGAGCCAGAGCGTTTCGGACCACGTCGTGGTACAGAACCAGGTCACAGTGAGCAGGAGCACTGGCCCGAGTACCGGTAGGGCAACGACCACTGCCGACACGTCATTTCGCCGCCTGCGCAGCGTACCGGCAATCCCGATTACTGATAGGGAAACCAGTGTGGTGACAGCGATGACCATATGCGTGGACGCTGGCTTCATCGGCGCGAACGTCGGCGCGATGCCCCACGGGTAGCGATACATCCAGGCCCAATCAACTGCGCCCGGCAGTACGGGAACAGCCGGGCCATGGAGAATGATTGGGCGCGGCGTACTCCCGGATATATCCACTAACTTCTCAAGCAACTGGGCAATGGGCATCGTGGCGTTTTCATAGTGGACCGCCGGAAGTTCCAAGATGCTTGGGATCCCTGTGGATGCCAGTAATCCTCCCGACACCAATCCCCCAAGTGCCACTCTGGCAAAGCCCAACCGAAGAGTCGAAGGCGACGTAGCTACCCGCGCCACAATCCAGACAATTGCCGCCCCGAGTGCGAGCAGGCCACTGAGTTGGTGGGTCAACACAATGGTTGCACCGGTAACGGCCGCGATCAGGACCGTCCGAATGGTTGCGCGCCTTGCGGCGATGAAGCACTGGTCAACGGCCAGTAGGAACCACGGAACCAAGCCGAGAGACAGTGCCTCTGGAAGGTTTCCCCGCAGGTAGATGTTGATAACAAACGGATATGGCGCCAAGACATACACGAGACTGGCGACCACCGCCGGAAGTGATCTGCATGTGCCATCCTGGTGCTGACAAGTCACACGAACAAGATAGTATGTTCCAATGGCACCGGATACGATCGACCCAAGTCCGATCAACCGGAAGGCATTCCAGACCGATACGCCGGTGACGGTGAGGAGATAGCCGACCCAATAGACGATCGGCGAATAGAAGTTGAAGACCGGGTACCCGTAGCCACGGTAGAGGTCTGGTATCCACCGGGGGAACGCGAGGGTTTCGCCGAACGCCAGACGCATTGCGTAAATGCGCTGAAGATGCGTCTCTGCGGCATCGTCTGTCGCCCACAGGTCCAGATCCGGGCGAAGCATGATCGACCACACGGGATACAGCAGCACAAGCAGCAACGCGAGGGGAAGCGTATTCCTGACGACTGGACGCATTCCTGACCCTACACGAACTTCATGACATGGCGGGCCGCGGCGACGACAATCCCATCCTGGTTGGTCACCGTCACGGCCGCCACGAAGCGGTCCGCACCAGCATCGATCTCGTCGACCGCATGGGTCACTTCAACGGTGTCACCAAACCGCACCGGCCGGATGAACCGGATGCGGTCGTAGCCATACGACACGGTTGACTGGTTGGTACGACCGGTTAGCCACTGCCGCACCCACCGGGTCGAGGCGGCCGACATGTACGCCACCAGCAACGCCCCGTGCGCGATGCGTTCGCCAAAGCGGGTGCCACGCGAGTACGCCTCGTCAACGTGCTGCGGATGGTCGTCTCCGGAAAGTTCTGCGAAGAGGTCGACATCCGCTTTCGTCACGGTCCGGGCATACGTCGCCGTCTGCCCAATCTCCACCACCTCAATCCCCCGAGGGGTCATTCCGCCGAACCGGTCAGTTCATGACGCACGATACGCACCCCCTCCACCAATCGCTGCAACTTCTGGAAGGCTAGCCAACGGGGCACCTGGAAGAACCCGCAGTCGGGCAGGATGGTCAGCTTTTCCGGTGACACGTGGCGCAGCGCCTGCCGGATGCGGTCGGCGACCTCCTCGGCTGGTTCCACCCAGAACGACTTGATGTCGACCAGGCCTGCGCCAACATCCTTCGCCTTGGCGACCTCGCCCAAGAGTTCGAGTTCGATCATCTCGCGGTTCGCAAACTCAAGGACCAGTTCGTCGCAATCGGCTTCCATAAGGCCGGGGAACATCCAGTCGTAGCGTCGCTTGCCTCGTGGACGGCTTCCAAGGTTTCCAAAGCAGACGTGAAGTCCGACCCGAACACCTCGCTCACGCACGCCCCGAACTGCACGGTTGTAGAGGCCAATCCAGTCGTGCACTTCGCCGGGGATGATCGAGTAGGACGGTTCGTCGAGTTGGATGCATGTCACGCCAGCATCGGCGAGGGCGTGGAGTTCGCGGTTGACGACATCTGCCACCTCATGCGCGAGGGCGAGGCGATCACCGTTGTACGCATCTCCCTTGCGCAACTGCATATGAATCGTCAGTGTCAGCGGGCCGGGGCACGTCATCTTGATGGCCCGGTCGGTCTGATGACGCGTGTACTGCCATTCCCCGACAATCCCGAGGCCATTTGGGCAGGAAATCTTGTCGGTTACGCGATAGCGTGGGGGCGAGTCGTAGCCATACACGCCTTGCGTGCGCAGTGGCGGGATCTGTTCGAGGCCGGTGAAGAGGTCATAGAACCCCTGCACGAAGTACCACCGGCGCATCTCGCCATCGGTGATGATGTCGATCCCGGCACGCTCTTGGTCGCGGATGGCGATGTTGACCGCATCATCGAAGGTCTCGCGCACGTCGGTCTGGCCGTACTTGCCCTCACGGATGGCCTCCATGGCCGTCCATACCCAACTGGGCAGGGCGTAACTGCCAACCACG
>CANFGH010000132.1 GCA_947446285.1 Chloroflexota bacterium
TAGCCGCATCCTGGTCATCGGCGCTGGGCACCTTGGCAAGATGGTGATGCAGCAGATTGCCGGAAGACCTGGCCTGGGCTACGACCTAGCAGGGTTCTGTGACGACGTCGCGTGCGCACAGGGGACAAACTTCGGCCGTTTCGAGTGCCTTGGTCCGGTGCGGGAACTCCCGGGTGTCATTGCCACGCATCGCATTGACGAAGTGGTAATTGCGCTGCCATCGGCGGAACACGCAACCATCCTGTCCATTGTCGGCCTGTGTGAACGCATGGGCGTTGAGTTCCGTCTGGTCCCGGAGACGTACGACCTGACCTTGGGAAGCCTTGAAGTCGACCACATCGCCGGCATTCCGCTTATCGGCCGACGCGAAACCACAATCCGCGGAATAAATCTGATAATCAAGCGGGCCATCGACATCCTGGCCTCCAGCGTCGCACTTGTTGTGTCCGCGCCACTCATCGCACTACTCGCACTCGCGGTCAAGATTGATTCGCCCGGACCGGTCTTCATCCCGCAAGTGCGTGTCGGCATGCGCGGTCGCACCTTCCGCTGCTTCAAGGTCCGGTCAATGCACCAGGATGCCGACCGGAGGCTCGCCGAACTGATGAAGGACAACGAGGCGGGTGGGGTCATCTTCAAGATGCGTGATGACCCAAGGCGAACCCGAGTGGGTGGTGTCTTGCGCAAGTTGTCGCTTGATGAGTTGCCACAGTTCTGGTCCATATTGACTGGGGAGATGAGCCTCGTTGGGCCGCGACCGCCGTTCCCGCACGAAGTTGCGCAGTACGAGGACTGGCACAAGCGACGCCTCTCCGTCACTCCTGGGTTGACCGGGCTGTGGCAGGTCAGTGGACGCAGTGACCTCCCATTCGATGAAATGGTCATGCTTGACTTGTATTACATCGAGAATTGGTCGCTCAGCCTCGACGTGAAAATCATCCTGCGGACGATCCCGACGGTCATATCCGGTCGCGGAGCGTACTAGTCGACAGGCACGCGGATGCCCAGAAGCGCATCCGTCGACCGCCGACTGCGTTCCTCATTCGGATGAAAAACGCCGACACCATGCGATTTGCGATCGTCCACGATTACCTGAACCAGATGGGCGGCGCCGAACGCGTCCTGATGGTGTTGCACGACCTCTTTCCCGACGCACCGATCTTCACGTCCATCTACGAACCGTCACTGGTTGATCCGGCATTCCGCACGATGGATATCCGAACCAGTTTCATGCAGCGTCTACCACTGGTTCACCGGCACCACCAACCATTCCTGCCGGTCTTCCCGTTTGCATTCGAAAGCCTCGATCTGTCCGGGTACGACGTCGTCCTCTCAATGAGCAGCGCCTGGTCAAAGGCAGTGCGTACGCGCCCGGACGCGATCCACCTGAACTATTGCCTCACCCCGATGCGGTTTGCATGGGCATTCGACGACTATGTCCGCGACGAACCGGTATCGCAGTGGCAACGGGCCATCCTCGCCCCAGTTCTCTCGTGGCTGCGCCATTGGGATGTGACGACGTCAAGCCGGGTCGACGAATTCTCGGCGATCTCAAGGGTCGTCCAACAACGGATACACAAGTACTACCGCCGGGATGCGTCGATCATCTACCCCCCGGTCGACACCACGCCGTTCGCACCACTCCGTGCCACCGCCAGGGACGGAGGCTACTATGTCGTTGCGTCGCGACTGATCCCGTACAAGCGGATCGATCTGGCGATCGCAGCGTGCAATCAACTGCGGATGCCCTTGAAGATCCTTGGCGAAGGACGGGATCGCGCACGCTTGGAGGCGCTTGCCGGGCCGACGATCGAGTTCCTCGGGTGGGTCAATGAACCCGAAAAGCGGTCCATAATCGCGAATTCCACGGCATTCATCTTCCCCGGCGAGGAAGATTTTGGGATCGCACCAGTCGAGGCGATGGCGGCCGGACGACCGGTGATCGCATTCGGTGCCGGCGGTGCCCTTGACACGGTCATTCCCGGGGAGACCGGGGCATTCTTCGGCGAAGCAACGCCCGATGCCCTTGCGTCCGTGCTATCCGATGTCAGCACACACTCATGGGACGGTGACGCCATTGCCTCTCACGCTGCCCGGTTCGACACGGAGACGTTCAAGGCGCAGATGGGTGCATGGGTTGCGCGCGCGTCATGCCGCGCCAAAGACAGTGCCCCGGTGAGACGCCGGGACCGTCCGCATCCCCCGAACGCAGACAGGATTCCCAATGGAGTTTCGTGAGTACGGCCAGATCGTCTGGCGCCGACGCCGATTGATCACGCCGCTCGTCGTCGTCACATTCATTGCCAGCCTGATCTTCAATCTCGTTATCCCGCCGATCTACCGCACGGAGATCACGGTCTACATCCAGGCAATCATCCCGGCCCAAGTCCCCGGAGCAACGAGTTACTACCCCCAAGACTATTGGCAGACACTGTACTCCGAGTACTTGACCGACGACCTTGGCGTCATCATCAAGACCCAGGACTTCGCGGACAAGCTGGCACGCCGGATTGAGTCGCGGTACGCCGAACGCCTGGAAACCAAGGACATCATCGAGGCTTTCCAGACCCGGAAACTGCATCGCGCCCTGATCATCACGATCACCACTGGCAAGGAAGCTCTGACGAGGCACCTCGCCGAGGCTGCCGATGACGTCCTTCGGACCGAAGGGGCAGCGTACTTCACGCGCGATGGTCGGCAACCGGTGAATGTCAACGTCATCGACCCGCCACGCGACCCGAAAGCCCCCAGCATCATCCGTAGGTTCCTCGATGTCGTCATTCAAGCGGCCGTCGCTTTCGTCGCCGGGGTCGGGCTTGCATTTGTCTTACACTACCTTGACAATCGAATCCAAGATGCCGACGATGCAACCCGGACCCTCGGTGCACCCGTCCTCGGTGTGATCCCGAGCGACCTCCCGGAACCGCCGATCTTTGCGCCGACGCATCCGGTCATCACCATCCTTGCTCCGGTCATCGGATGGATGCGTCCTGACCCGGCCGTACCGGTGAGGAGGGCGCCCAGCCCGCCCGCGACGTCGGATGGGAAGTCCTCCAAGGACCGAACCGGCAGCAGCGGACAGACGACCCGTGTCACAGCCCGGGCACGTGGCACATCCTGAAATCCTCTCCTATCCTGACCGGGAGTGGGTCCCACCGACGCCACAGTTTCACGCAGGAGGTCACCGCGATGGAGTTCAGCGCCTATGCGCGGATCGTGTTGCAACGCTGGCGCGTCATCGTTGCCTTGATCCTCCTCGCGACCGTGACCGCCTACGTGACAAACGCCCAAGGCCCGCTCACGTACCGTGCGACCGCGAGCCTCTCCGTGACCCCTAGCATCGTTGAATACTGGACCGGGCAGGCAGTCGAGCGCCTCCTGAACAATTACGCCCTGCAGATCCGTTCGCGACCCTTTGCGTCCATCGTGGCGAAAGCCGCTGGCCTTCCCGAGGATGCGTTGACTGGCCGCATCCGCGCGGTCGCTGCACCAGGTGAATTCCGCCTTTCGCTTGAGGTCGACGATGCCGACGCTGAACTAGCCTCGATCATTGTCAACCTGGCGGCAAACGCGTTTGTGAGCAAGATCCGAACCGAGATTTCAGGGAAGGAACGCCAGGACATCCGGCTCGAGGTCCTTGAACCTGCATTTCGACCTGACAGTCCGGTCAGCCCCAGGCCAACCCGTGCCGGACTTGGGGGCGCCGTTGCTGGAGCCCTCCTTGGCGCCGGGCTTGCGGTCATCCTCACGTTCTGGGACGGCCGGATCTACACGTCCGGGGACGCCGAACGATCCTGGAACGTTCCAGTCATCGGAGCCATTCCATCGACACCATCAATGGTCGGGCGTCCGAACGCTGTCGCCCGGAGGGTTGGACGCGCGTTCTCCCGTGCGACGCCCGCGCGTCCCGGGGGCACCGCCCCACTGGCTGGAACACGCGGTTCACGGTAGTCAAACGCCCACATCACCGACCACGTCGTCGGCAGGGGCACAACCACGAAGGGGCATTCAATGACATCCACCAGTGGCGCCCCCGCTCTCCAAGGCATTGGGACAGCTCCGCGGGGAACGCCCGACGTCATCGTCTACACCGACCCGCGGTCACCGGCTGCCGAGGCATACCGGACGCTGCGGACGAACGTCCGGGCACTGATTCGGCCCGCCGGTGGCCCGCCACTGCGTCAGATTCTCGTCACGAGTGCGGGTGCAGACGAGGGGAAATCAGAAGCCATCGCGTGCCTCGGCATCGCGTTCGCCCAGTCGGGAATGCGCGTGGTCATCGTTGACGCAGACTTGCGTCGCCCGGCGCAGCACCTCCGGTTCAACCTGCCGAATACCGACGGACTCTCAAACCTCTTCGGAGGCAAGACACCTCGCACACCAACCCTCCAGCCGACGGCCGTTCCAAACCTGCATGTCCTGACGAGTGGGACGGAACCGGAAAGCCCCGCGGACATCCTGGCATCTGCCGAGTTGGATCGCATCATGGACCAAGCGGCCCGCGACGCAGACCTTGTCCTGATCGACTGTCCGCCAATTTGCGCGGTCGCAGATGCATCGGTCCTCGCAACGCGCGTCGAAGGAGTTATCGTGGTCGTCGGGGCCGGCGTGGTCAAGCGTGACCTCGCGAGACAGGCGCGAGCGCAACTGGATGCGGTCCGTGCAAATGTGATCGGCCTGGTGGTGACGAACGCGCCATATAACGAGCGCACGTTCGCAAGCTACTACGACGAGACTCCCGTCACCCCTGCCTGATAGGGCAGTCTGCCGCCCGGCCGTCCTTGAGTAGTCACACTCGACACAGCGTGACCGCGTTTTCGAGTGTCATGATGGCGCTCGGCAACTTCCGCATGACGAAGCCTCCGTGAGAATGGTCAGAGAGCCCCCACGAGCCTCGACCCGTACGCAACCTTCCTTCACCCTGAACAGGAGAACCCTCGTGCACGCCGCGATTTCCTGATCGCTCTGTCAATGGGGAGTATTGGATGGTGTGTGGATCGGATGCGCTATCTTTCCGACCCGAAATTGGACGCCATCACGCCAACTTGACATCTCCTCTGGGCATCGCATTGGGCATCGCCGCAACAATCCTTGTCTGCGGATCCGGTATCGCGGTCGCCACCCACGAGCGTCCGAAGTCACCAATGGACACCACTGTCCTGGACCACAACCAGCCGGTCCTACCGGACGGGACACCAAGGGCACGGAGTGCCGAGGACGGGAACACCGACCTCGGGCTAAAGCCGACGGTGCCGACCTCTGAGGGAAGTGGTTGCATCTGGACGCGGACATACCTGCCCGTCACGAGGATAGTTCCGGAACCGCACCCGGCAACCATGATCCTGCACGGCGGTGGCGGGATAAACAGTGGGTACCTCGAACTCGCGCGATGGTGGCGCGACCAAGGCTACGTGTCCATTGCGGTCGACAGTTTTAGCATCCGTGGACTCGCCAAAAACTGGCTCACCGACAACCAGTTCGGCGCGAACATGCATTCGGCCAACGCGGCAGAAACCGCCCGCTACTTGCGCGGACGGTCAGGCATCGACGCCAAAAGGATCTACTTGAGTGGTGCAAGCCAAGGGGGATGGACCGTCCTGCGAACCCTCACCCCGGGAACCCCATGGAGTGTCGAAGCCACGTCGCTGATCGCCGCGGGAATTGCCTGGTACCCGGTCTGCGTCCGCACGGAACCCGGATCGGTCCTACTTGGCCCATTCACCCGCCCGGTCCTGTTCCTGCAAGGAACTGGGGACACTGCCGCGCCACCTGAAAGGTGTGCGGACCTCGCCACGGGACCCAATGTCCGTATCCTCGTGTTCCCGGGCGCGACCCACGCCTTCGACGTCCACGCGCCACCTCGAACCCACGCATTCTGGGGATACCCGGAACGATACGACGCACTTGCGACCGCCCGGGCCCGGGCCGAAGCACCGGGATGGACCGAGACAAACCGGCTTCAGTGAAACACGATTGTGAGCCGCATGAACAGTGGCCATCGAACGAGTTGATGGACGTTCACGGTGACCATTCGTTGGAACCCGGTTGCTGGCTTGAGTGTCTTGCCTGACGGTGGCGGGAGCGGCGGTAGTCTGAGACGGCCAACGCGAGTGTGCCAAGCGCGATCAGGCTTGCCTCGACGGGTCCCGTATCAAGACCAAACACTCTGATAATCACCCATCCGATGACACCACCAACTATCGTTGACGCTGCAAGTTCCGCAATAAACTTTAGAGAACCGACAACGCGCATCATTTGAGTGGATCCAGTATTCACGTGGGTGATAAAGCGCGCCATACCACCAGTTTCGGTTTCCACAAGAATGTCCGTAGATCATTACCGGTTATTCCATCGAGGAGGGGAGTGTGGGCTATCAAACAGGAACAGGAACAGCAAGACAGCGCCCGGTGGCTTGGAAAATAGGCATATGGGGTGTTGGCGGTCTTGTCTTCCTCATTGCAGTGATCATCCAAGGATGCACCTTGCCGATCTTTGGAAATGGCCAGCCGTCTCCGATCGGTTCTGGTCGGTACCGGGCGGACGTCTGGGCGGACAACTGGTTTGCCTTGTACTCGGGAACGATCCTCGTTGGCGAAGACTCGGTCCCCGTCACGACTGAGCGTTCATTCAATGCCGAGACGATCTTCTTCGACGCCGAGTGGCCGCTAACTCTCAACCTCGTCGCAAAGGACTTCAAGGAGAATGACACCGGTCTTGAATACATCGGCAAGACGAACCAACAGGTTGGCGATGGTGGTGTCATCCTCCAGGTAACTGATACCCGGACCGGCAAGGTTGTGGCCGTCACCGATGGCAGGACACGGTGCCTGGTCATCCACCGTGCACCACTTCGCCCGGCATGCGCGTCACTCAAGAACCCATCGGTCACCGATTGCGGTGCAACAATCGGTGAGGAACCGTCGGGATGGAAATCGCCAAATTTTGATGTGACTGCGTGGCTCAAGGCAACCGTTTACTCCGAGGCCGACGTGGGGGTCAAGGATGGTTACCTGGGCATCACATGGGATCGATCGGCAAAACTGGTTTGGGCCGGCGACCTCAAGCTTGACAACACGATCTTGTGCCGGGTTCCGTTGTTGACATCCACCCCCTAGGAGTTGCCTCAATTCGTGCCGAGTCAATGACCCCGGAACGGATGGACGCCATCGGCGCGGCGCGTGCCGGCGCGTGCCAGCGCGTACGCCGGTCTGATCCGCGCCTACCTCCAAGCTGAAGACATCGCGCGCCTTGCACGCGTCCTCGAGTCAGGTGAAGCCCGGCACGTCAATGGCGCGGTCGTGGCTACCGACTGAGGCTGGAGCGCAGCGTAGGTCCGCGTCACGGTCGGGCATCCGGGTCGTTGCCTTTGCTGGCACTGCGCCGGCTTTCCCGACCTGGCACACCTTGGCGGCTGATGCGACCCATTTACAGCCTTACTGCACGTTTGAACGCAATGCATACGAAGATTCGCATTGCGGTTCACGCAGTGGTACCGTGGCATCCATGAACACCACTGATGCAAACGCGATCAAGACCGCACAACTGGTTGCCATGCGAGCCTGGAACGCAGACCGCGTCGCGCGCCTGAAAGGCATTGCCTCCCACGAAGCGGACCTCAGCGCTGCCTTCGAAGCGGCGCGCGTGGCTGAAATTGCAGCAATTGCCGATCGAGCCAAATAAGGGTCTGGGTCTCCATCGTCGGGGTTGGCTTGGCCAGTCGAACAGAGCAGGCGGTGGTAACCGTTCACGGGGGTCGGTTGGGAACGCGCAACTGGTGACTGGTCCTGCCACGTCCGGGGTAGCCTGAAGGCAGCCTAGGATCAGGCGGAGGCGGGGAGGAGCTGGGGGACGGCAAGGTCGGCCATGCTCGCGGTGCAGACCTCGGCCAGGTAGGCGAACAGGTCCAGGCCGTGCATCCGGCAGGTCGCCGCGACCGTCAGCAGGTAGTGTCCCGGGAAGTGTGTAAGAAGGGTTGGGTGGCGA
>CANFGH010000133.1 GCA_947446285.1 Chloroflexota bacterium
AGACCTTGTTCAAGTGATCCGAGACGAACGAGACGGTCTCGACGTCGGCTTCTATCATTCGCATCCGGCATCACGCGCCTACCCATCGGCCACCGATATCCACTTCGCCGCCCTGTGGCCGGGTGCCCTCCAGTTACTGGTGAGCCTGCGAAATGACCGCGGGGGGAAAGGCGTACCGGAACTCCACGCTTACCGGATCAACGATGATCGTGTTGAGGAATTGCGTTTGATTGTTGAGTGACTGGCAAGGGATCAGAACCAAGCCAGTCACTCGCCCCAAACCCGGGACTACGAGAGATCGTAGAGGTCTCCGAATTTGGCTTTCAGATACGCGAGATAGGGTTCAATCGTCAGAGCTCGGCCGGTCGCCCGAACAACGGTCTCTTCGACATCGTATTTGCGCCCAAGGGCGTGCAAATTGCCATGAAGCCACGTGAGCATGCTGCCAAACTCCCCGTTTTCGATCTCCGAAGGGATCGAGGGATGTACCTGGCAAGCCCGATCAAACAATTGCGCACTGAGGACGTTGCCGATCGTGTAACCCTGGAACTGCCCGGCAATTGGCGACGCAAACCAGTGCACATCCTGCATGCACCCATCCTGGTTACTTGGAGGGGTGATCCCGAGATCATCCTTGAACCGCGCATTCCATGCCTCGGGCAAGTCGGCGACCCGAAGTGTCCCGTCAAGAAGCGCGAGTTCGAAATCGAATCGCATCATGATGTGCAGGTTGTAGGTCATTTCATCCGCCTCGACGCGGATAAGTGACGGTTCCACGCGGTTGATTGCCCGGTAGAAATGATCGGCAGTGACGTCTCCGAGCTGCCCGGGAAACGTGGACTGCAATCGGGAATAGCCCCACTTCCAGAAACCGCGGCTCCGTCCGATCACGTTTTCCCACAGTCGGGACTGGCTTTCGTGCACCCCGGATGACGCGCCGCTGCCAAGCAGGGTCCCGTCGAGACTAGGTGCGACACCCTGCTCGTACATCCCGTGTCCAGCCTCGTGCATCGTGGCAAACAATCCGAAGCGAACGTCGGTTTCCGACAACCGGGTGGTGATGCGGACGTCGTTCCGGCTAAAGCTCGTCGTGAATGGGTGGGGCGCGCGATCCTGTCGGCCACGCTCGAAGTCGTACCCGAGCTTGCGCGCGATCATCTCGCCGAACTGCCATTGCGCATCCACCGGATACGCCCGCGTGAGGAACGCATCGTCCGGCCGTGGCTGGGCGATGATTTGGCGCACCATGGGAACCAAGCGCGCCCGCAGGGCACTGAACAAGGTTCGGACGGCCTCAATGTCCAGGCCCGGCTCGGCTTCATCGACGAAGACATCGGCAAGGTGTGTGGTGCGCGGGAAGAACCGAGCGTACTCACGGCTAAGTTCGACCGTTCGCTCGAGGATTGGCGTGACCGATTTCCAATCATTGGCTGGTCGTGCGACGGTCCAAGCCTGATACGAGGCAGACTGGTGTTCGGCGAACGTCGCCATGAATGAACCCGGCACACGCACGGCACGGCCGTAGTCCTGACGCGCAACCCTCAGCAGGGACGCCTCGTCGCTGTCGGCAGGGAGCGATGCTTCGAACGGTCGAAGAGTGTCGATCAGAACCCCGATACGATCATCGGTGAAATGCTCATGGGCAAGGCGCGTAAGCGTCGCGAGATGCCGTCCCCTCGGTCCGCCGGCTCCGGCCGGAAGATAGGTCATCTGGTCCCAACCAAGTACCGCGCTGGCGGCGTGGAGGTCGTGCACCGTGGCCAATCGAGCGAGGAGCTCGGTGTACTCGGCGGGATGGCTTCGGATACTTTCAGCTTTGGTCACCTGAGCATCTCCTTTGGCGCAGGGTAGCAGAGAGCAACAACGCTTCCGAAACTGCCAAGGGGGTACCATAGATCCATCGAAGATCGGATCGCGCGATGACAGCTGTTGCAGATGCGGTGACCAGCACAGTAGACCTGACGCCCGGAGAGGCGGAGGCGTACGCGCGTCTCCGGGCCATTTGCCGGGAACTCGGCAGCACGCTTGTCGCGTTCTCGGCAGGGGTGGATAGCACGCTTCTCCTCAAGGTATGCGTCGACGAGCTTGGTGACCGGGCCATCGCAGCGACTGCCGTGTCCGAGAGTTACCCAAGCCACGAACTCCAGCAAGCCAAGCGCCTTGCACGCGATATCGGGGTCCGCCTCATCCTTGTCGAGACGCACGAACTCGCCGATGAGAACTACGCAAGCAACCCCACGAACCGTTGCTTCTACTGCAAGCAGGAACTCTTCACGACAATCTTTCCGGTTGCGACGGAAGAGGGTCTGGCGACCGTGGTCTACGGCGCGAACTTGGATGACACTGGCGACTACCGGCCAGGCATGCAGGCCGCCAAGGTAATGGGCGCACGTGCGCCACTGCTTGAGGCGGGTCTCGGTAAGCCGGAAATCCGTGCAATCTCGCGCCACCTCGGTCTCGAGACGTGGGACAAGCCCGCATTCGCCTGCTTGTCATCGCGGATTCCTTACGGTGAGCGCGTGACCCCCGAGAAACTCGCCCAGATCGATCAGGCGTAAATGGTGCTCTACGAGGCTGGGTTCCGCCAAGTACGGGTCCGTCACCATGGCGAACTGGCCCGAATTGAAGTGCCTCCGTCAGACCTGCCCCGGTTCTTCAGTGATGGCATCAACGTGCTCATCACCTCGCGGCTCAAGGCGATAGGGTTCCGTCATGTCACGTTGGACTTGCAGGGATACCGGAGTGGAAGCCTCAACGAGGGCCTTTCCGCAGCCATCGCGTCCGCCGGAACCCCGGGCATGAGTGCCAGACGCGTGTTGCCGGTCGTGAACGTCTCTTGACCCTGACGTCAGTCCGTCAGGGTGACTGACGCGTGACCAAGAGTTCCGAAATCGACCATCACCACGTCGCCCTCCGATACTGGCAGGGGCACGACGCACGTTCCGGTGATCACGACGTCTCCGACCGCAAGGTAGCTTCCGAGGGTGATCAGTTCATTTGCGAGCCAGGTGAGCGCCACGCATGGATCTCCCAGTGCGTTTGCGCCGTTGCCTTCAGCCACGAGTTCCCCGTTGCGGTACGCCGTAACACGATGGTTGGCTAGTCCACCACGCGACCAGCCGTGCACAGTCTCCGGACCCTTGATGACGGTTCCCGCGCACGCAAGATCAGCAATGAGTTGTGCCTCTCCGGCACTCACGAAATCACGGTAACGTGAATCGGGGAGTTCGATTGCCGGGAATGCGAACCCGACCGCAGCCATGACTTCCGCCACCATGAACGGCTCAGTGGAAGACGGGCGAAGGTCCCGTGAAATGCGGAAACCGAACTCTGCCTCTGCAACACGCATTGCATTGCCCCGCAGCGAGGCGAGGGTTCCGTTGGATTGGAATCGGCTCGCAAGAATTCGCCCGGCTAGCGGCCCGGAAACCCCGATATGGCGTTGGCCAGCCACACTTGTTGCTGCAATCTTCCAACCGAGAGCCTGCTCGCCCGACTTTGCGACGAGTGCCCGTTGGATTACATAGCCATCAGCGCGGCTCTGTGGCCGTGCATGGTCCGGAAGGCCTTCAATCCGGGTCCGCGCATGCCACGCTCCAACCAACATGGAAACGGGGTCGTTGAGGGACGGTGGCGTCAATCCGTCAGGCATGGGCAAGATCATAGCTCCCCAATTAGGCACCCATGATCGCCAGGCGATCCCGGCAGGGACTCAAAACGCCCACCCGTTGACCGGGTGGGCGTCGAGGGTTGGGATGCCGACGCACTATCCCCCGGCAACTGCCGGGACGATGCTCACCTCATCACGATCCGCGACCGGTGTCGACTGACCTTCCAGGAACCGGATGTCCTCGCCGTTCACGTAGATGTTCACGAAACGACGGATCTCACCACGTTCGTCATGCAGGCGATCATGGAAGCCAGGAAAATCGGTCTCAAGCGATGCGAGAACCTCGCCCACCGTCCCGGGCTGTAGCGTCACTTCTGACGCCCCGCCGGCAAGCGGACGGAGTGGGGTTGGAATGCGTACTTTCACTGCCATTTCATCAGCCTCATTCTAGGGAGTGCGGGGGCAAGCGGTAATCGAACGTGCGTCGCAGGTCACCCGCACGATCACCTCAATGTCGTGTGGACAGGTAGGTCTCGAATGCATCGAGGTTCGGCTGCACGACCGGCGTCTCACCGAGCAGGGTGTCAACGGCATCAAGGGTCTTGAGGCCATTTCCTGTTATGTAGGCGACTACCCGCTCGTCGCGCCCGAACTTTCCTTGTTCGGCCAGCTTCTTAAGCACAGCGATGGTCACACCTGCCGCGGTCTCGGCGAAGATCCCTTCGGTCGAGGCCAACAGGCGCATCGCATCGGCAATCTCCGGATCGGTTGCCTCCGCAACACTGCCACCAGTTGCCCGCGTGGTCTTGAGCACGTAGTACCCGTCCGCCGGATTTCCGATAGCCAGCGACTTCGCGATGGTATTCGGGGTTTTCACGGGCTTGACGGCGTCCCAATTCCGGGTGTACGCGTGGGCAACCGGGTTGCATCCTTCGGCCTGGGCACCGGACACCTTGAACGCCTTGCCGTTCGTCAGTCCGACCTTGGCCAGTTCGTTGAAGCCCTTGGTGATCTTGACCAGAAGCGACCCGGATGCAATCGGGATTACCAGGTGGTCGGGTACTTCCCAGCCAAGTTGCTCGGCGACTTCAAATGCGAGCGTCTTCGACCCTTCGGAGTAGTAGGGCCGAACATTGATGTTGCAGAACGCCCAGCCGCGCTGGTCGGCGATTTCGGAGCAAAGCCGGTTCACATCGTCATAGGTGCCATCGATGGCGATGACATTCGCGCCGTAGACCTGGGCGTTCAGGAACTTGGCGCGTTCGGTGTTCTGAGGCAGGAAGACGTACGTGATGAGCCCGAGGCGGACACCCGCAGCGGCTACTGCACTCGCGAGGTTGCCGGTTGAGGCACACGCAAAGGTGTCGAACCCGAATTCCTTGGCCTTCGCCGAAGCGACGGCGACGACACGGTCCTTGAATGAATAGGTAGGGTTGACGGCGTCATTTTTCAGCCAGAGGTTGTTGATGCCGAGAGCCTTGCCAAGCCTGGTGGCGCGCACCAGTGGCGTCCATCCCACGCGCCAGTCGATGTCACCCTCTCCGTCAAGCGGAAGAAAATCCCGGTACCTCCACATGTTGTCCGGGCCCCGGGCAATCGTCTCGCGCGACACGGTCTCTCGGATGAGGTCGTAGTCATACTGAACTTCAAGTGGGCCAAAGCAACGGCTACAGACATGAATTGGTGCGATTTCGTAGGTGTCACCGCATTCGCGACACGCAAGACCATTGATACGCGTCCGTCCGTCGTTGCCACCCGGACGGCCCGCCACCACTGGCGCCAATGTACTGACCATGGGGTTCATCCCCTCCTGATACCCGGTGTCTCCACCGTTGTCCTTGTCCTTCACGGACCGAACTCACCAGGCACTACCCGGGGGGAACAAAAAAACCCCGGGCATGAGGCCGGGGTACGACAGACGTGAAGCTACTGTATGCAAGCTTATCTTGTCACATTCATTCAGCGTGATGCCGTTTGCCTGGTGACCGGAGTTGGCACCTGTCGCGCGTTGCGAGCGATCACACACGCGGTGGTTGCCGGGTTTCGTCGGGCCGTATCCCTCCACCTCTCTGGATAAGAGCGGTCAGTGCAGTTGTTAAGGTGATGCCAGTCTAGCACCGGGTCACCCTTAGCGCAACTGCGGCGATGTGACGAACCCGAAAGCAACGCAACAGGTCAGCCGCTGCCCCGTCGTTCGCTAACCATTTCCAGGACAAGCCGGTTTGCCAGGGCGACCGAGTAATTCTGTCCTCGATCCTGTGGGTACACCTGGAACATGCTGCCGATCCAAAGACCGGGCAGCGGGCCCTTGAGTGGCGGAATATGGGACGGGAACTCCCGTGTCACGATCGGTTGCGCATACGGTGCCCCGAAGACCCACGCGTCACGGATTGACGACTCATCGAATGAAGGGACGATCCGCTTGATGGCCGGCACGTACTCGGCGCGGACCTCGTCAACGGACTTCGTGAAGAGTGGGTGGACCATCGGGTGGTAGTTCCCGAAGTACACGATATGCCGACCACCGTAGCGCGACGGCGGGACGTAATTCGTATGCTCGACGACGACCAGGAACGGATAGCCTCCGTCATTCACGTTCAGCCAGTAAGTGTTTTCCGGCAGCAGTGGCTTGTCAAGTGCAAGCACAAGGCAGTGTGCTCCGAAAGCCTCGCCCCAGTCGTGCCGACGGCGCCAGGCATCGGGAAGGTCCGGGATCAGGCGGGCGGTGACGCGGACCGGTAGGGTTGACACCACACGGTCGGAAACGATGGTCTGCGGCGTTCCTTCGGCATCACGTAGTGACACCGACCACCGGTCCCCGGCAATCGGTCTCGCGCCGTCCACATGGGTTCCGAGCCGGATCTCGCCGCCGAGGCGACGGATTTCACCAACCATCGCGTCGTAGAGGTCCTGAAAGCCGGGTTCAAGAAATCCCAGTGAAAAGCTCCGGCAATAGATCCGGGACCAGAACCAAGCAAGCGAGATGTCATCCGCGCGGGAACCGAATTTCGCCCGCAGCAGCGGTTCCCATAGGATCCCGAACGCCCGGGTGCCCATCATGCGCCTCAACCAGGCGGCGGCGGTGTGGCGCTCGAAGTACCTGACGTTCGGCCATGCCTTCAAGAACGCGAGCACCGCTCCCATCCTGATGCGGTCCACGAACGGCAGTGGTGAGAATCCCAGAAGTCCGGGAACGGTGTACGGCCGCCAGTAGTTCCCATCCCAAAGCACCGAGTTGATTGGTGAACCCCACCTGACTTTCGAAGAAAGACCCAGTTCTTCGATGAGGGCGATGATCGCCGTATCTGATCGGAAGAGGTGGTGGTAGAAGCGGTCGAGGAAGGGGCCACCACCCGGCAGGTCGGGTGCAGGTTGGAAACCGGATGCCAAGCCACCGGCAGTCGGTTCCTTCTCAACGAGGGTGACGCGTTCACCCCTCTGGGCAAGCCGGAGGGCGACCGTCAATCCGAGCGCACCGCCGCCCAATACCGTCGTCGTTGGCCCGTGTTGGAGACGCGTTGCTGGTGCCGACACCCTGAAAGGGTAACGGAGGACACTTGACCCGGCACCCCGGCCCCGCCGACGCGAGTACCATCCACCAAATTGCGAGATTGTCGAAACGGGAAGGACAGCGATGACGGACGAGTTTGCCAAGAGCGCGCCCCAATCCACTGACTGGCCGTCAGCCGCGGCCCCAATCGTCAAGTCCCTGGAGTTGCTTTGCCGAAGCCACTCGCCTGTCGGATGCGAACGCGAAATCGATCCGGTCATCCTCGACCTGATCGGCCCCCTCGCAGTCCGGACGTGGCAGGACGGTGCCGGGAACATCCTCGCGCACTTCCGAGGACGGTCGGACAGTGCGCCACTCCACCTGACCGCCCACAAGGACGAGTTGGGACTCATCGTCAAGCGTGTCGAACCGGACGGTCGGCTTCGCGTCCAGAACATGGGTGGCCTGTATCCATTCAAATGGGGGGAAGGTCTGGTTGATGTCCTTGCCGATGACGGCACGGTTGTCACCGGTGTGTTGTGTTTCGGATCGCTGCACGTCTCCGAGGAGTCCCCTATCGAACGCGTCAAGGCCGGACGTGAGGCGATGATCTGGCGGAACGCGTGGGTTGACTGCAAGCGCGCACGATCCGAACTTGCAGCGATCGGCGTGCATACCGGTAGCAAGATCGTTCCGGCACGTTCGCGGAAGGCACCGGTTCTGCTTGGGGACTTCGTGTGTGGCCACGCGATCGACGACAAGGGAGGCGTTGCAATCCTGATCGAGGTTGCGGTTCGCCTCGCGCACGAGGTGCCTCCG
>CANFGH010000134.1 GCA_947446285.1 Chloroflexota bacterium
CGTGCAGGGCAAACGCCAGGTCGGCGGCTTCGCTCCGACCGGTTGGGGCGTGTTCGGTATCGACAATCACGTAGTCGAAGGCGAGCCGGCCAAAGACCGAGGCCCACCGGGGGTTCCGGACCAGCGAGGTCATTGTGCCGTAGATGCGTTCCCCCGACTGGATTTTCGCGCGCAGCTTCGATCCGTCCATTGCTCTCCTCAATCTCGTGGACACCAGTCCCCGCCGGGAATGATTTCCCCGTGCCGGACCATTCCCGTCTGAAGCGCCGTCTGCGCCCGGACGACCGGTGTCCGATCGGCATGGTACCCGCTTCATGGTAGACATGGGGGAGGCGAGGCCTGACTTCGCGCCCATCAGAAAGGGTTAGGCATCATGATGATCGCGCGGGAATGGATGATCGCCGGAGCGGTCTGCGCGATGGTCGGCGTCGCCTTTGGCGCATTCGGCGCACATGGCCTGTCCGGATGGGTCGCGCCTGACCTGCTGGTGATCTGGGAGACCGGCGCCAGGTACCAGATGTACCACGCCTCAGGGCTCTTCGTGGTGGCAATCGTGGCTGGTCAATGGCCCCAGTCACCTGCAAGCGTGGCCGGATGGGCATTCGTCGCCGGGGTAGTCCTGTTTTCCGGAAGCCTCTATCTCATGGCGCTCACCGGCATCCGCCTCTTCGGCGCAATCACCCCTCTGGGAGGCGTGGCCTTCATCATCGGATGGGCAACCATCGGGTGGTCAGCATGGCGCGCTTCTTGAGATCAAGCCCGCCTCGCCACTGCACGGCCGCACGATGATTAGATGCGGGTATTTGCGTAATCCGTCTGGCGTCACTATCCTAGGCCCGGAACCCGTTGCAACCGTATCGCAACGACACCATGATGAATTGGTGTCAGGACGGTCGCAGATGGTGAGTGATCGGTTAGACCGGGCGCGGTCACCGTGGGTTTCATTGGGGGAGAGCATGAGCTTGAGCGAGAGATTCCGAAGTCGCCGGGCAATCCTGACCGGCATGTCCGGCGCGATTGCCGGGTTGGTCGCCGTTGCGTGTGGTGGCGAAACCGCACCGGCAGCACCGGCACCAAAGGCCGAACCGACCAAGGCCCCGGCAGCAGCCGCGCCGACCGCGGCCCCTGCAGCAGCCGCACCAACGGTTGCGCCGACCGCAGCCGCCCAGTCCGGTGGCGCCAAGACCCTTCCGGCGGCGTCGATTTCCTGGGAGACCTTCCGGGGCGGTGACGGCAAGTGGCCGGAACTGATGATCAAGACCTTCACCGAGAAGAACCCGAACATCAAGGTGGAGTACCGCCCGATTGCCTTGGAAGGCGGCAATCAGCAGTCGGCCTACCCCAAGATGCTCGCCGCCGCCCAGGCCGGGACATTAGGCGACCTGCACGCGTGGGACCCTTCGCATTGGCAGATGTACCAGGCGGCCAAGCGCAAAGTCATCGTCCCCGTCGACGACCTGATCGCGCGCGACAAGTACGACCTCGGCCAGTTCTACAAGCCCTTCATTGATTATCAGAAGTGGCAGGGAAAGACGTGGGGCCTTCCAAGTTGGGGATGGACCGGCCAGGACGGCTTCCTCTACAACACCCAGATCCTCGAGGCCGCCGGCGCCACGATGCCAGACCCGAAGTCGCCCGACTGGACCATGGCAAAGCTCTATGAGATTGCCGTCAAGGTCGGCAAGTACATGGAGAAGTCACAGGGCTTCGGCCTCTGGACAACCCTCCCGAGCTCCCCCGGCACCACTGCCCTGACGCGTGCCTTCAACAGTGACAAGTTCAGTGAGGACGGCAAGAAGGCCATCCTGACCGAAGCTGGCGCCAAGGAAGGGATGCGCTGGATGTACGACCTCGCCAACAAGGAGAAGGTCGTCGCCCACCCCGGCAACATGCCCAAGGACATCACGGCGGACCAGATGTTCGTCAACGGCCAGATTGGCATCAGCCATCAGGGATCGCTGGGTGTGTTCAACATCAACAAGTTGAACAAGGACGGGTCCCTGAAGTTCAAGTCGATCCTGTTCCCCAAGCGCAAGGACGGCAAGCGTCCCTCAGAGTTGCGGGGAGGCACGTGGAACATCAACGCCGCGTCCAAGGCCACCGACCAGACCTGGGAGTTCCTCAAGCACATCGTCAGCAAGGATGGCGCCCTGACCTTCAACACGATGAGTGGCAACCAGGCCAACGTGCGTCCTGACATCATGAAGGACGACTACTTCAAGGATCCCAAGTTCCAGCTGTATCTCGAGAACTTCGAAAGTGCGATGGTGCACATCATCCCGGCAAACCTCCGTGGTCTCGAACTCGATCCGGTCTTCGGTGAGAAGGGCAACCCGTGGTACGTCGGTCAGGTCGGGTTTGAGGATGGACTCAAGTCCTGGAATGACGAGCTCCAGAGGATCCTCGACCTGCCCGAGATGTAGGAAGACCCTGCACTACATTCCCTCTCCGCGCTGATAGGGTGGAGAACAGCCACAACCCCGGATCCGGTGCATTCATCGGGTCCGGGGTTCCCTCATTTCCGGGAGCCGGATACACTCCCAGGGATGTCAAATTCGCGCCTCGTCTACTCATCTGACGGAGGCCGGGTCGCGCCCAAGGAGACCGTCAAGCGCCGGCCCACGTCGTCGGGACCACCGGTTCCACAAGCACCTGCTGACGGTTGGGTCCGCCTCTGGCGCGTCAAGGGCGGACGGGGAGGCAAGACGGTGACCGTGGTGACTGGCCTGCCGGCCGACCAGCTTGAGGAGGTCGGGCGTGAACTCCGCCGGATTGCCGGCGCGGGTGGTGCGGTCCGCGATGACGTCGTGGAGATCCAGGGCGACTGCCGGGAACGCCTTCAACCGCGTCTGGAAGCCCTTGGGTTCCGGGTGAAACTCGCCGGTGGCTGACGGGGTACCTTTGCCTCGCCATGATCCGGCGAAGGTGACAGCGACCGACGCCCTTGCCTGGAAGCTCGTTGAGGACCTCGTCCGCATCGGAGGTCTCGAAGCCTCAGAGAGCGATGCACTGGCTTCCCTGATAGCGATGCGGATCCAGCTAGACGCCGACCGGACTGGAACAGACCCTGACGAACTCGCCGACGCCGTCATGCGCGCGGTGCACGACCTTGTCGGCGTGCGCGACCACCCCAGCGATCTCGCGTGACTGCCTATATCGATACGTGCTGGATGGCGGACGCCTCCGTGCTACGCTAGCCGACCGGACCCGGAGGCGACTGGCGCGAGCCATCACGACGACGGGGCACAACCCATGTACACAAGAAGGACGTAACCGTGGCCGACTACCGCACCGTGGACCCCGCATCGCTCCAAGCGACCGCAACCGGCATTTTCATCCATCTTGGCGCACCTGAAGACATCGCGGCCGAGGTCGCCGGTCATTTGGTGAGGGCCAACCTCGCCGGGCACGACAGTCACGGGGCCATCCGCATCCCGCAGTACGCCCAACAGATCGCCGCCGGGGTGATCCACCCGGCGGCGCGCCCATCGATCATCGGCGGACGTGGTGCGACGGTCCTTGTCGACGGTGCGCGAGGCTTCGGGCAAGTGGCGGCGGTCTTTGCCTTGCGTGAGGCAATGTCACGGGCGCACATCCACGGCATCGCGGGGGCCGCGATCCGACACGCAAACCACCTTGGACGCGTCGGCGACTACGCCGAAACCGCAGCTGCTGAAGGACTGGTGACCATCCTGACCGTTGGCGGTGCCGGACCCGGGGTCGGCGCGGCGACGCCGTTCGGAGGCGCCGCCAGATTCCTCGGCACGAACCCGTGGTCAATGGGCATCCCCGTCGGGAACGACGACCACCCACCGGTCCTGATCGACTTCGCCACGACGGTCGTCGCCGAAGGCAAGGTCAAGGTGGCCCGAGCCAAGCACGAGGCGCTTCCCCCGGGCTGCATCGTGGACAAGGACGGACACCCGAGTACGGATCCAGAGGACTTCTACGCGGGTGGCATGTTGCTTCCGTTCGGAGGCCACAAGGGCTACGGCCTCGCGCTTGCGTCCGCGCTGATGGGAACCCTTGCGGTCATCGACGATGCGACCCCAACCCTTGCCGGCAACCTTGGCGACACGCGCACGGGAGCTGACCTGGCCGCACGGGGCGCGGGGGCGTTCCTGGTCGTGATTGATCCGTCGGCCTTCGGCGACGCCACCCACTACCGGGACCACGTCGAGAGGGTCACGGATGCCCTGAAGAAGGTCCCTGGTACCGGGTCGAATACCGTCATGCTTCCCGGCGAACCTGAATCCCGCACGACTGCATCACGAAAGGCTTCGGGCATCTCCATTCCGGATGACACCTGGGACGCCATCGACGCCCTCGCGCAGGCACACGGGGTGCCGATGCCAGCCACTCACTGACGGACGATGCCCGGCGCTCCGATTTCCAGGGGCGTCCGGGCATCTGGTGGTCGCGATGAGGTGTCAGATCACGTCTGGAATCGGCATCGCCACGAGTTCCCGTGCGATCATTCCCAAAACGGCGTGGGCCGGCATCCCGGCCTCGGGATTCCCGTAAAACCTGTTCCTGATGACCGGCCGGAAGCAATCGATGGCAACCCGAAGCGATAGCGTGGCGCACCCTACCGACCACGCAGATTCCGGGCAGCTTGTCTTCCGGCCAACCACGCCAGGGTCGACCACCCAACCTCCACTGGATCCTGTCCGTGCGCCGGATGAGACGTTCCCGACCCGTCTCGTCGTTCCCCGGCGCATGGCTCTGGCAACCGCGACCGCGGGGTTCCTCGCCGCGTGCGGGCAGACCCCATCCGGATCGCCGGTGTACCGAAACGCCCTGGCGGATGTTCCGCGCCACCGCACCCTTCACCTCATGAACGGAAGCATGCCGGCACGTTTCACCGATACTGGCATCGGCAACCCGTACCACTACAGCGCCAGTCACCAGACCGGGCACGCCGCCATGTGGGAACCACTCTTCTACTTCTCGGCGTTCGGGGTGGGCCTCATCCCGTGGCTTGCCCATGACTTCGTCTACAACGGGGCGTCGGATGAGGTCCGCGTGCGGATCCGCAAGGACGCGGTTTGGGCCGATGGCAAGCCATTCACACCGCGTGACGTGGCTTTCACCATCCTCACCCTCGCTGATGCCTCCACCTCGATCCCATTCGCAGCCGACGTCCGCGCCCAGGTCAAGGATGCCTTCACGGACGGCGACCAGCACGTCGTGATCCGGTTCAAGGCACCAAGCCCTCGCTTTGTCTTCGATTTCCTGACCTTCAAGTTCGACACCGGACTGAAGATCCTGCCGGAACACGTCTTCCGTGGGAAGTCCCTGATCGAGTTCGATTTCCACGACCCCGATGCCGGTTGGCCGTTCGGAACCGGTCCGTACCGGATCAGCCGGTGGACCGATACGTGGAAGTTTCTCGACCGACGTGAAGACTACTGGGGCGCACGCACGGAATTCACCACGATGCCGGGGCCGGAACGGATCGTGATGGTGCCCTACGGGGACGAAAACCGCCTTGCAATGGGTATGACCCGTGGCGAGTTCGACCACTCGTGGACGGTCCTGCACAGCACGGCGCGTGCGCTTGTCGGCGAGGGCGTTGATGGTGCGCGCACGGGAGGAACCCTCGACGGCGCCTACGCGCCGGCTGGCAAGCCGAAGGCGGGTACGGCGCTTTCCGAACGCATGGCCCTGATGACGTACTCATTTGGACGCGCACCCTACGGGAACATCGACTGGTGGCCGTTGTCACTCTGGTTCGACACGCGCGTCGCCCCATTCGATGATCCGGCTATCCGGTGGGCAATTTCTTTCGCCATCGACCGCCGGCGTCTTGTGGATATCGGGCAGGAAGGGTTCGGCGAGGCCACCCCGCTTCCCTACCCGAACTTCCGTGCCCTCGAACCCTATCTTGAGGCGGTCAAGTACCGCTTATGGGAGTTCCCCTCGAACCGCTATGCCCCCAAGGAGACCACGAAGCGTCTTGCACAACGCGGGTTCCGTCGCGATCCTGAGGGATATTGGGCACGCGACGGTGCGCGGGTCCGCATCCCAATCCTCGGGCACCCGCAGTGGGCCGACATGGGACCGGTGCTCGCCGAGCTCCTACGCCGGGAAGGCTTCGACGCCACGTACGACCAACCACCGGACTGGCTGGACCGCATTCGTTCGGGCCGTGCGACGGCATGGATCTACGGGCACGGTGGCAGCATCGTCGACCCGCACTTCACCCTCACCCTCTTCCATAGCCGCAATGCCATTGTCGAGGGCGCCTCGGCCGGCGGTGCGGGCGGTTCGTACTCCCGATGGACCGACAAGGAATTCGACGGCATCGTGAATGAGATGGAACAGGTGCCGGTCGCGGACCGAAAGATGCTTGATCTCTTCCCGAAGGCGATGGATGTCTGGTTGCGCGACCTGCCGAATATCCCCCTGGTGCAGAGTTTCCACCACAACGTGATGAGCCAGGTCTACTGGGTTGGGTGGCCAAGCATCCTCAACCCGTATGCGAACGATGCGTTCTGGCACCTGACGTGGCCACTCGTCCTGCGGAAACTCAAACCGGTCAGGTAGCACGCGCCACAGTAACCGGCAGACCCCTTCGGTATACTCGGGGTGCGCAACTTTCCCCGCGCACGCGTGACGGAGGGGTCGCATAGTCGGCCTAGTGCGGCGGTTTGCTAAACCGCTATACCCGCAAGGGTATCGAGGGTTCGAATCCCTCCCCCTCCGCCCGACAGTTGGCGTGCGGCCGTTGACGGCGACCGCGCGATGCAGTCGAAGTTCGTCCACGTCGAGCACACAATTGTCGGCAAGGTTGACAATCACCGCGCGATGGTTGTCCTTGATGTCTTCGATCCCACACTGATGGCCGACTTCATGGCGGAAATTGGTCACCGCTTTGATGAAGTGGGTATCACCCATGAGGGCCACGCGCTGTGCCCAATACCCCACTGACACATTCCACGCGCCACCCGCACATTGATCTCTGCAGCGCCTCAGCCAAGACTGGCTGGGGCTTTCCCTTTTGCTGGTCCGAGCTCGGCACGCGAACCCGTGTTCTCCGTCGTCGAGACGCTCGGGGCAATGTGAACCCGGAATGCGGTGACCTGCCTGACGATCCCTGACCGAAGTTCGGCTAGGCTAGAGTGCTTTGGCTCTGACGGAAAACAGACCTTTTCTTTGGACAGGACCCCAACCCCATCATGGAACAACGACGTTGGCTTGACGTGCCCTACGCAACAAAATCCGCTTCGCAAACCCTGGATCTTTACCTCCCTCCCGATGGGGATGGGCCATTCCCCGTGATCGTGGGAATTCACGGTGGGGCGTTCCGGATGGGCACATCTCGCAATCGCGAAATGGATCCGATCATCGCGGCGACGGGTCGGGGGTACGCGGTGGCGAGCATCAACTATCGCCTCTCGTCCGAGGCCATATTTCCCGCGCCTGTCGCCGACTGCCGCGAGGCAATCCGGTTCCTCCGAAACAATTGGATGCGTTGGAACCTTGACCCGCAGTGCTTCGTCGCGTGGGGCCCGAGTGCCGGGGGCTATCTCGCATCGATGATCGGCGCGGCATCACACATCACCGAATTCGATGGAGACCACGCACCAGTCTCAAACACGTCCACGACCGTCCGTGCAGTCATCGACTGGTACGGGCCAATCGACTTCGGCCGGATGGACGCCCAGTTCGATGCATCGACCGTCTCGCCGCGCCTCGGACCCAAGCGCGACGCGGATTCCCCGGAAAGTGAGCTCCTTGGCGCCCCAATTGGCGGTGTCCCCGACGCGGTGCGCCAGGCAAATCCATCCACCCATCTCACCGGCCTCGACCCATCAACTGCGCCCCGGTTCCTGATCCAACATGGCACCGACGACCAGTTGATCCCGGCGCAACAGTCGGTCGGGTTCGCATCGGCAATCGCCGCGACC
>CANFGH010000135.1 GCA_947446285.1 Chloroflexota bacterium
ACGGTGACCAATGCAGACGGCGGGACGGTGTCGTTCGCCAATGCGGTAACGCTGACCAGTCCGCCGTCAGGGGCCTCGCTGTCGCAGACGGTCTACGGGTCCGGGTCGAGTGGCGCGGTGCTCAACCTGACGGCAACGAACATCCTCCCCGGGGTGCGGGTGCGCATCGACCCGAACCCCGGCGACATCACTTTCACCACCCAGTGGAACAGCTCGACACAGGTGACGCTGACGATGGCCATCGCCTCGACGGCGCGAACGACTGCGGAACGGCGCACGATCTACCTGGACAACCGGGATGAGAGCGGTGAGGTTGCCGCTCTGACCCAGCTGCAGATTGCCGCGCCACCGACGGTGACGGTTGTCGGCATAACTCCGAACAATCTCGGGCGCGGCGCGGGAACAAACCCGACGACCCGCCTATGCGATGCCTCAGCCCCTGGTGTGGCTGTAACCGTACCGGGGACCGGCTTCAGTGCGAATGCCCTGACCGGGACGGTGCAGGCGACCTTCTCGAACAACAGCGGGGACGTCACCACGACGGTCACCTCGGTGTCCGCGACTGCACTTGTCCTCAAGGTCTGCGTGACCAGCGGCGCAGCGGCTACGGTCCGCAACCTGTCGGTCGTGAATGGAGACGGCGGTCTCGTCTCGGCGACGAGTGCACTGACCGTAAATGGGTCCCCGCTGATCACCGCGATTTCCGAGGCCTCGATTGGCCAGGGCGCGACCTCGCGGACGTTGACCGTCACGGGAGGCGGGTTTAGCCCGCAGGCGAAGGTATCGGTCCAACGGATCCCTTCGTCGCAGGTCGGGACGGGCTCGACAGTTGTCTGCAACGCTGGCGGGAATACCACGACCGTCGGCACGGCATCGGACATCGCTCTGACAACGGTGAGTGTCACGGCGCGGACGACGACGCTGCTGACCACCAGCGTGACCATCGACTCGGATGCAGAGACGGGTCCAGTCTGGGTCAAGGTCGACAACGATGACCAGGGGAGTGATCCGCTCTGTTCACTTGCCGGGTTGCTTACGGTCACTCCGCGCCCGACGGCATCCAGCATCACCCCGAGTTACCTCAATCCACCCGTCAGTGGAGAGACAACCGTGCGTCTGGCACTGGGTGGTGCGAACTTCGGGAGTGGCACGACGGTCAGCGTGTTGCCGGCCACCGGTCAAGGAAGCCCGGATGTCGCTGCGGTTGTGGGTTCGTCCGCGGTTGGTGACTCAAACTCGATGACCTTCGACGCGGTCGTGCCATCCACGGCACTTGGCGGGCCACGAGGCCTGCTGATCACCAACCTCGATGGTGGCACGAAGACAATCCCGAACGCCGTGACGGTCGTCTCGACCGGGTCGGTCACCGTGTCACCGACGGTTATCGGAGCGGGGGCGGTCTCAGCACCCCTGACGATCTTCGGGACGGGTCTGAATGCGTCGTCCAACGTCACCTTCGGACGCGGGGCGACGTCACCGGTGCTTACCACGGACATCGTGGCAGGCCAGGTGACGGCTGGTGCCGACGGGACCAGCCTGACGGTGCTGGTGACGGTCTCACCTGCCACGGCGGCTGACACGTACACCATGACGATCACCTCGCCGGACTCGGTGCTGGTGTCGACATCCGGAACATTCGTGGTTACCAGTGGCCCGGTGATCGCCGCGGTTGGGCGGTCGGCAGCGAACGCCGGGACGTCAGCGGTGCAATACGGGCAGAACAGCAGCGCGCAGACGCTCTACCTGTCTGGATCGAACTTCAAGACTGCCAATGCCGGAGCGACGGTGCCAGTCGTATCGGTCATCGATGGAGCCGGCAACGCAGTTGCAGGGGTGACGGTATCCGGTGTGACCGTCGCCTCCGGTGGTGGTTCCCTGACCGCCACGGTGGCAGTGGGTACGTCGTCCACAGCCGGGTCGTACGCGGTCCAGGTGGTGAACCCGGACAGGGGATCGGTGACCTTCGCCAATGCCTTCGAGGTGACGGTACGGCCGACGATCACGGCGATCACCGATAACACCAACTTCGGGGCCGGGGCCGAGAGCAAGATGGTCACGCTTTCCGGGACGAACTTCTCGCCCCAGGCTACCGTGAGGTTCACGCGTACCGGCGACACGACCGGGTCGCAGGTGACCCAGAACTACGCGATCTCGTCGGCAGTCAATACCCGCCTTGCGGTCAACATCACGATTGCGGCAACGGCAACTACCGGAACCCGCTCGATCGTGGTCACCAACCCCGACGGTGGAAGCGCCACGCTCTCCGGCGTGTTCACGGTGAACACCCCTCCCTCCATCACCACCATTACCCCGTCCGCCCTTGGGGCCAACCGCAGTTACGTGGTCACCTTGCGGGGCAGCAACTTCCAGTCGAACCTGGTGGAGGTAAAGGTCGGATCAGGAGCGGGCTACGCGTCAACCCTCAACATGGCAATCGACAGCACGGTTGGTCCAACAACATTGGTGAACAACACGACGATCACGTTCGGGATCCGGATTGATGTCGGCGCTGCCGTCGGGTACCGCACGATCACCCTGACCAACGCCGATGGGGGAATGGCCAGCATTCCCTTCTATGTGAATGCAGCCCTCGGGTTCACCGAAGTCTCGCCGAAGACCGTCGGGCTGGGCGCCACGGAGTACACCGTGACGGTCACTGGCCAGGGCTTCTCCACCACCGGTCTGATGCCGCAGGTGCGGTTCCTGAATGAGACGACTTTTGCCGCCGATCCACTGCTGGCGGTCGATGACAACAAGACGGTCATGAACGAGGACGGGACGGTCCTGACGGTCAAGCTGACTGTCGCGTCCACGGCGACGCTCGGGACGCGGGCCTTGCAGATTGACCTCCAGAACGGCACGCCGCTGATCGTCAAGCGATCTTCGCTGGACTGTGCCAAGACGACTGCCGGTGTGGGGACGCCCACGCCTACTCCGACGGCGGATTGCTTCGTCTTCTCGGTCGTGGCGGGCCCGTCGGTGACCGCGGTCAGCCCCCGGGTCCGGCGCCAGGGTGCGGTGGATGCGCCGTTCCCGACAGTGACCGTTACCCCGACGACTGGACCGAACGTGACCGCGACGGCCACGGCCTTGCCGTCGGCGACCGCCACCCTGGTCCCGGGACAGTCGGCCCCTCCGGTCTGTCCCCAACCGACCGAACCATCGCCTGAGACGACGATGCGGATCGCGATCTGCGGGGGGAACTTCGACAATGGCGTGACCGCATCGGTCACGTACCCGGATTCGGCGTCGGCCGCCGACAACGGCATCACGGTGGTCTCCACCGAACGCAAGAACGATCACCTGTTGTGGGTCTTGTTGAAGTTCGACCTGAACACCTTCCAGGTTGCCACCGCGAAGTCCGGCAAGCGGACGGTCACGGTCACCAACGGTGACGGAGGCAGCAGCAGCCTGCTGACCACCTCTGCCTACGCCTTCGAGGTGGTGAACGTCCCGACGATCACCGGTGTCAGTTTCACCGGCACGCCAACCGCCGGTCAGACGGTGCAGATCGGTGTCGGAGCCGTCGACAAGGTGATCAACATCGCCGGGACGAATTTCGTGGCGGGCGCCCGAACAGCGATTGAGATGACCCCGGACCAGACAGTGGGAATCCACGTGACCTCGGTGGTGGTGAACAGCGCCACGAGCATCACCGCCAACGTCAGCGTCGATGCGAACGTCCAGATCGGTGCGCGGAAGCTGGTGCTGACGAACGACGATGGCGGGGCGACGGTGCAGAGCACGCTGGATTTGGTGACGATCGTCTCGCCCCCAAGTTTCAGTTCGATCCAATTGGGTGAGACCATCGGGGTGACGACGGTCGGGCGTGGCGCGACCTCGGTGACCTTGGCGATCCGGGGAAGTGGTTTCTCGGCAAATCCCGTGGTGTCGTTCGGGGCGAACAGTGGCATCACGGTCAAGCCCGGTCTGAGTGCGGCCAACGGGCAGCTGATCAGCGGGCAGATCGACGTCGGGACCGGAGCAGCCGCGGGACCACGTGACCTGTACCTCTCCAACGCCGATGGTGGCACGGTGATCGTGCGCAACGCGATCACGGTGAACACGCCTCCGTCGCTGACCGGCATCAGCCCGGCTAATCTCGGGATCGGATCCAGGGGCACCCTGGTCATCTCGGGGGTGAACTTCGCGACCAGTGCGAGCGTTTCGTTCCAACTCAATGGCCAGACCGACAGCACGATCACTGTCACGAGGACCCGCTACGTCAGCTCGTCACGTGTGGAGATTGACGTCCAGGTCAGCAGTAACGCACTCCCCGGTGGCCGTGGAGTGGTGTTCAACAACGGTGACGGGTCTCCGGTCCTGGTGACGCCGACTGGCACGTTCAACGTCAATTCGCCGCCGACCTTCGCCTACATGAGCCCGGACACAATCTCGCCGGGTGGGGTGATCACTGACGCGGTGATCGCCGGGACCGGGTTCCTGCCGACGACGAAGGTGTCGGTCTCAGGAACCGGAATCTCGGTCGCGACGCCGACCTTCGTCTCGGCAACGCTGCTGAAAGTGAACTTGACCGCGGCCGCAGATGCCACTTCCGGATTGCGTGACCTGGTCTTTGACCCGGGTGACGGCAGTGCGACGGTGACGGCACCGAACCGGCTGACGGTGGTCGCGGGCATGTCCGTCACCACCGTTGCGCCTGATGGAGGCACGCCGGGCACGACGGTAACGGTGACCATCTCGGGGAACGGGTTCGCGCCACCCGCGCTGGTGGCGTTCGGGGACGGGATCACCGTTTCCAATGTGGTGGTGTCAAGTGCTTCAGAGATCAAGGCGGACCTCTTGATCGATGCCGGCGCGACATCGGGTGCGCGTGGCGTGACGGTCACCATTGCTGGCAAGTCGATCAGCGTCGGTTCCAAGTTCACCGTGCTGGGTGCGCCCCCACCGACGGCGGTGCCGGCTCCAGCTGCCCCGGCCGCTCCGGCCAAGCCGGTCGCGGTAGCAACCGCGGTGCCGACCGCTACCGAAGTGCCGACCGCGACGCTCGTGCCGACCGCCACTCCGTTGCCGACGGCGACACCGTTCGGACTCATGGGACTTGCAAATGGGATTAGCCTGCAAGCTGCCGTTGCCGATGCCGGGACGGTTGGCGAGGCGACCCTTGGTGGCACGTCTGACGCGCCGGCCTCCGTGAATTTCGTGGCACCGCCTGGGGTTGGAGTATCGGCCGTCGTCGAGGCCCGTGATCCGGCGGTCATCGCCGACGCGGTACCAGCCCTCAAGGCTGCCAATGAATCCGGCGCGGTTCAGGTGCGTCGGTCAATCCAGGTCAATCTCTACGACAACACGTCGGGCCGGAAGTTGGTCGAGCACGATGAACCGGTCGTGATCCGCATGAACTTTGATGCATCCGACTTCGAAGCTGCCGGCAGTGATCCTGACCGTTTGGGCATCGTGGTCGTGCGTCCGACGGCTGATGCCACTCCAATCTGCCCCGCCGGGGCATTCCTGTTGCCGGCCAAGTACGACGGTGACGCGCGCACCCTCACGATCAGTACCAAGTGCACGTCATATTTCAGCGTGGTTGTCCTGAGTGATGCGCCGCCGGACATCGATTACGAGATCCAAGGTGGGCGGTTCTTCACCCAGGCATCCGGCTTCGGTGGGCGCGGTGGTGTCGGGTACGCATTGATCGATGATGGTCAAGCCTCATTTGCCGCCGAGTTTGTGCGGCGTGGTGACCTGAAGGGACTTGGATATCCGTCGAGCCGCCGTTTCACCCGTGATGGCTTCCCGGTGCAGGTCTTCCAGAAGTTCATCCTGCAATGGCGTGCCGACCGGAACGAGGCGGTCGTCGTCAACGTCTTCGATGAACTCCACGCGCGTGGCTATGACACCTACCTGAACGATGTCCACGAAGTGCCACCGCCATTCGACATGCAGGTCGATGAAGACCTGTCCTACCAGGAGGTCCTGCGCCTGCATGTCGGGAACATCCTCAATGGTCGTGACCTTGCCGGCACTGCAATCTCGGGCATCGATCCGCAGGCGATGCTGTCGATCCAGAAGTACATCTTCAAGGACGATGACTGGCTCAACCAGTACGGTCTGCCGGTCAGCGTGGCGCGGTTCCCGTCGAGCATCGTGGTGCGGATGCAGCGGGCTGCGTTCCAGTACTGGCTTGAGGACCTGCCTTGGGCTTCGGCTGGACAGATCACCGTCGTCCTTGGCGGCGACCTTGCCAAGCAGGCGGGGCTGTACCGGAACGAGGATGTCTCCCCCGAGCTTCCACAGGCTTACCAGCGGGTCAAGCCGGTGGCGGCGACACCCACGCCGGAAAATAGCCCGACGCCAACGCCGGGTGTCCAGGCGGGTGCGATGCCTACCCCGGCAGCTGCAGAGGTCAAGCCAGCGGTTGAGGAAGACACGTCAGAACCCACGTCATTCTTGGCCCCGATCTGGAATGCAGTGGTTGAAACTGTCCGCACTATCCTGCCGGATTGGCTGCTCGGGCCGCTGCGCGCCGGTCTTGGTTCTTCGCAACCCGCGTGACAACCGGGACTGATCAGTGCCATGGCCGTGGGTGTCCGGGAACTGCGTTATCCTCAGGTAACAAAGAACAGGGTGGTTGCACGATTGCGAAGTCGGCACTGCCCTCCCGCTCCGGCACAACCGGAGAAGTGACAGACGCGTGGTAACGGCAGCAGGTATCCCGAACACGGGGCCGGGTTCGCTGGTTCAAGGACCAGTGTCGTCTGCCATGCCTGTGATGGCCCATGACGAGGTCATCGCCGCCATGCGCGCCGAGGAATGGCGCATCAGTGGCCGTTGGCGGTGGCTGACGAGCGCCCTGCTCATCCTCGGCTTGGCCAGTTTTGTCGTCAATCAGGAGACGTATGCCGTCTCGACCTTCGTCGTGCGTAACCCGGGCAACTCCTTCGAGACCGGATACGTCGAAGTAACCGTGAACCATACGGGGACCGCGATCGTCACGGCGGCCGACCTGCTGGCCGGCGAATCTGCGATGGGGGTGGTCACACTGGTCAACTCTGGGTCGCTCGACATCGGCATGATGAAGATGTCCACGACGTCGGCAGATCAATCTCCATCCGTCCTGCTGACCGACTACGTCAATGGTCTGCAGATCGGGGTCGACCGGTGTACCGCCGAATGGACCGGACCGTCGCCGTACACCTGCTCGGGCACGCCCACCTACAACGTATTCGCTTGCAAGGCACTGAACAAGGACATCGTGCTTGGCTACCGCGCCTCGGTGCTCCCACCGGGGGGCAAGGATTTCCTGCGGGTACGGATGAAACTTCCCGAGGCTGCGGCCCGGGAGTCAATGGGCTTGCGCGCCAATGTGCGGTTCACGTGGTTTGCGACCGGGGAGGATGCGCCCCTCGACGATCCGGTCTGCTCCTTGGCAACACCGACACCCGGACCGACCGCGACGCTGGCTGCCGGCGTTGGTGATGCGACCTCAACGATCACCCCGACGGCGACGAAGACACGCACCCCAGTGCCGACACCGACGCCAGTTGGTGCCCACGGCGACATCGCGGGGACGCCGTTCCC
>CANFGH010000136.1 GCA_947446285.1 Chloroflexota bacterium
CCTCGGCGGAGCCGGCGTGGTCGAGTTGGAGGGGGGTCAGGACGCGGTGAAGGCAGAGGCGGGCGGAGACGATGACGCGGTCGCGGTGGACCCCCTTGAGGGCGAGTCCGAGCTTGCGGAGGGAGTCGCCGTAGCAGCGGGCGCAGTCGAAGTGGTTGACGCCGAGGTCGATGGCATGGTGGACGAGGGCGACGGCGGTATCATCTGCGACATCGCCGAAGACGTTGCCGAAGCCTTGGGTACCGAACGGGATGACAGGGATCGACAGCCCCGTCTTTCCCCAATCTCGGCGGGGGACTTGAGGAATTTTCACGTAACGTTGCTCCTTTAGGCCACTACCGGAGTGTACGGACGGGGTCGGTCCGCCACGTCAAACGCGCCCGCACCCCCATCATGATCTTCCCGCCCCCGGCCTCTTCAGCGAAGGTTCGAATATCCGTTAGCCGTCAGGCGAAGTCAAGGCCGCTCTCTGCACTGGCATATCCGGCTCCCACCCCAATGGTCTCGCTGGCGTACTGCCCGCACGCGCGCCCGAGGTCTGGGAGCGGATTCTATTCGTGTCTTGTAGCGCGAGGCACAGGCTGTTCGTTGCCCCCGAGAACTTTGCTCGAAACGCCGTCGAAAGTCCACCGACCTCGCGGTCTACCATGAACCCGGAGGCCCCAACCACGGCCGGCAGCCATTGGGACAGTTGAACCTCCTTGAAACCACCGTCGGCCTTTCCGCGCGTTTCCTGGCTCAGGGAAAGCAATGCCGGGTCGTGGCGATCAACTTCGCGACCTGTCCTTCGCCGTCGTGACGGGGACTTGTACGAAACCTCGCCGTCATTCACGTACACGTCTCGTTCAAACCTTGGCGCGAGCCCGCGCACCGATTTCACGATACCCCGACGTTTCACGCATGGGCTATTGGCGAGGCCGGACCTTGCGCATCATGCCGAATGCTTGAGCTGATGACTAATTCTGGAATGCCAGGACAATGGCAGAGTTGACCCATGGTCACTGATGTCATTCGCGACCTGCTCGGCCCGTCCTCGGGTGGGTGGGCGTTCGTCGGACTGTTTGCGGTCGCGTTTCTGGCGGCGACGCTTTTGCCGATAAGCAGCGAGGTCGCAGTGATTGCCATGATTGGCGCAGGCCATTCAGATTTCATGGTCCTGACCGTGGCAACTCTTGGCAATGTACTTGGGTCTTGCCTGAATTATGTTGGAGGCGCGTGGGGCGCACAGTGGTGGGGCCGGCGCCGGCGCCGTGGCGCATCAGATGATGGTGATAGAGACTGGGCCGATCAACATCCCCGAGCTGTTTCTATGTTGCAAATGTGGGGTCCACTGGCCCTCATTTTTTCATGGGTTCCTGTTATTGGCGACCCGCTAACCGTCGTTGCCGGGGCGTTGGGAATTCGTTGGATCCCGTTCGTCGGGTTCGTCACTCTGGGCAAGTTGCTGAGGTATGTCGTGGTCGTAGGAGCAGTGGATTACGTCTGGCCAGGTTGGGCTCGATGACCCAGACTTTGCGTTGCAGGAATGTGCGCATCGTTTCCCCTACGTTCCCCGATGGATTGAAGATTGGCTCTGATGACGCCGGACAGATCTGATCTGAACCTCGACACGAGTGCATTTCACGCATTGATCCGCGTCTTAGCGTGGGTCCCGGTCAGTGTCGTGGTCGGTTGTCTTGCTGGTGCCTCGTCGGCGGTTTTGCTGCTCCTGCTTGAATGGGCTACAGCGACACGAACTGCAATGCCGGCCCTGCTTTGGACGCTGCCGGTCGTCGGCGCGGTGACGACTTGGGCTTACACGCGGTATGGCGGTCGCTCTGTCGAGGGGAACCGTGTGCTCTTCGAGGAAATAGATTCACCTCGCGAGCGCCTTCCGCTCAGGATGGCACCGATGATTCTCATTGCGACCACGGTTGCGCACGTGGCTGGCGCGTCGGTTGGTCGTGAAGGGACGGCCGTGCAGATGAGCGTCCCGCTCGCCGACCAACTCACCCGCTTAGGCAGGTGGAATCCACATTCGCGTCGCATCCTCCTGACGTCAGCACTGTCCGCAGGGTTCGCCTCGGTCTTCGGGACACATATCGCCGGGATGTTCTTTGGTCTTGAGGTCCGCCGTGTTGGCCGGGCGAACTATGACGCATTGCTGCCGTGTCTGATTTCGTCGCTCGTGGGTAACGAAGTCACACTCGCGCTTGGAGCCAAGCACGCGGTCTACGACATTGGGTACGTGCCACCGATAGACCTCTGGTCGGTTCTGACGGCCATCCTTGCGGGTATCACCTTTGGCGTGGTTGCGATGACCTTTGTCAGGTCGATGCGATGGTCTGCCAAGTTGATGTCTGACCTGTTCCCGGTTCAAGTGTTTCGGCCGGTTATTGGGGGAACCGTGGTGGTACTACTCGGGTCCCTCCTCGGCACTGATCGCTTCCTTGGTCTAGGGCTTCCCATGATCACGGAAGCTTTCACCAAACCGGTCGCGATTGAGGATTTTGCGCTGAAGGGATTGATGACCGTTGTCAGCCTGGCAACCGGTTTCCGCGGTGGGGAGGTCACTCCCTTGTTCGTGATTGGTGCAACCCTTGGCAATGCGATGGGCATCTGGTTGGCGCTTCCACGCGGACTCCTGGCTTCAATGGGGTTTGTGGGCGTATTCGCCGGTGCGTCAAACGCTCCAATCGCGTCGTTCATCGCGGGAATCGAAATGTTTGGCAGCGGCCCGCTTGTCTACCTCGCCATCGCATGCGTCGTGAGCTACTACTGCTCAGGGAATGTTGGGATGTACACCGCTCAAGCAGTCGGTGAGCACAAGGCTCCCGTCACCTTGCCATTTGTGGTCACTGCGCCCACGTGAGGTCCGTAGTCACGCCGGGATACACTGGGTGAAGTGATCGCGAACTGTTTTGTGACGGCGCGCAAGGTCATCTGGAGGGACAGGTAGCAATGGCGAAAATCCCGGTCGCAGTGCAAATCTATTCGGTCAGAGAGCTTTACAAGAGCGATCTCCGTGCGACCCTCAGAGAAGTCGCGGGCATGGGCTATGAAGGAGTTGATTTCTTCGATGACGCGCCGTTACCGGCGCGGGAATTGCGGGTAATCCTTGACGACTTGGGACTGCAGTGTGCCGGCTGGCATGTCAACTACCTCAAGTTTGACCCTTCAGTCATCCAGGAGACGATTGATTATCACGCCGAGCTAGGTAACAAGTATTTGATCGTACCCGGGTTGCCAAGGGATCAATTCACGTCGCATGACGACATGAAGCGATGGGCCCACTGGTTTGATGCAAATGCAGCGACGCTTGCTCCCCACGGAATGGTGACTGGCTATCACAGCCATGACGGAGATCACAAAGTCATCGATGGACACACGCTCTGGGACACGCTTTTCGGCGCAACGGGCCAGAACGTGGTCATGCAGATCGACCTCGGCAACTCGGCCCACGGAGGCGTCGATGTGGTGTCGGAACTCCGCAAGTACCCGGGGCGGGCGACCACGGTTCATTTGAAGCCGTACTCACCGTCACTCATGGCAGGAGGCCACGATCCGTTTGGTCCGGTCATTGGCAAGGATGAGTTGGACTGGAACACCATTCTGAACGTGTGCGAAACCACTGCTGGCACCGCGTGGTACATCGTGGAGTATGAGGGTGATGCAGTTCCGGCGATGGACGGAATTCGCCTCTGCCTTGAAGGATTGCGTCACTTGGGGCGCTAACGAGAGATCCCGGCGGGAGCAGAACGTTGCCGATCAGTAAACCGGAAGCGTTCCGTTCCCGGATCTCGGATCCTAGCCGACCCACCGGGTCGCTTGAGGCATAACCACTCCGGTTGCGGAGGCGATTTCGGCGAGCGATTCCCACGTCGTTCGAGGGAGGGAAATGCCGTTGAGTTTTCTATTCTCGGCTGCGCGCGACTCGGGGTCCCCAGGGATCAGCACGGCATCGGTTCCAGGTGCCGGACGCACTCGACGAGCCGCGCGCGAGACACGCGTGACATTCTGGCGATAGGCGTCTGGATCGCCGAACGCCCCCGGGTCGATCAGGATAAGCAGCGCGCCGGCAGCACACTCGTCAAATCCTCCTGGCGGCGGCAGCGCCCCCACCAGGTTTGGTTCTGACTGGCCAATTGAACCGAGTGCGCCCAGAAGCGCAGACGCAAACGCGAGACCGTAGCCCTTGTGTCCGGCAGTTGCGCCCCCGAGAGGCAACAACATCCCTCCGTCATAGAAGTCCTGCGCCCTGGTAGTTGGCACCCCATTGGCGTCCAGGATGCACCCTTCCGGAACCGGCTTGTTGCTGTCGCGCGCAACCCTGACCTTCCCCTCGGGAATGACGGTGGTCGCAAAGTCAACAAGAACTGGGTCCCCTTCCCCTGGTCGATTCTCGTGTCTAAGCCCTTCAGGACCCCGCTCAGGGGCCGATGAAGGAATGCCGATTGCCCACGGGTTGGTTGAAAGAAATGCCCCAGCGCCGCCGAACGGCGATGCGCCACCAACTCCGGGACCCGCGGCCCCGACGGTGACGATCGCGACATGGCCGTTTCGACCGGCGGTGTCAACGTAATCGCCAATCCGACCCAGGTGGTTCGCATTTCGCATGGCGACAACCACCGCTCCAAGGCCCTTCAGGCGGGAGGTCGCGACTTCGAGCGCGTACGCTGCCGTAACCTGGCCAAACGTGCACTCGCCGTCCACGACAACCGTCGCACCCATTTCGGAATGGACGTGTGGGTTCCCGGCAGGATTGACGACCTTTTGGCGGATCATCTCAGCGTACTGCGGGATGCGCATCACTCCGTGTGAGTCGTGCCCGGCCAGGTTCGAGTGCACCAGATGTCGCGCAACCTCGGCAGCGTGCGCATGGGGCGTGCCGAGTGCTACAAAAAGGTCTCGCGCGAACGGTTCGAGTGCTTCAGGTCGCGTGATTACATAGGGACTGTTGTCAGGCATTGGACGTTCTTTCTGCGGCACCGCATTGGGATGCGGGCTTCGCGACCGTCTGGTGTGTCGCCTGGGTGCGAAGCCGTGACGCAACCGATGCAACCGCATCAGGCACGTGCGACAGTTCACGGACGGGGCGGACCGGCACACCGGCGAGTTCTTCTGGCACAGACCGGTGCCCGACAAGGACCGGGTGCATCCCGATCACATCCGATGCGCGCGCGTCCCGTTCCGGGTCTGTACCCACATACACCGAACCGGTCGCGGCAATCTCCATCTGCGCAATCGCGTGACGGAACAGTCTCGGGTCTGGCTTGCGGTACCCATGATCTCCGGCCACAACCACGACGTCGAAGTACCGTGCAATGCCTAGTTCGCGCATTTCAGCGCGCACGAAAGCGCCTTGTCCATCGGACACCACACCCAATCGGTAGTGTTCGGCGAGGGTCTCGAGGGTGTCGATTGCCCCACTCGCAAGCTCAAACCGAACCCGGGACTGCGAACGTTGGATGGTTGCCAGCGATTGGCTGAAAGGGAAGAGGCCTTCAGGTCCGAGCGAGGCTGCAAGATCTGGAGATGTCTCTTCGATCACGTTGCGCCACATCAGGGCAAGATCAAATGCAAAATGGGCTTCTGGCGAACCATCAATCTGTCGCTGGAGGGCCGCACGTGCCCGGTCGCGCAATTCCGCGCGTCGCAAGTGCAATCCGCGGTATCGAAGGAAATAGGCGACGCCGCGCATGGCGTCGTCACCCCAGTCTTCGGTCCTGATGTCGACGAGGGTGTCGTAAAAGTCGAAAAGAACAGCACTGATCACGTTGCATCCCTCTCATGGGGATGATAGCCGTCCTTCGGGCAGCCAATGCGGTTTGGCGATGGTTGCGGACCGCCAGGACTGCTCAGGAGTGACTCGAACACCAAGGATCCGACTGGCTTGACTGAAAACGCATGCCTACGTTCGGGGCTTTGGCTTCATCGCGAGACCAGCCTGGATGACCCGGATTGCTTCATCCGCGATGATACGCGCGCGTTGATCGGTCGATGAGTAGCGTACATGTTCATAGGTTGATGTGAGTGTCTGAATCGCATCATTGACCGGTTGTGGCAGGGGGGAGGGTGCCTCCGTATCAGCGATGGACACGTCCACTGCCCTTCCCTGCAGCCGGTCTCGGAAGGAACGCGCGGTTTCATTCGCGGTCCGCCCGGTTCCGTGTTGCGCCATCAAGCCCTGGAACGTTCGGTACGCGAGCCTGACCGGATCGGAAACCGGTGCACCTCCGCCTTCCAAGGGTGCCCCAGCGCGCCTTTTGAATAGTGAACGCCAAGAAAATACCGTCGACCGTTCTTCGTCGAGGGCTCCATCCAGGTCGTCCATCCGGGTTGGCCTCAGCAGACGCCACACAATCACCGCGACGATGACGAGTGCGACGACTGCAAGACCGGTTTCCATGAGTGACGGGTCGAGGAGTTGCGGGTCTGCTTGCTGTTCGATCTGGTCCATCGGGTTGGGACGCCCCAACTTGCCCATCTCAACCGGTGGTCGCTCCATCTTGACCGATCCCAACATCCGTGCAAACCACTCGGCAAGCAAAAGGAATGGGATAGCGACGAACGAAAGTATGAAGACGATGACCACGGCGATGGCTTGTCCGACTGTTTTGAGCAGCGTGGTGACCACGCTGGTTCCACCACCGAAGACTGTCGCCAGGATGATCCCCACCACCACGACAACGAGACACATCGCCGCGACCATTCCGATCCAGTTGCGATCTGGGGCGCGCGTGGCGGTCGGTTGACCCGGGCGAGGCAGTTGCGCCTCTTCAAGTGATGACAGCGCAATTGCCCCAAGCATTGCGGGAACCGCGATGATCGCGACCACTGGCAGGAGATCGGTGATGAGCCAAGGAAGGACCGCGCGCGCCACGCCAGACGAAATGGCGATCAACACGGCGGCGGTCGTTGACCGACGTCCCGCTTCACGATCTCCCGGGACCGCGCCACCAAGGATCGTGCCGCGCCACCAGATGACCGCGGCGAAGACAACGGCAATCAATAGCGCACCCGTCTCATGACCACCGGCAAGTGTTCCGACCCAAGTGGTTGAAACAGGTGCCCCCGGGGGAACGGCCAGATTGTTCAATGAGATGAGTGCGCCTGAAAGGATTGCGGCGACAGTCACCACGACGGCGAGGCGCCTCGAGACGGGCTGTTCGTAGATGCTTGCAAGGCGCAGTTGTTGTCGGCGGACAATCGTCCGAACCGTCCAGGCCATGCCAAGACCGAAGGCGATCAGACCGATTGGGATAAGGGGTTCTGTTGCGCCGTGGGCCAATCCCTTGACGTCGCCGATTTTCGTGCTTGATGAGATCACGATGGCGAGGATGTACGCCCAGGGTGTCAGCCACGACAGTTCGATAACCCCGAGAAGGACGACGATTGCCGTTCTCGCAATGGACCAGACCGTCACGGTGCGGGGCACGCTCGGTCCTTTCGGTCTCGATGGCAATGCGCTGACGGCCACCCCCGTGGCACAGCAATCACGTCCCCGAGAGTAGTTGCTGCACGTGGGTAGGCAGCCAAAAACAGAGAG
>CANFGH010000137.1 GCA_947446285.1 Chloroflexota bacterium
CACTGGGATCCCGAGCCGACGGAAGTGCGCATCCATCCGGCGCAGGAACCCGGAGGCCGTCTCCCCGCACTCGTCGGGGAGCAGTTCCACGTACGCCACGCGCGTCGCGTCATCGATCACCGTCCATCCCGCCCCGCGAGAGCGCGACCGGCGATCGCCGGTCACCCGGTGTCCCGGCCTGCCGTCGATGCGTCCGAGTTTCTTGGTGTCGATGTGGACCAGGTCGCCTGGCCCCGCCCGCTCGTAGCGGGCGGCGGGCGGGGCCGGCACCCTGGTCCGGCGGAGACCCAGGCGCACGATCGCCCGGTGGACGGTGGCACGTGGCAGTCGCAGCACGAGGGCGATCCGGTCGGGACCCCAACCCTGGGCGGTCCGGTGGACGGTGATCGCCTGCTCCTGCTCCGGGGTGAGCGCCATCCGGGGGCACCGGGGCCGGCTGGACCGGTCCGCCAGACCAGGCAGTCCCTCACTGGCGAACCGCTGCCTCCAGTGGGAGTACGTCGTCCGCGAGACGCCGGCATCGGCGCACGCATCGGCGACCGGTTTCCCCGACGCGACCAAGTGCAGCAGCCGAGCACGCCCGTGCTTGGTCAATCTGGCGTGCGGGTGACAGTGTTGCACCCGAACGCCTCCCTGGCGGGTGTGGTGTCAGTACCCAGCACCGTACCGGGCGAGGCCTTCATCCCGTTCCCCCCAGCGCCTGTCAACAATGTCGTGAGAGACGACAGCTAGCGCGGAGACGCTACACTGCACCATGTGACACGAGACGAGATATCGCCGCACGCTATTGAAGAACATGCGTCTGGTGGTGACGAAGGTAGTCTCTCCCGGCGCGCAATGATGACCCGCCCGTGGCATCCATGGCATGGAGAGCGCGTGCTCCGGTGCATTACGTGTCAGGCGGTACACCCGCTCCGCGACGTGATTTACCGCTGCGGTTCGTGCGGTGATCTTTTGGACGTGGTTTTCCCCCGCCCGAGCGAAACTGGTGCTGCTCTGGCGGCGACGTTCCGGGCCCGACGGATGTCCGATAACCCGATTGACCGGTCAGGGGTATGGCGGTTCCGCGAATTGCTGCCGTTTTACGACCAAGAGTCCCAGATCGTGACCTATCCCGAAGGCAATACCCCGTTGCTCGACGCGCCGAAGAGCGCGTCGTATGCGGGGTTGAGGCGACTGCGGTTCAAGCACCTTGGATTCAACCCAACCGGGTCATTCAAGGATTACGGAATGGTCACCGGGGTGACCCAAGCGCGCATTCTTGGCATGAGAGCAGTTGCCTGTGCAAGCACCGGCAACACGTCGGCATCGCTCGGCGCCTATGCGGCGCGGGCAGGCCTGTTGCCGATTGTTCTCGTGCCAGAGACCGGGGTCAGCTTTGCCAAATTGAGCCAGTCACTTGATTACGGCGCATTAACTCTAATGGT
Organism: Chloroflexota bacterium; assembly: GCA_947446285.1. Lineage (GTDB taxonomy): Bacteria > Chloroflexota > UBA11872 > UBA12225 > UBA12225 > UBA12225. The sequence continues at coordinate 1,428 of CANFGH010000137.1, forward strand.
CCGAGGTGACTTCGACGTTGCCCAGTCCCTCCTTCGGAACCTGGCGCCCCGTCTTGGTATCTACATATTAAATTCAGTGAACCCATTCCGGCTTGAAGGTCAGAAGACCGTGATGATCGAGCTCCTTGAGCAACTCGGTTGGGAAGCCCCGGACCGCATTGTGGTCCCGGGAGGGAACCTCGGGAACTCCAGTAGCTTTGGCAAGGCACTTCGTGAGCTTCACGACTTGGGACTACTCACTAAGCGTCCCCGGATAACAATTGTCCAGGCACGTGGGGCCGCCCCGCTCTCAGAAGCGTATGAGGGAGGTCATTCTGAGACGCTTGTGCGGGTTCACGCCCGCACGCTTGCAACGGCAATCAAGATTGGCGCGCCGGTTTCTTGGAAGAAGGCGGCCCGTGCAGTCGATTGGAGTGATGGCTGGGTCATGTCGGTCAGCGAACAGGAAATCGCTGATGCGAAGGCCGTGATTGGTCTGGATGGGATCGGCTGCGAGCCTGCTTCGGCCACTACTCTCGCCGCAATCAGGCGTCTCGCGAGTGAGGGAACCGATGAGCGCATCGACCCCGACGAGACGATTGTCGCGATCCTGACCGGCAACGTATTGAAGGATCCGGACTACACGATCCGTTATCATCAATCCTCACTCTTTGAGGAGTTCCGGAGCGAGACGATTGTGACCGACCACGGGCGTGGCCTTACCTCGCAGTTCGCGAATCCACCCGTTGTCGTTGACGCGACTGAAGAGGCGTTAATGGCGGTGATCCAGCAACGTCTCGCTACGATTGGGTAATCGCAACCGAAAACTCCTCTACTTGCCCCCGAGAGGCGCTGGAGGAGTTTTTAATTTCCCGTATGAGAAAACCCCCGCCTCGCCAGCACCCGACCAATCCAACTTGGTGCATTGAGACGATATTCGATCTTCCTACTTCCGAGGTCGCAAGAAGGGAGGAATATCCAGGTTGTCGGTGCCAATGTGGTCTGGTGGCGGAATTGGCCGGGCCGGTGGCCGGTCAAGGTCACGGATAGAGGGCGGGAGGCGGACTTCACGCGTTTCTGCCAAGTCAGCGTAGGCGGTGCTTCCACCTTCCCGGCCACCCGTGGACCGAGTGCCACCGATGACATCCCGGCGCCCTGCGGGCCCGCCGACAGAGGTGCGCGACCCACGCGAAAGGGGCTGACGGCTTTCGAAGCCAGTCGCAATGACCGTGACACGCACTTGGGAATTCAGTCGCGGGTCAATTACCGCACCGAAAATCACATTCGCGTCGGGATCAGCTGCCTTCATGATGATGTCGGCCGCCTCAGTGACCTCAAAGAGGGTCAGGTCTTCGCCTCCGGTGATGTTGAACAGGATGCCTTTTGCCCCGTCGATCTGGATGTCTAGCAGTGGGCTGGCGATTGCCTGACGGGCTGCATCAGCTGCACGCTGGTCACCGGAACCATGTCCGATTGCCATGAGCGCAGATCCAGCGTTCGCCATGATGGCTTTTACGTCGGCGAAGTCGACATTGATGAGACCCGGCATGGTGATGAGTTCGGAGATGCCGGAAATCCCTTGCCGCAGAACATCGTCTGCTAAGCGGAACGCCTCGATCATTGGCAGCTTCTTGTCTGCAAGGTCGATCAGGCGATCATTAGGAATGGTAATGAGGGTATCCACTTTTTCGCGCAAGGCGGCGATGCCATCCTCGGCCGCTTGGCGGCGGCGTGAGCCCTCGAATCCAAATGGACGGGTCACCACGGCGATGGTCAAGGCGCCGAGTTCGCGGGCGATTTCTGCAATCCGGGGCGCTGCACCGGTTCCAGTTCCGCCCCCCATGCCAGCGGCGATAAACACCATGTCGGCGCCGCGAAGCGACTCGGTGATGTCCTCTTCGCTCTCTTCCGCGGCCTTGGCGCCAATCACCGGTGACCCACCGGCGCCTAGTCCCCGGGTCGCCTTGTCTCCGATGCGAATACGGGTCTGGGCATTTGAGCGGAGAAGCGCTTGCGCATCGGTGTTGACAGTGATGAACTCGACGCCCCGAATCTCGGTTTCGATCATCCGGTCGACAGCATTGCTGCCCCCACCACCGACACCGATCACCTTTATCTGAGCGAATGCCTCAAGCGCCGGCAGTGCCGATACGTTGTCAAGTCGTTCCTCGTGGCCCCGCGCTTGCCGACCGCGTTCGGAGTACATAGCCTCGCCCTCTTTCGTGCCACCAGGCGTCAAGCCTGGAGTGCGTGCGTGTGGCGCCGCAGGCGATGCACGCTGTCCTGTTGTCGCATTGGAAACGAATTGTCCAGTGCCTTGAAATTTTCGTCCAGACCCTGTTCCCCCAAAGGGTACTCGTTATCGAGCTGGGGCACTACTGAATGGTCTGATCATTTTTCTGAACAAGCCGGACATCAAGTCCCCGAGCGCGAAGCCCTTTGCGTCTTGCGGATGACTTTCAGTCAGCTTTTCCTGTCCCCACTTCAGCAATCCAATGGAGGTCGCGAAGGACGGTGACTGGAACCCCTCGCCGAGCCCCGGGATCGATGTCGGGAGACCGATTCTCACCGGAAGTGCCAAGACGCCCTCGGCTACTTCACGGATCCCTGCCAAGTTGGCGGACCCACCCGTCAGGATGACGCCAGCGCCGAGAGCATTGCTGAGTCCCTTGCGGGCGAGATCGTCCCGGATGAGCCTAAACATATCCTCAACCCGAGCCTGAATGATCTGGGAGAGATACTCGATGGTGGTTAGATTGGTTGCTCCGCCGTGGGATTCGATTTGAAGGTCGTGGTCCTCGACGATCAACGTTGACATGGCATTGCCGTACCTGATCTTGAGAGATTCGGCATTTGCGACCGAAGTTCGCAGGCAGAATGCAAGATCATGAGTGATGTCATTGCCACCGAATGGCAGGACGGCCGTGTGCCAAATGCTACCGGCCATGTACACCGCGATATCTGTGGTGCCTCCACCAATGTCGATGACCACGCACCCAAGTTCGCGTTCGTCTTCAGTGGTGGTCGCGCCACCGGCAGCCAATCCCTGCAGAACCAGTTCTTCGAGGGTGATCCCTGCCATGTGGATCGCCTTCTCAAGATTTTGGATCATGCCAATCGATCCTGAGATGACATGGGTCTCCGCATCAAGGCGATGCCCGGTCATCCCGATCGGATTGCGAATGCCGGTCTGGCCGTCGACCGTGAAATTGCGTGGCACGACGAGCACAATCTCGCGACTTGCCTCACCCGGCGCGGCTCGTGCAGCATCGAGAGCTTTTACGACATCGCCTTCATTCACGTCGTGGGTGTGACTTGGGAGCGTGGTGCCTCCCCGGCTGTTCTCGCTCGTGATGTGTTCGCCGGAGATGCTGACACACGCAGAGGTCACGGTCACGCCAGAGACTATCTGTGCCTGGTTCATCGCAGACGCAATGGATTGGGCAGTGTCCTCGAGGCTAATGACGATGCCCTTGCGAAGTCCCTTGGACGGGCTCATGCCGGCTCCGCGCAGTTGCAACTTCCCATCGGCCTTCAATTCGGCGATGGTAACCACAGTCTTTGTAGACCCAACATCAATTCCGGCGACATATTGCTCGCGCGCCACGGTTCCTCCGGACTGGCTTCACACCACGTCACCTGCATAACGGTTCGAGACGGTCGAATGGCGCATTCTCTCCAGAAGTCGATTCGCGCGGTTCTCAGGGAGTCGATCGGACTTCAGACGCCGATGTCTGGCGTCACTCTTCGAGTCGGTTCGTCAGGAGAGATGTGGATTATAGTCGACATAACTTGGACATCGGGAGGGAAGAGCAGTCACGCGGTGGAGGCCCTGATCACCGCCGTGGCATCGGCGTCGGGGTCGACTTGACTGGGACGGTAGGCGACGGTTGGGCTGCACGGTAGGCGGGCCTACCCGGAGAACGTATGTCAAGCAGGTTGAACTGGATGTTCTGGTCCCGAGAATATTCGCGCAAAGCAATGAGTTGTCCGATCTTGGCGTTCAGGTTTTCGGTGTCACCAAGGATGATCGGCACGCCTTGGTCGATGTACACCACGAGCCCGGCCGTCGAATACTCAACCTGTTGGATGCGCATGCCCATCGAGCCTAGGGCAGGGATCAATTCCCGCGCCGTAAGTACGATGCGTGCAGGGATGCTGTCGCCCGCCAGAACTTGGGTGCCAGTTGAATCCACGATTACCACCAGGTCAGATCCTGCACCATTAGCTGTGGGGGCGGCTGCGCCAGCGATAACTACACCTTGATCGTCGACCATCACGTCACCAGTTGTCGTGCGCCAGATTGCAACCGGTGTTCGTTCCTCAACTTCGATTTCGACTGTTCCGGGGAGGTGTGTCAGGACGCGGGCACGTCGTACGCCTGGGAGTTGGGCGACTTGACGCGCCACATCGATTGTTGACACTTTGAAAATGTTCTGGCCTACAACCGACGCGACTGACGTGATTGTGGTCAGCGGAACGCGTTCGATTTCGCCGATGCGACGGAGCACAACGCGCTCTACCTGGAAATACGGCGCATTCAGGCACGCGAGAATCGCACCCAAGACCAGTAGGGCCAGGATGGATGCAATGGACCGATGGATGGCGCTCCGATCGATGACGATCGGTTCGACAGTGCGTGTGCGAGAACGGGGGCTAAACCGCGTGACGTCCAATCCCGTCCACACCTGTCTCCGGGAAACTGCACTCCAGTACCGGTCAACCATTCCGTTCACTTCCTCCGGTCGTCGCTCCGTCGGGTCGTGTTCGCGCGTCATGGTGAGCGACTTCGGGACTTGCACTTGCGCTGTCATCGCGCACAGATCTCTCATCTGTGGACCAATCACCCACAAGGAGTACTTCGGTTTCCAGCGAGACCCCGGTATTCATGAGTACCCGATTTCGAACGACGGCCATGAGCGTATAGATATCGTGTGCGGTGGCAGTACCGCGATTCACGATGTAGTTACCGTGCAGTGAGCTGATTTGGGCGTCGCCGATCCGGTGCCCTTTGAGCCCAGCCTGCTCGACCAGCTGGCCCGCATACAAGCCCGATGGATTCCTGAAGACGGACCCGCAGCTCCGTTCGGTTGGTTGTCGGGATCTGCGGCTCGTCTCAAAGCGATCAATCCGTTCTTGGAGGTCGGCGGGAGTTGCCCGCCCGAGGCGAAGTTGGGCTCCGACCACGACTCCGCTGCCTGGGGTCTTGAGACGACTTGTACGGTAGCCGAACGCCATTTCGTCTCCTGAAACGGTGCACACACGTGAGGGGAGCGAGCCGCTTCCGGGACGACTTGGTGACCAAAAGGTGACAGTCTTGACCACTGCCTTCATGTCGCCGTCATATGCGCCGGCGTTGCCCGCTATCGCGCCACCGATGGTTCCGGGTATTCCACATGCCCAATCCAAACCCGACCATCCGGCTTGTGCGGTCCAACGCGCGATCCCGGCCGTTTGGCAACCGGGTTCAACCTGGATCACGGCACCGTGTGCGTCCTCGTGGACAATGGACCCCCGGTTCCTGCGAGACGTTGGTGTCTCAACCTTGATTGCAAGTCCTCTGAAACCGCGATCCGAAACAACAATATTGCTTCCACCACCAAGAACAAGGACAGGGACCCCAAGCGTTTCACACGCAGTGAGGATGCGATCGAGAGACGCACCGTCCGGGGCCCTGACGAAGTAGTCTGCCGGACCGCCGATCTTCAGGGTGGTGTACGGCGCAAGTCGCACGTCCGTGTCTACCGGAAGTCGGGTCTCACGGTGCAGGGCGGTACGAGTGACATCACTTTGCGTCATCGGTTTGTGTGATCCGTGGCAGTACTAGATCCCTTTGGGTGCGGTCATAGAACGACGCACCTGCCTCTGGTACGCCGGTGCAATCCTGAGAAAGCGCGCAAGTGGGGTCTTGAACGACTTGCGTGTCCGCTGAACTGATCGGGCTGTTTCGGTTGCCTGGAATGTCAGCGATCTCGCAGCTTGGCGGTGAGTTCATGCGCGAGGCGGTCAATTGGC
>CANFGH010000138.1 GCA_947446285.1 Chloroflexota bacterium
AATGTGACCTTGAAGTACGATGAGAATCGCCAGCCTGCGCTTACCGGACTGAAGCGAGTGAGCAAACCGGGATTACGTGTGTATCGCGGTCACGACAGCATCCCGCGTGTGCTAGGTGGTCTTGGCACTGTCATCATTTCCACACCGCGTGGCTTGATGACCGGACGGGACGCTTGGCGCGGTGGCCTCGGTGGTGAGGTCTTGGCGTATATCTGGTAGGTAGTGCGTGTGAATGAGGCGACGTTGTAGTCGTTGACGCACGCATGGAGGGTGTTGAGACATGTCCCGTATTGGTAGGCAGCCGGTCATTCTTCCGGCTGGAGTTCAGGTCACGCTAGGGGCTGGCGTGGTTTTGGTCAGTGGTCCGAAAGGGAACCTCTCTCAGGCCATTCCGGCGCCCATTGGTGTTTCCATCACTGGTGGGGAGGTACTGGTCACGCGTCCGAGCGATATCAAGCAACATAAGGCCTTGCACGGGCTTTCCCGTACGCTCATCGCCAACATGGTTATCGGGGTTACCGCGGGCTATCGCAGGACCCTTGACATCACCGGCGTTGGGTTTCGTGTTGCGAAGCAGGGCCCTCGTCTTACCTTGCAGGTAGGGTTCTCTCACCCAGTTGAGGTTGCTCCACCACCTGGTGTGTCGTTCGAGGTCGAGTCTCCGACGAAGCTTCATATTCTTGGCATTGATAAGCAGCTTGTGGGTGAGGTTGCTGCGCAGGTTCGCAGTATCAAGCCACCGGAGCCGTATCTTGGCAAGGGTATTCGCTATTCTGATGAGAAGATTCGTCGCAAGGCGGGCAAGGCCGGCAAGGTCGGCGGGAAGAAGTAGGCTGGCGGGACGATGATAAGGAAACGTAACAGCGTTCACGCTCGGCAGAAGCGTCATCGGCGGATCCGTGGTCGGGTTTCAGGCACTGAGATCCGTCCCCGCTTGGCGGTCTTCCGCAGTAGCAAGCACATGTATGCGCAGGTCATCGATGATGACCAGGGGCACACCCTTGTTTCTGCTTCGACACTCGATGCTCCCTTGAAGGCAATCCTTGCGGAGACGCCTAAGTTGGAGGAGGCGGCGTCGGTTGGTCGCCTTGTTGCGGAGCGAGCTTTAGCAGCAGGAATTACCAAGGTTGTGTTCGATCGTGGTGGGTACCTCTACCACGGACGGGTCCAGCGTCTCGCCGACGCGGCGCGCGAAGCCGGTCTGGATTTCTAGGAGCCACGAATGCCACGTCTTGACACGAACAGGTTGGATCTCAAAGAGCGCCTTGTATTGCTCAATCGGTGTGCGAAGGTCGTGAAGGGCGGTCGCCGCTTTAGCTACTCTGCGGTCATGGTCGTCGGTGACGGTCAGGGCCACGTCGGTGTTGGCATGGGCAAGGCTCGAGAGACGCCAGAGGCAATCCGCAAGGGTATTGAGCAGGCCAAGAAGAACTTGTTTAAGGTCCCTGTCGTTGGTCGAACCATCCCGCACGAGGTGCTTGAGTCTTTCGGTGCTGCCAAGGTCATGCTCAAGCCTGCGGCACCCGGTACGGGTGTGATCGCCGGTGGGGCAGTGCGTGCGGTCGTTGAGGCTGCGGGTATTCAGGACGTCCTTAGCAAGTCCTTGGGATCTTCGAACAAGGTCAACGTGGTTCGTGCCACTGAAGCCGCCCTCAAGAAGCTGGTAACTGCAGAGCAGGTTGCTCGCAGGCTCGGCCGTCCGCTTCCGGCGTCGGCAGCTGCGCCCGTCGATGCCGCCGTTGGAGCGGAGTAATAATCGATGTCTGGGGTATTGCGCATAACGTACCGCAAGAGTTCAATTGGGTACAGCGAGAGGCAGAAGCAGACCGTTCGGTCACTTGGTCTACGCAAACTTGGACAGTCTGTGGAGCGGCCTGACACAACCACGGTTCGTGGGATGGTGTTTCATGTCCGGCACTTGGTGACCGTTGTGGAAGTTCCAAGTTCTGCTCCTTCTGAGGGTGCTGCGGCGTCTGGGTGATGCAATTCCGCACATCGTTGACTGCGGTGGCGACAGAGAGGTCGGGTTGCTATGAAGTTGCATGAGTTGGTTCCGAGTCCTGGCTCGCATCGAAAGGCAAAGCGCGTTGGGCGTGGCCACGGTTCCGGGAAAGTAAAGACCTCTGGCCGTGGTCAGAAGGGACAGGGTTCTCGCGCTGGTAAGGGTCCGAAGGCGTATTTCGAAGGTGGGCAGAATCCTTGGACGATGAAAATCCCGCACAAGCGGGGCTTCAGTCGGGCGCGTTTTCGTGTGGACGCTCAGGTGATCAATCTTGACGATATCGAGAATCATTTTGGGGTAGGTTCTACGGTAACGATCGAGGCACTGGGTGCTCTCGGCCTTATTGCTGACTCGAGCGGGCGTACTCCCGTCAAGCTTCTTGGGGACGGTGTCATCTCAAAGGCAGTTACGGTGCAAGTCCATCGTATTTCTGGTTCGGCTCGCGTTGCCGTCGAGGCGGCCGGTGGGCACGTTGATTTACAGGTTGTTCGATGGGTTCGTTCCATGAACCAGGCTGAGAAGGCTGTTGCTTTAGGATTGTCGACTGAATCCTAGGGGGTCGCCGTAGTTTGCGGGACAGGTGCCAGGCACGATGCGGCGAGTAGCGTATCGTGTCTGGCATTGTTCGTCAGATGATCAATCGTTGCCGATGGGTTTCCCCTCAGGAGGGGATCCTGGCTCGCTGATGTGGAGAGGGTTAGTCCGTTGTTCGAAGCGGTGATACGGGCGTTCCGGTTGCCTGATGTGCGCCGGAAAATTCTTTTCACGTTCGCGATGCTTGCTGTCTTCCGCGTTGTAGCACATGTCCCGCTGCCGGGAGTGAATCTCGGTAGCTTGAGACAGTTGCTTGAGCAGAACCAGCTTCTGGGAATGTTGGATTTGTTTTCCGGTGGGTCGCTCACAACGTTCTCGATTGCGGCGCTTGGCGTGTACCCGTACATCACTGCGTCGATTGTGATGCAGGTTCTGGCTCCGGTAATCCCGCAGCTGCAGGAGATGCAGAAGGATGGTGAGGCCGGACGTACCAGGGTTGCTCAGTACACCCGAGTACTCACAGTCCCTCTGGCTATGCTTCAGGCGTACGCTCAGGCTACGTTGTTGGCGCGCGAGGGGATTATTTCCAACTTCGGCTTGATGAGCGCGTCCACTTTCCTTCCGACGGTGTCCATGATTCTTACGCTCACGGCAGGGACAATGTTCCTCGTTTGGCTCGGAGAGATCATTACCGAGAAGGGTGTTGGAAACGGCATGAGCCTGCTGATTTTTGCAGGGATCATCGCGCGTCTGCCGGGGTCTATCGGTCAGTCGTTTGTTTCGGGGACGAGTTTCCTTGGTCTGATCTTTTTGGGTGTAATCGGTCTCGGCATGGTCGCCGCCATTATTTTTATCAATGAGGGCCAGCGCCGGATCATGGTTCAATATGCCAAGCGCATTCGTGGAAATCGCGTGTTCGGTGGGACCACGACGTACATCCCGTTGAAGGTCAATTCCTCCGGGATGATTCCGTTGATCTTTGCAATGAGCATCATGCTTATTCCCGGAACGATTGCGACGTATTTCACGGCGGCCGAGACCGAGTGGGTCAAATCAACGGCTCAGTTCATTGCCCGTGTGTTCAGTTCGACCGGGGTTGTTTACTGGGTTTTGTATTTCTGGCTTGTTGTTGCGTTCACGTATTTCTACACCGCTGTTGTTTTTCAGCAGCAGAACCTGCCCGAAACCTTGCAGAAGCAGGGTGGGTTCATACCAGGTATTCGGGCTGGTCGACCAACGGCTGATTATTTGAACCGAGTTGTGAACCGGATCACCTTATTGGGCGCCATCTTTCTGGGGGTTGTCGCCATCGCACCGTACATTGCGGGTGTAGTGACCGGCATTCAGGTGCTCACCCTTTCGAGCACTGGAATTCTCATCGTAGTCGGCGTGGTTCTCGATACGATGAAGCAGCTTGAGGCGCAATTGATGATGCGTCGCTATGAGGGTTTTATCAAGTGATCATCACCCTGATGGGTGCCCCTGGATCTGGCAAGGGGACCCAAGGCCGGTCGCTCGCGAGTTCGCTCGGGGTTCCGTACCTCGCCAGCGGGGACCTCATCAGGAGGGCCATGGCGGACCGGTCGCGATGGGGAGAACAGGTCCGCTCTTTTATCGAGCGTGGTCTCTATGTCCCCGATGAAGACATTGTTCCGGTGTTTTTGCAGGCACTTATTGCGTCGAATCCACATGCGCGCCGGATTGGTGGTGTTTTGGACGGGTTTCCCAGGACGACTGAGCAGGCATTGGCGCTTGATAGGGCGTTGAGTGGGTTGTCGCCTGCAGCGGAGCAGCTTGCGCTGGTGCTTGATGTCCCTGAGGACGTATTGATCGCACGCCTTTCGGGACGTTGGCTGTGTGGTGGGTGCAATGCGAGTTACAACGTTCAGTCTCACCCTCCAATCATGGTTGGTGTCTGCGATTCTTGCGGGCGAGCGTTGATGCAGCGTGTCGATGATCGACGTGACACAATTCAGGAGCGTTTGCTCGTCTACGCGGCGAGTACTCGACCTGTCATCGACTTCTACACGGCCCGTGACAGCGTCAGGCATGTCAATGGTGACGAAGCTGAATTGAAGGTCCGTGAAGGTTTGCTGATCGCCGTTGGAATGGCTGTCCCGGTTTCGCGTTAGACATGTGGCGCGTTTGAATGCGGCATAGGAGTGGGCGCCATCTCTGGTACACTGACGATCTGGTGGTGGCGGGTATGGCGTGTCATGCCCTCGGAGCCACTCCTATCTGGTGCAGTTCAATGGCGCAGTCCCGGCTACCAAGTAGCAGATTGTTCTATTCGATAGCATTGTATTAAAGAGCAGGGGCGAGTGGTGAAGGTCACGGCATCGGTCAAGAAACGCTGCGAGAAGTGCAGTGTGATAAAGCGGCACGGGGTCCTACGGGTTATTTGTTCTGATCCGAAACATAAGCAAAGGCAGGGTTAGGCGCATTTTTGTTAGGAGGTTCTCCTCTCTAACGGTTAGTCGTCACGTCGGGTTCCCTACGAGCTGAAGGGTCTACTGAGATGGCACGCATTGCCGGGGTTGATATTCCCCGCGAAAAGCACGTTGAGATATCGTTGACCTACATCTATGGTATTGGTCGGACTGTTGCGAAGCGCGCGCTTGCGATTTGCAAGATTGCACCGAACCGCAAGGTGAGCGCCCTCACTGAGGACGAGGTCAATCGGCTTCGCGAGGTCGTCGAGAGGCAGTTCATTGTCGAGGGCGATCTTCGACGCATTGTCCGTCAGAACATTCAGAGGCTGATTGATATCGGTTGCTACCGCGGGCAGAGACATCGCCGTGGTCTTCCAATGCGTGGTCAGCGGACGCGGACGAATGCTCGGACTCGGCGCGGGCCGAAGAAGACGGTTGGGTCGCGCAAGAAGGCGACCGCGAAGAAGTAGTTGGTGCTGGGTGGTCGTTGGGCTCGTTCGCGAGCCATGCGGCTTCGAGTTCCTTACGCAAGTGGACCACTGAGGCAGTTGGCGGTCGGCAGCAGTGCAGTTGGTTGCATGAGCGGACGTCGGATGCCCAAGGAGATGAGAGACCGGTATGGCCGAGCGGAAACGTGGGAGTACGCGCCAGAAGCGCCGCGAGAAGCGAAATGTTCCTCGCGGGCAGGCGCACATTCAGTCGACGTTCAACAACACGATCGTGACCATCACGGATCCAAACGGGAACCCGGTTTCTTGGAGCACCGGTGGCGCGGGTGGTTTCAAGGGCGCTAGGAAGAGCACGCCTTATGCGGCTGGGGTGACGGCTGAGAGCGCTGCCCGTCGGGCGATGGAGCAGGGCATGCGGTCGGTTGAGGTGTTCGTACGCGGTCCGGGTTCCGGCCGGGAGTCCGCGATTCGTTCATTGCAGGCTGCGGGTTTGGCAGTGATGTCGATTACTGATGTTACGCCTGTGCCGCACAATGGCCCGAGGCCGCCGAAGCGTCGGCGGGTGTAACTCGTTCTGGGGCTGGGCTGGCCTCGGGGTGAGTGTGGCTTCTGGTGACGCCAACGTGTCCGCAGGGACACCAAAGTTCATCAGGTGGGGTTAGCCGTCAGGCGGTCCAAGATTGCTGCCACGTTGGGGTAGGGTCACTTGATCGTGCTGGAAGTCTCGCTTGCAGTCATCCGTTTCCTTCTAGGTACTGGATGATTGGCAGAGTGCCGAGTGAGGGGCGTCCCAACATCAGCCGCGAGCGGCACTCGCAGGTGTTAGAGACGGAGTTGCACCGAAGTGCAACGGGGTTTTGTGAATGGCTCGCTACACGGGACCGGTGTGCAAGCTTTGCCGACGAGAGGGCGTGAAGCTCTTCCTGAAGGCCGAGCGGTGTATCACCAAGTGCACTCTTGATAAGCGTCCGACGCCGCCCGGCCCTCAGGGGACTGGCAAGCGTCGTCGCCCCACAGAGTTCGCCTTGCAATGGCGTGAAAAGCAAAAGCTTCGTCGTACCTACGGCGTTCTAGAGGCTCAGTTCCGCCGCCATTACGACGAGGCAGAGCGGCGGCCGGGATCAACGGGGTTTAACCTGCTCCAGATCTTGGAGAGCCGGCTTGACAATGTCGTTTATCGGATTGGCTTGGGTGGTTCTCGCTCGCAGGCTCGCCAGCTCGTGCGCCATGGGCATTTCACACTGAACGGACGCAAGACTGACATTCCGTCTGCGATGGTGAAGCCTGGCGATATTGTTGGGGTTCGTGAGAAGTCCCAGAAGCTTGAGATCATTGTTCAGGCGGCTGACGCCACTGGGCAGCGGCAGATTCCCGCGTGGTTGACGTTCACTCGTGAGAGTTTCTCGGCCCGGGTGAATGCGTTGCCGTTGCGGCATGAGATCGATGCGCAGGTTACCGAACAGTTGGTTGTCGAATTCTACGCCCGGTAGTTCCGGGATGACAGAAAGCGCGGGCGGGCATTGCGTTGCAGTGTCCGCCAGTTCCTTATTCTGGCGAGTGAGGGACCGGAAGCGGTCGAGTGACTGAAACGACTTGCTCTGCCTGCCGCCAGTCGAGGGAGGAGGCTCAGACCCCGTGAGTGAACAGGAAACACTGCCGACTATTCGTCGTGTTGAGGCGGCCCCAGAGCACGCTAACGATCCTCATTACGGTGAGTTCGTTCTAGAGCCGCTTCAACGCGGCTATGGGCAGACCATAGGCAACTCAATGCGTCGTATCTTGTTGAGTTCTTTGCCAGGCGCGGCTGTGAGTTCCATTCGGATTGACAGGGTGAACCATGAGTTCTCGAGTATTCCGAATGTGAAGGAAGACGTGACTCAGATCGTCTTGAACGTGAAGAGGATCAGGGTTCGCAGTTTTGCTCATGAGCCGGTTGTTGCCAGGCTCGA
>CANFGH010000139.1 GCA_947446285.1 Chloroflexota bacterium
CCAAGGTGAGCTCGTGCGTGCTGCCAAGAGTGTCGGCGTGAGCTTTGGGACTTGATCGAGAGCTCGGCCGACGGCACGCAGGGCCCATGGTCATATTCGTGGGCTGACGTGATTGAATGTAAGGACTAACGGAATTGGTTGCTCAAGATCAACTGTTCATCCCGGTAATTCTCGGCAGCATTCGCGAGGGTAGGCGAAGCTTGCATGCTGCCTCGTACCTGGCCTCACGCATCGGTGCCGCAGGCCACGCTAGCGAGGTGGTGGATCTCAAGGAATTGGCCCTGCCCATGTATTCCGAGGAAGATGGCGAGGAGCTACATGCCGGGGTTCGAGCGCTCCGAGGCGTGCTCGGACGTTCGGATGCCTCCCTGTGGCTGAGCCCGGAGTACAACCACAGTTTTACCGGTGTAATTAAGAATGCGATCGATCACGTCGATACCGAACTTCGGCGCAAACCTGTGGCCGCGTGCGGACTATCCGGCGCGGCTCATGGCGGGGTACGGGCGAGCGAGGGGCTGAAGGTGGTTCTTATTGAGATGCACGCCGTGCCCATTCGGGACTCTGTGCATTTCAGTGAGGCCCGCCACCTGTTTGATGCAGACGGTGCATTGCTCAGGCCCGAGTTTGAACAACGGGTCGATCTGGTGGTCAATGAGCTGGTCTGGTACGCCCGTGCGCTCAAGTGGGGGCGCGACACGGTTCCGGTCCCGGTGCGTCGCTGAGTTTCATTTTCGATTCTTGACGGGGCGTGAGGGTGTGGTCTCCTTCCGCAACCAGCGTCCACGCCAAGTTTCGGTGAGTCCTGCAACTCTGCGATACGCTCGCAACGGGTTGCACAGGATGCTGTAGGATCGCAACGCTGGATCACCACGCGTCATCCAGAACATTGCACCGCGGTTCCGGTCTTGACCGTCGCCTCGTGAGCGAAGCAATTTGAGATTGGGTGGGTTCGTGATGTTGATGCAAAATCAAGGAGAACCGCAGTGAAGATCACCGATATCAAGACCTTTCTCGTCGATGCGACGCCCGAAGGTGGCTGGGGGGGTGGGGGCCGGAATTGGCTTTTCGTCAAGGTAGAGACTGACGAAGGTCTCGTTGGTTGGGGTGAAGCATCGGGCTGGCCCAAGGTGATTGAGACAGCGGTGCAGGATCTCAAGACCATCCTGATTGGGCTGGACCCTACCCGCATTGAATTGATCTGGCAGAAGATGATGCTCGGGATGATGGGTCATGGCATGACGGGTGTCGTCGGTGCAGGCGCCATGACCGGCATCGAGGTTGCACTCTGGGACATCCTGGGCAAGAAACTCAACGCCCCGGTGGTCGATCTGCTGGGTGGCATGTGCCGCGAACGCGTGCGGGTGTACGCACACGCCAGTGAGCCAGAACACGCCCAGAAGCTTGTTTCGGAGGGCTACACGGCGCTGAAAGCCGGGGGGCTCCGTCATCCGATCCGAACAATCAAGAGGCTTCGTGACGCGCTTTCCCCGGACATCGACCTCTGCATTGACGTGCATGGGCCACCTTGGCTCACATCACCGGAGGCGATCCGGATTGGGAACGAACTCGAGGAGTTCGACCTCATGTTCTATGAAGATCCGATCCCACCGGAAAACATGGACGCTTTGAAGAAGGTCTCAGACGCGCTGAGCATTCCAGTGGCTGCTGGGGAACGGTCGAGCACCATCTACGGCTGTCGTGAACTCGTTGAGCGTGAGATCGTGGATGTGCTTCAACCGGACATGGGTCGGGTCGGTGGCATCTCCCAAATGAAGAAGATTTCGGCGCAGGCCGAAGCGCATCACATCATGATGGCTCCGCACGACGGTTCCAATGGCCCCCTCTGCGAAGCGGCCGCGGTTCACGTCATGGCGAGCATTCCCAACTTCATCATTCTGGAACATCGTGCGAACGACGTTCCGTGGAGATACGAGATGTGCACCGAACTGCCGGTGATCAACGGGTTCATCGACGTTCCCCGACGTCCGGGCCTTGGGGTAGAGATCAATGAGGCGGTGCTCCGGCGCCATCCTGGCGTCTCAAATGTCTCGGTGATTACGCCGTCGAACCTCGAACGGATGTACGTCGAACCTCGGGCGAACCGGCGCGCACTCTTCGCGCGTGACTGACAAGCCATCGGTCTCAAGGGTGAAGTGCTATCGGGTATCCCGCCCTTGAGACTGTCGCCGATCGAAATCATGCACGCGCTCCATCGATACCGTGAAGCTGTGTGGCTAGCTTCGAGCGGTGCGGCCGGAGACGGGTTCTCCATCGTTCTCCGGTATGCGATCAGGTTCGTTCGCCTGCTTGTACTGCTCTCGGTTTGGGAGATGGTGGTCGCTTCGCGAGACCTTGCAAGCGTGCCAGTCCTCGGGACAGTCCAGACCTACACGCTTGTGGCGGGGGCGTTCGGTATCTTCGTGGAGGCACGGACCGACTTGGGTGCGGCCATCTGGGATGGACGAATCGCTACCTAGTTTGTGGCCCCGGTGCCCGTGTTCGGCCACGCAATCACGGTGATGGTCGGCAAGTGGGTTCCCTTGTTTAGTGGGTTCACCCTTCCGGTCTGCCTAGCCTCACCATTGCTCGGGGTGGATGCACCGCCATCATCGCTATTCGCGGGCATTCTTTTCGTGCCATCACTAGCCTGTTCCGTTTCGATCGGACTTTCTGTCGACTTGTTCCTCGCCTCGCTGATGGTCGCTACGGGATCGAGTGTGTGGGACATGCAACGCCTCCGGACCGCGTTCGGAACCTTGCTGACTGGCGCGGTCATTCCGCTTTCCTTCTTCCCGTGGGACTCGGGACCGTCCTTGCTTTGACACCGTTGGCGGCGATGGCGTCAGCACCCCTGCGGATCTATACCGGGGATGGGCATGCCTGGAACCTATTCGCGGGTCAGATGGTGTGGGTGGTAGTCATGGGCGGAGCCTCACTCGCCATCTGGTCGAGAATGCATGAACGCTTGGTTGGGTATGGCGGGTGACGATGAGACTGGTACGTTCGCATCGCTCCCAAGTCCCCGGGCGACTTTCCCTCGGGTTCAGGATGGACCTCGCATTCGTGCTTCGCAGTCCTGCCTTGACGATCTACTACCTTGCCATCGACGTCCTGCTCATCCCCGCGATCGGCGGAGTGACGTTATTCCTTGCGGAACGACGTGCAGGGATAGGGCGATAGTCTGACTGGCAGGTGCTGTTCCTGGTCGGCTGCTCCACGACCGTCGAGAGAATCCTGTCGGCGGCGTTCACGCACAACGTTTCTCACATTAGTCGCCGGATCGGGCGAGGGCAGTTCGACCACTTGCTTGTACACCCGCAACCGCTGTGGTTGACGCTTGCGACGGAGGGGTTTGCACCGATCTCGGGCGGTTTCGCGCTCGTCACCGGGATTGCAATCATGTCCTGGGCGTGGACGGGCCTGGGCCTTCCGCTGACGCTCGCTTGGACTGGCGCGTTCGCTGTGAACTTGCTGTCATCGGTCTGCGTGGTGCTAGCGACCATGTTTCTCTGGTCGGTGGTAGCGTTCTGGGCGCCGGTTGCCGGTGAAGAGATCAGCATGAATGTGCACGATGCGCTCGGGTCGCTGGGTACCTTTCCCCTCGACGGGATTGGCGGTGCAATGGGCGTTGGTCTGGTCACGGTTTTCCCGGCCGGACTGGTGGCGTGGATGCCGGTTCGTGCGTTGGTAGGCGTGTCCGCTGAGCCGTGGGGATTCCTGCTCACACCATGAGCGGCAGCCGTGATGGTGGCAATAAACGTTCGGACATTTGCCCGTGGTCTCCAGCAGTACCCGCAGACAAGATCATCGCGGTATTCGACGTTCGAACATCGCCGATGATCGGTGAACCGGCGGTCGTCCTGACTGGCTGATCGGTGTGTGGAAGTCATACCTGCAGCGCGAGAGGGGTTCTACACCGTCTGAGGTCGTTGCGCGTCTTTTCCGACCACGGTTCCGTACGATCGACGCATTACGTGGCATCGACCTCACCATCGGCCATGGTGAAGTGGTGGCCCTGGCAGGTCCCAATGGTGCGGGCAAGAGCACGGCGGTCAAACTGCTTTCAGGTTTGCTTGCACCTGACCACGCGACAGTGCGCGCGCTCGGGTGCGATCCGGTGCGTGACCGTATGCGGTTTGTGGCGCGAACCGGAGTGTGTTTTGGCCAAAGAACCGAACTCTGGTGGGATCATCCGGTGGCCTCATCGTTCGACTGGAAGCGGGTGGTCTGGAACATTGAGCGGCAGGACTACGACCGCAGTCTGGCCGTACTGACCGAGTTGCTTGGTCTCGCGGATATCTGGCGGACACCGGCACGAGAGTTGAGCCTTGGCCAGAAGATGCGGGCCGACCTGGCCTTTGCGCTCCTGCCGGAGCCGGAGCTCGTCCTTCTTGATGAACCGACGCTCGGATTGGATGTACTCGCGAAGCGTCAGGTCCTTGAATTCTGCCAAGCCATCAATGAGGCGCGGGGGGTGACGATCGCTGTCACCAGCCACGATCTGACCGATCTGGAGGCACTTGCGAGCCGTATCGTGATGGTGCATAAGGGTGAGGTGGCCTTCGACGGGCCATTCTCGGAACTGCGCGCTACACCCGGCACTGGTCGGCGACTTCGGATTCGCACTGACGGCTTGAGGCCGGTTCTGGCGGGCGCAAGGTTTCTGGAAACACGCGACGGCGCACACGAGTTTTCACACGATCCATCAGTCACCAGTCTGCCGGAGTTACTTGCCGAGGCTGAGGCGCAAGTGGCCGTGCTTGACATGGAGACCCACCGTCCGCCGATTGATGACGTGATTGCCGGCTTGTATGAGCGGTGGCGCACCACCTGACCTCTGTGCCGGACCTCTGCCAGAAATGGGTTTAGGTCACTCAGCTGTGGGAGAGCACGGCATACGGTCCGCCTGTCCCCGCGTCCACTGCGGGCATGTTGCACACACCGCCTGCTGGAGGCTTGAAGCATGCGGACGGTGGTGGTACTTGAGGGTGACCAGACTGGGCAGGATTTGCTGGAAGAGGCACTGCGGGCGATGCAGCCAGATGTGACCGGCGTGCTGTTGGTGTTCGACTGGTTCAACCTGGGCCTGGAGGAGCGTCGGCGGACATCGAACTGGGTCGTCCGGGACGAGGCGAAGGCCATGCGGGAAGCAGGTCTGGCCCTTAAGGCCGCGACGATTACCCCTGAATCCCGGGGCCATGTCGGCAGTCCGAACGCGATCGTCCGTGAACTGATTGACGCTAGCGTGATCCTGCACGTCGGGCGGCGCCTTCCCGGTGTCCGCACGGTTGGCGGTGCCTACGCGCCGATTGCCGTAGTCCGCATGGCGACTGGAGACGCGTACAACGCCCGCGAACGCCGTGAGGGTGAGGCCGGTTCATTGGATGAGGTGGCATACCGGGAGGACCGAATCACCCGGGCGAACTGCCGGGCGGTTTCCGAGTATGCCTTCATCTACGCAGCAAAGAGTGGGTCCACCGTCTACGGCGGCCCAAAGTGGACGGTAAGTCCAGTCTACGAAGGCATGCTGAAAGAGGAGATGGACCGTTCGGCGTCATGATATCCAGGCGTGGGATACCAGCCCGACCTGATTGACGCGGTGTATGCGCATCTGGTGAACCTGCATGGTGAGCCGCTGTTCATTCCCGCACTCAACCGCTATGGCGATTGCCTGAGTGACCTCGTCATGCAGATGTTCGGGACGATAGCGTCAGCAGAATCGATGCTGTTCAGCCTGTCTCGGGATGGTGAGGTGAGCGTGGCCATGGCGGAAGCGCCGCACGGAACGGCCCCACGGCTGCATGGAAAGAACCTGGCAAACCCGTTGGCAGTGCTGCTGGCGGGCGCAGGAGTTCTCGACTATGGTGGGAAAGACGCGGCGACGCGAGCGGCGCGGGCAATGCGTGACGGGTGCCTGCGGGCAATCCGGGATGGTGTCCGGACGTGCGACCTTGTGGTGGGCATGCG
The DNA here is from genome assembly GCA_947446285.1 of Chloroflexota bacterium. Taxonomy (GTDB): domain Bacteria; phylum Chloroflexota; class UBA11872; order UBA12225; family UBA12225; genus UBA12225. The sequence goes on from CANFGH010000139.1 coordinate 5,968, forward strand.
CACACCACTGAGTTCACGTATGAGGTGATTTCCAGGATGCGTGCGTCACTCGGATCGTGACTGTAGACAACCTTGCCGGGTACAGCTGAGGGGGACAGTAAAAATGAAGATGGGCTCATCATCACTGAGGGATCTGGCGAGGCTACGGGACGCGCGGTCAAACCGGGCGTCGAGTTGGGATCGATCGGGCGGAAATGACGATCGGCTGCATATCGCTCCGGGCCAGACGGCGACCCTCATGGAACACGAGGGCGCCGGGTGCGTGACCCATATCTGGACGACAATCGCTTGCAAGGATCCTTTGCATTTGCGGAAGCTCGTCCTCCGCATGTATTGGGACGGGTCGGAGACACCAAACGTCGAGGCGCCAGTCGGTGACTTCTTCGGCCTGGGGCACAGCCAAAGGGCCTACTTCGTCAGTCTTCCGCTGCAGTTTTTCGATCGTGCGCTGAATTGCTGGTTTCCGATGCCGTTCGCCCGCCATGCACGGATAACAGTGACCAACGAATCTGAGGAGACGGCAATCTACTACTACTACGTCGATTTCGAGACGTACGATCACCTAGATGATGCCGACCAACTGGGGCGGTTCCACTGCCAGTGGCGTCGTGAGAACCCGACGACCGTGGTTGAACCGGACGGGTGGGGAGACCGGAACGGGCAGCGTGAGAGGCTCAACTTCACTGGCAAGGACAACTACGTTGTGCTCGACGCAGTTGGTCGTGGCCACTACGTGGGGTGTCACATTGACGTGGACCTACCAACCCCTGGGTGGTGGGGCGAGGGCGACGACATGTTCTTCATCGACGGTGAACCGTGGCCACCCCGACTTCATGGAACGGGCACCGAGGACTACTTCTGTGGCGCCTGGAATTACAACAACATGAACCAGACATTTGCCACTCCGTACTACGGGTACCATTTCAAGACTAATGCCGATTACACTGGCAAGCATTCCCAATACAGGTTTCATATTGAAGACCCTATCCATTTCACGAAGAGTTTGTTGTTCAGCATTGAGCATGGGCATGCGAACGACAAGGAAGGGGACTGGTCTTCGACGGCGTACTGGTACCAGACCTTGCCCCACAAGCCTTTTCCAGTCTTCCCGGCAGTCGATCAGAGGCTGCCGCACCGTTGGGGTGGCATCGAACGCTGGGAGGCCACGCATCCTCGCAGCCTTGGCCTGCGTGACCTGTTGGCGCCATGTTGGTCTCTCGCATCAGGGCGCACCGGCATGACGATATCGTTCGCTTCTGCGTGGTACGGTGACGTCATCAGGCCCGTGCGCGACGCGTCCGGTCTACATTTCGGGGGACTTTCGCATGTCAA
>CANFGH010000140.1 GCA_947446285.1 Chloroflexota bacterium
ACACCCAGACAAGCATTGCCGCAGACAGAAAAATTCCCGGCCGCATAAACTACGGCAACTCGCATCACTGGCCGATTATGGTAACGACGGGTCACAAGGCACACACCCACCCGGAACCTTGAACGGTCTGGACTATCCCGGGTTTCAGAGATCAAAACCGACTACATGGTCGGGGATGGTTCGGTGTGGGCATCTGAGAACGATCATGGTTTTCATCTGTTAGTTCTCTTAATTCCTACAATTCCTATTGGGTTACGTAATGGCATTGCGAGTCAACTACAACGGAGCAGCGAGCAGCGCCATACGAGGATTTGCCTCCTCACAGGCCCGGTTCGACCGTTCGTCAGCCCGCCTCGCTTCGGGGCTCAGGATCGGCTCTGCTTCCGACGATGTAGGGGGAATGACGATTGCGGAAGGGCTCAAGGGCCAGACCCGCGGGTACCTGCAAGCGAAGCGGAATATCCAGGATGGCATAAGCCTGTTGCAAACCGCCGAGGCCGCGCTTGCCGAAGACCACGCCCTGCTTTCACGCATGCGTGAACTTGCAACGGGAGCCGCAAGCGACACGTTGACCGACAGTGACCGCGCATTGCTGAACGCGGAGTTCACGCAACTCAGAGCGGAAATCGATCGCATCGCCTCTTCGACGAACTTCAACGGAACGCCACTCCTGATGAAGGACGATGCGGTTTCAACCCACGCTGGCGGGACGGGGCTTACCCTTCAAGTCGGCGCGAATGCCGGTGACACATTCACGGTGAGTATTCCGGGTGCACGCACTCAGGACCTGGGCGACGTCAAGTCGCTCTCCGGTGTGCTCTCCGGCGCTCAAAGCGGGACGGTGACAGTCACTCCAACTGGTGCAGGGTCGTCACCGGTCACGGTTACCGTCAATGTCGACACCGCTGCGCTCCTCGACGTGCGAGATGTGATCCGGGACAACCAGGCAGTCCTGGGCGTACGTGTGCAGCATGCGGATGGTGTGCTCTATTTCACGTCGTGGGACGCGTTCTCGATTTCGGACACCACGGGGACCGTGGCAGCACGCCTTGGAATTGCCACGGCCGCCCAACGGGCAAATGCAGGAGGCAGCGACGAACTCGGAGCGTCAGGTTCGTTCGACATCACTGACGGCACGAATACCGCGTCGGTGGCGTACCAATCCTCGGATACGTTTGACCAACTCGCGGTCCAGATGAGCACGGCCATCTCCGCCGCCACGGGGTCGGGCGGATTGAACATCGCTGGGGCATCGGTGGCATTCGATGGGAACACCGGAGCACTGACGTTTTCTGGCATCACGAGTGAGACGCTTACTTTCGGGTCGGGCGCAGCAGCTCCGCCAACGACGTTCGGATTGCCAGGGACCATAACGTCAGCAAGCCTGGCAGGTTCCTCCGCCACACTCCCGTATTTTCAACTGACCAGCACCGGGATAGCTTCAGGAGTGACGCCACTCTACGACGCTGATACCGGAGGAATTGGCGTTGGCACCCGGCAGGAAGCAGCCACTGCCATCACGGTGCTTGACGCTGCGACGAACCTCGTAAGTTCCGCACGCGCCCAACTTGGTGCGCAACAGAACCGAATGGAAAGCCAGGTCCGCTCACTTTCGGTGGCTGCCGAGAACTCTTCAGCAGCGACGAGTGTCATCGCCGACGCAGACATCGCATCTGAAGTGAGCGAAATGATCCGCGCTGACATCTTGATGCGCGCCGCAACATCGATCCTCGCACAGGCGAATCAATCGCCTTCAGTGGCGCTTCAGCTCCTGAGGTAGCGGAGCGCGCCAGAGAGCCTCGGCGTCGGCCTCGCTCGAGCCGATCAGGGCGTGGTCCGGGTGCCTTTGTTGGGGAGCAGCGTGCCAATACGTACGCGTTCGGGTCCTTCCGCACCAGGCACGATCACCTCGGCATCGGGTGCGTAGTCGGAAATGAGTTCGCGGCAGATGCCGCACGGCGCAACGATCACCGCAATGTCGGTGTCGCCAGCAGCAGCAGCCATGCCGACTGCAATGGCTTCCGCACACACGGCCACGCGACCCACATACGCCTCAAGATGGACGGCAGCGAAGACCGCACCAGACCGGGTGCGCATTGCACAACCGATATGGTGCCAATCCTGACGCTGCCGGAGAGCAATGATCGACCGCGCCCGGTCGAGCAGCGAAATGTCGGCGGCGTTCAATACCTCGGGCATGGTTAATGGTAATTCGGGTCAACTGCTGCACGTTTCACCACGATTGACGCACCTCCTTTCAAGTGGTGATAGGCTGCGCGTGCACCTGCCGGACAGTTGGTCGGCCGTGCATGACAGGAGAAACCCCGCGTGGCCGCACGGAAATGGCGGGTTGCCATCATCGGGTCGGGTCGGATGGGTGGGTTGATCGAGGATGAACTCCCGGCACGGGGGTTCGGAATGCCGTACGGACATCTGAGCGCGTACCGCGCAATCCCCGAGTGCGAGGTAGTCGCGGTTGCCAACCGGGGCGAAGAACGTCTCAAGCGGTTCGTGGACCGCTTCGGAATTGCCAATGCGTACCTCGACTACCGGGAGATGATCGACCGCGAACGGCCCGACATCGTGAGTATCACGACCCCGTCATTCGCCCGGGCAGAACCGATCATCCACTGCGCGACCCACGGTGTGCCGGCAATCTACGCGGAAAAGGGCCTGTGCGGATCTCTCGCCCAAGCCGATGCGATTGCCGTTGCGGTTCGCGCAAATCACGTGGCGTTCAACTGGGGGGCGCTGCGCCGCCACCATGATGGATATCGCCAGCTGCGCGAGGCGATCGCCCGCGGTGACATCGGTGAACCTCGGCATGCCACGATGTGGTTCTTCACCGATCTCATCAAGCACCATCCGCACACCATCGACATCGTGGCGATGCTGCTGGGCGACCCCGCCCCGGTATGGGTGCAAGGGAGCCTCGTCAACCGCGATGACCCGCGCGTCGCCTCCCGGCCTAGGCCGGAGCCGACATACGACCCCGCGTCACACCGCTTCCTCCCACCAGAAGGGCACGAAATCGCGGACCCTCACGTTGATACGTTTCGGGTTGGCTATGCGACAGGTGCCGAAGCAACGTTCCTGCCCTTTGGCAAGTTCGAAGTCGATGTCATTGGGAGCGACGGGCGGGCCATGGCGTGGGAGAACGGCGGACACTTCGGGGTACGCCGGATCGATTCCAAGCGTGGAACCGTATCGGAAACAACGTTCACCCCACAGGGCGACAGCCCGACTGTGTGCACGATCCGCGACCTGATCCACGCGTTGGAGACCGGCGAACCGACCCGCGGGAATCTCGACGTAACCCTTCCGAGCGTCGAAGTGCAGTTCGGGATTGCCCACAGCCACCTCGATGGTGGCCGGAGAATTGCACTCCCAGTCTCCGACCGATCACTGCACATCCCGGGAGGCTAACGCCGGGACCGGGAGCGCAGGAAGACCAAGAAAGACAAACACGACCCCACCCAAGACACCGTTACTCGGCAACAGGAGCGCCACATGACCAAGACCTACCGGGCTGCACTCATCGGGTGCAGCCGCATGGGTGCGTTCATCGACAACGAAGTCGCAGGGAACGCGTCCGTTGCCCTTCCGTACTCGCACGCCGCCGGCTACGAAGCATGCCCACGCACCGAGCTGATCGCCGGCAGTGACGTTCGCCAGGATGTCCTTGACCGGTTCGGTGAACGCTACGGCGTTGCACAGGCGCACCGCTACATCGACTACCGAGCCCTCCTGTCCACCGAACGGCCTGAGATCGTGAGCATCGCGACCCAACCGGAACCGCGTGCCGAGATCATTCTGGATGCCGTCGAGGCAGGTGTACGCGCCCTCTACGTGGAAAAGCCACTGTGCGCATCGGTCAACGAGGCCTACCGGATCCGTGACGCCGTGCGTGCCAATTCCGTGGCCCTGAACATGGGGACAAACCGCCGGTGGCAACCTGGTTTCCATGCCATGCGGACGGCCATCGACGGGGGGGCCATTGGCACGCTCCGCACGATTGTGGTCTACGCAACCGGGACGCTGTTCAACACGACGAGCCACTGGTTCGACGTTACCCAATACCTTGCCTCCGACGCACCTCCGGTCTGGACCCACGCGTGGTTGCCTGGAAGCGAACACCTTGTGGTTGATGACACCGTGACGGATGAGCCGAACGCATCGGGTGCGTACGGCACGCAGACGGGCGTGACCGTCCATTTCTTACGAAGCCCTCGCCCGAACGACATTGAGGCCATCGGCGACCACGGCGCGATCACGGCATGGGGCGCGGGTACGTCCTTCACGATGCGGGCTCGTCCGGCTTCCGGCGGGGCATGGACGGAAGGGAAATTCCCGACCTACGCACACACGAGCAGCACGCTGCACCTTATCGAGGATCTGGTCGGGGCGCTTGACCGGGGTGATGCCGTCACTGCCGGAGGCATCGACGTCGCAGTGACGAATACGGAACTGATCTTCGGGTTCATCGAATCGTTCCGTGCAAATGGCGCCTTGTTGATGATGCCTCCCGAAGGAAGCACCGCGCGCTTTCATCGCAGCGAGTTCAAGGCACGCACACCAACGTTCGCAACCTGACAAGTTTCTTTGGCACGGACCGGTCATGCGGGTGGGGATCCGCACACCGGAGAAAGAAGGGGCGTGACGATGAACAGGCGGATAACACGAAGGCTGATCCTTTCCGCAGGCGTGGGAACCATTGGCGCACTCGCCGGGGCATGTGGAGACGGCGGGTCAGCAGGGAGTGGGGCTTCGGCACCATCAGCCGGCCCCGTGAAACTCGCGTACCTATCCAACCTTGCCGGTACCCATCCTGAAGGCGCGGCACGCCTTGGCCTTCTTGCCGAATACCAGAAGGAGTTCACTTCCAAGGTCTCCATCGACATCGAGGGAGGCAAGGCCGCGACACCACTTGACAAATACAAGTCGCTGGCGGCCGGAGGCTCGGCTCCTGACCTCGGGTACGTGGCGTACTACGAAGCTGCCGACATGTTCACGTCGGGCATGGTCATTGATGTCGACACCGAACTCAAGGGCGACAAGGAGTGGGTCAAACAGCGTGCCGACCTCTACCCGACGATGCTTGAAAGCAGTTCATGGGCCGGCAAACTGGTCAGCATCCCGATGTACACGAATGACGTCGCGATGATCTTTAACAAGGGCCTGCTTGACCAGTCGGGCGTGACGGCTCCCAAGGAAGGGTGGACTTGGGACGACTTGAAGTCTGCCAGTGCGAAGGCGTCAAAGCCCGACCGGATTGTCCTTTCGATGAACTGGGGCTTCTGGCTCCTCCTTCTCAGGACAACTGGCGGAAGTCCGATTTCGGCTGACGCCAAGAAGATGACGCTTGATACCCCTGAACTTCTGGAAACCATCGAGTTCATGCAGGCCATGATCAAGGCCGGCTATGCACCCGCCGATGGCAAGACCGAGACCTACCGGGAGGCGAAGAATGACACGGTCTTCGAATTGCAAGGACCGTATCGGATTCCGACGCTTCGCCAAGCCAATGCCCCCGCGTTCGGGGTCATCCACGCGCCGGTAAACCCGCGAAAGAAGATCATCGCAACAACGAACGGCGGTCACAACGTCGTCATTTTCAAGGAGACTTCGGCGGAGCGGCGCGCCGCCTCGTCCCAGCTTGCGCGGTGGCTCAATGCACCACACGCACAGGCGCAGATGTGCATCAAGGCGACGTCGCTCCCCGTCAGCAAGGCAGCATTTGCATCCAAGGAACTCCAGGACTACATCAAGACCGATGGAGAAATGAAGGGATTCATTGACCTTGCCCCGAACGGTTGGCGCTGGCCCGCCCTGCCATCGTGGCCCAAACTGAACAAGGCGGTGCAGGACGCCGTCAATGCGATCCTCAAGAACGAGATCAGCCCTCGTGACGGATTGGCCAAGGCGCAGCGCGACGCGCAGGCTCTCCTCGACGAAGATGTGAAACTGATGAAATAGGGGAAGCGTCTTCCCTCCTGTCCGGCGAGGCGGCGAGGCGTACGGGCTGCGGATGCCACACTGAGGGAAGACCACGTGGACCTGAACCGCGTCGCGCCTGAGTTGCGCCCGTATGTGCCGAAGTTTCGGGTGCCGATGGAGTCGCCACTCCTGAGGTGTCTGGGATACGGCGTGCTACTCCTGTTGCCGGGTCGGACGGTTCCCGGGGTACGGTTCGAACGCCGGGACGATGCGGGACGGGGGGTGCGCCTGTTCATCCCCGAGGTGCGAAAGTCCGGTGGTGCCTTATTGTGGATCCATGGAGGCGGTTTGATCCTCGGGCACCCCGCAACCGATGATCGGTTCTGCGCGGAGATTGCGCGAGACCTCGGGATTGTGGTCGCGTCGGTTCGATACCGCCTCGCTCCCGCCCACCCGTACCCAGCGGCGATTGACGACTGTCATGACGCATGGACGTGGCTCTTGCGAAACGCCAGCGCCTTCGGGATCGATCCGGCGCGGATCGCTATCGGAGGCCAAAGTGCCGGTGGTGGTCTCGCCGCAGCCCTCGTGCAGCGGGCTTGCGACGGCCAACCGCCACACCCGGTGGCACAGTGGCTCTTGTGCCCAATGCTCGATGACCGTACCGCCGCACGTCGCGACCTTGACGCGGAACAGCACTTCGTCTGGGACAACCGCATGAACCTGTTCGGGTGGCGGGCGTACCTGGGAAACGACCCTGGGGGATCAAGCGCGCCGCCGTATGCCGTACCCGCGAGGCGCGACGACGTGACAAACCTGCCACCGGCCTGGATCGGTGTCGGCGATATCGACCTGTTCTTTGAAGAGGACGGTGCCTACGCCACACGCCTCATGGCATCCGGCGTTTCCGTCACCCTTGACGTCGTCCCGGGAGCGCCCCACGGTTTTTGGCGGTTGGGAGCGTCAACCAAGACGGCGACCGCATACCTGGGCCGGGCGCGTGAGTGGCTCGGGCAGGCCATCGCGGCCCGCCCATGACCCACGCGACACCGATTAGTGGGACGGTACCGGCAACGCCGCCTCGATGTCCCCCCGGATGGATTCCGGCGACGTCTGGGGTGCATACCGCTTGACGGTCCGGCCATCTGGCGCCACCAGGAACTTGGTGAAGTTCCACTTGATGGCGTCGATGATCAAGCCTCCGGCCCGCTCTTTCAGGAAGGCAAATACCGTGTG
>CANFGH010000141.1 GCA_947446285.1 Chloroflexota bacterium
CTGTCCACCAGCGCCAGAGCCGCCGGCAGGACGCTGACCACCTCCAGAACCATCAGCAGGGGCTGCACCCTGTCCGCCTGCACCGGCAGGACGTTGGCCACCAGCAGCGTCAGCGGGAGCGGCACCCTGTCCACCAGGACCGGCAGGACGTTGGCCACCAGCAGCGTCAGCGGGAGCGGCACCCTGTCCACCAGCTCCAGAGCCGCCGGCAGGACGCTGACCACCTCCAGAACCATCCACGGGGGCAGCACCCTGGCCACTTGCACCCGAACCACCGGCAGGACGCTGGCCACCCGGCGCGCCTTGTCCGGCCGCTCCACCCGGAGCGCCCTGACCGCCAGCCCCGCCAGAGGCACCTTGGCCCGCAGCACCAGCCGGGCGCTGACCGCCTTGCCCAGCGCCGCCCTGACCGCCGGCACCACCGGCACCACCGGCAGGTCCACCGGGTGTCACGATCCGAACCGCATCCTTGTCGCGCAACGTGGCTTGACCGCTAATCACAATGCTTTCGTCTGGCTGGACCCCTGTCTTAACCTCAACCTTACGATCATCGCCAAGACCGAGTTCCAGTGGACGGAGAGCCGCGACATTCTCAGTGATGACAAAAATGAATGGCTTGTCGTTACGCAGCAGGATGGCATCACGAGGTACGACGGTCACATTGGTCCGAGAATCGAGTGTCACGCTGAGTTGCGCATACATGCCCGGCTTCAGTTTCCCGGTCGGATCAGTGGGCTTAACCTTGACCGTGAACGTTCGGCTACGGGAATCACCCGTTGGGAAGATGCTGGTAACCGATCCCTGAAATATCTCAGTCGGGTACGCGTTAACCGAAAACACGGCTTTCCCACCCTCGCTGAACCGCGAAATTGCAGCCTCCTCGACGTTTAGCGCAATTTCCGTGTCCCGCGAGATCAGGGTGAAGACCGGGGTAGAAACCTGGACGACCGCACCCGCGGCTGCAAGTCTCTCGGCAACGATGCCGTCGAACGGAGCGGTGATCTGGGTCTCTCCGAGGTTGACCGTTTGCAGGTCCAAGGCTGCTTGTTGCTGTGCCAGCGCTGCCTCAGCTTGACGAACCGCAGCCTCAGCCGCCGCACGATCGAACTCCGTATATGGATTGCGCCTCGCACTCAGTTGCGCTTCGGATTGGGCCAAGGTTGCACGCGCCGCATCGACATCATAGGGGAGCGGCTTCTGGAGCTTTTCCAGGGCGGTGAGCGCGGTTGCGTACGCGCTTTCAAGCTGTGCTACCGTCGCTGGATCAGGGATGATCGCCTTCTGCAGGGTGGCAACCGCCGTGGCATACGCTGTTTCAAGCTGGGCAACGGTTGAGGGATCTGGGTTCACTGCCTTGTCTAAGTTTGCCTGTGCCTGAACCACAGCCTGACGGGCCGTCTCGATATCGAACGGCGTGACCGTCTTCAACTTCTCCAGGGTTGCCTGCGCCTTGTCGACCGCAGCCTGGGCGGCGGCGACATCATTTGGGCTGGGGTTGGACACCTTTTGAAACGACGCGCGCGTGACTTGCTCCGCCTCTTCAAGGAGGCGCACGTCCCAATCGGTTGGCCCGCCAACCGCGCGGGCCTTGGCGAGGTCGTTCTGGGCGGTGAGCACATTGATCTGCGCCTGGGTGGCAGCAAGGTTGAGCGCCTGGGCCGTGACGGTGCTCGTGGGGCCCTTCGCTAGATCGGCATTTGCCTTGTCAAGCGCGGCCTGGGCTGCCTGCACCTTGAGCTCGAGCGTGTTGAGGTCCTCGGGACGTGCCTTGGCCGTAATGCCAGTGCCAATGCCTCCCTCGCGCGCCTGGGAAAGGCGCGTGCGGGCCTGATCAAGTGCGACCTGCGCGGTCAAGATATCCTCGGCCCGCGGGTTCTGCAATTGGGTCAGGCGGATGCGGGCCGTCTGGAGGTCGGCCTCGGACGCGCGAAGATCTTCCGCGCGCGTTCCTGCTTCGACTTGAGCAAGTCGATTGCGCGCCGTATCCAGGGACGCTTTTGCCGATTGGACGTCTTCGGGACGGCCACCAGCTCGCCCAGCATCGAGCCGAACCTTCGCAGCATCGACGCCGGCTTGGGCGGCTTGAATGTCCTCCGTGCGACCGGTGCGACCGGCCTCAAGACGGGTCCGCGCTGAGTCGGCCGCGGCAAGAGCGGCGCGCAAGTCCTCATCGCGAACCCCAGCGACCGCCTGGTCCAGCCTCACACGGGCAAGGTCAACCGCTGCTTGCGACGCAGCGACGTCGTCGGGCTTTGCTCCGGCCTTGATGATGTCAAGGCGTGCCGTCGCAGCGGCAACGTTGGCAACCGCGCCCGCAACATTCGCCTTCGCCTGCGCAATCTGGGCATCGAGAGTCGCGTGATCGAGTTCGGCGAGCAGATCCCCGGCCTGAACGACCGAACCCGTGTCAGCCGCGGTCCGCACAATCCGGCCAGCAACCCGCGGAAGAATGGTTAGCTGCGCCTTCGGGGCGATGGACCCTCCGTAGGGCGACTTGACCTCTATGTTGTCCTTGACAACTTTCGCGACCGTCACCGGAATGCCTTGGCCCTGTCCACTTGCGCCTGCCCCGGCGGGGGCACCTGGAGTACCCGCCTGTCCACCACCGGCGACCGGAGTGGGCGTTCCACCTCCGCACGCTGCTAGGAACATGGCGAATGTGCCGACAAGAATGGCCTGGTGGTGACGGCTACGCTGCGGGCTGATCATTGGGAGCTTCCTGTGTCTGGGTTCCGGCTGATCGGTCGGGTTGATGGTTTTGGTAGGGATTTCGTTGCCGCCTGCGGAGTCCACCGCGCTGGCCTCTTTAATCGCCATTGTCAGAACCACCGGCTACCGCAACCTTGGCGACTGACGCGCTCAACGCGGCTCCAGCACCCTCATGACCAGCAACTCCAACCGGATTCCCGCCCTCGATGGTCTCGCCAGCCGCCATTGAAGCACCGCTTGAGCGTCGGCGCGCGCGCCAAGCCAAGAACTTTCCGGGAAGGTTTGCAAGGTCGTCGAAGTAGGTGTAGAGGGCCGGGACGAAGATCAGGGTCAGGAGAGTGCTTGTGATCATTCCTCCGGTGATCACGGCGGCGACCGGTGACCGCGATTCGGCTCCTGGTCCGGTCCCGAGCAAGATCGGCAGCATGCTACACACCAAGGTGGCCGACGTCATCAGAATGGGGCGGAGCCGGATTGGCCCGGCGCGGATGAGAGCGTCACGGGCAGACAACCCTTCCTCGTTACGGAGGGTGTTGGCATAGTCAACCAGAAGGATCGCGTTCTTGCTGACAAGACCGGTCAGCATGATGATGCCGATCAAACTGAAGATGTTGAGAGTCTTATCAAGCAGATAGAGCCCGCCCAGTGCACCAACCATCGCCAATGGCAGCGACGCCAGAACGATAAACGGCGACAAATACGAGTTGTAAAGCGCAGCCATCAGCATGTACATCAGCACTAGGCTGAGTCCGAGCGCTCCGGACAACGCAGTAATTGCCCGGTCGAGCTGCTGGACAGCACCGCCGACTGTCGCCCGGTAGCCGGCCGGCAACGGGATCGTCGCCTGTGCCTGACGCACCTCAGCGGCGACTTCACTGAGTGGACGCCCAACCACCGGACCGCTGACGCTCACTGATCGGTTACGGTCGGAGCGGTTGATCTGCGAGGGACCGGTCGCGCTCTCAATCGTGGCGACCTGTCCCAACCTCACGATGACCCCACGTGTGGTGAGGATTGGTACGTCCTCGAGATTGAGTGGCGTACCCGACTGGTCACGGCCGACGAGCACGCGAACATCCGCCTGCGCCTGATCCTGGACGCGAAGTTGGGTGGCTACCGTCCCCTGGATGGCAGTGCGCATGGCCTGGGACACCGTGGTGCTGGTGACTGCAAGGTCGGAAGCCTGGCTGCGACGTACGGTCGCACGCAGTTCAGGAACGCCGGACTGGCCGGAATTCGAAACTTCCGCAATTCCGGGCGTGCGCCTCAGGAGCGCCTCGTACTGATCGGCGATCCGCCCGAGGACTTCCGGGTCTGGGCCGAGAATGCGGATGCTGACGTTTCCACCTCCGCCACCACCACCTAGTGCGGCGGGAAGGCTCGTGCCGACCGTCACGTCTGGCAACCCAGCACTGAGTGACCGGAATTCGGTCTGGATGTCCCAGACCGTGCGAGAGCGGGTACTTCGGTCGACTAGCTCAATCGCCAAGTTGCTGGAACGCCCGCCCCCACCACCATACCCACCACCACCGCCACCAACCGACGTGAAGACCGACTTCACTTCGGGGAAGCGGTTCTTGTCCATGACGATGCTCTCAACCTGCTGGGTCACGCGGTCCGTCGCCTCAAGGGTGGCACCGGGAGGCATGCGCAAGGACATTGAAATCTGATTCTCGTCCTCAAGAGGCGCGTACTCGGAGCCAATGAAATTACCCTGAACCATAGAAACCGTTCCCCAAAGCATGGCTACTCCGGCGAGAACGACGAGGAACCGCATACGAATAACTCCGGGAAGAATGGCCCCGTATCCCCGCGCGATTGCGCCGTACCCGGCATCCCAGATCCGCGGGAACACGCGCATGACAGTCCGGGTAATCGGCCTCAGGACAAACCATCCCACTGGGAAGAGTGCAATCCCGATGCCAAGTGCAACAAGCCCGCCAACGGCGAGTGTCTGACCAGGAGCTGCCGCGCCGGGCGCAGCGCCGAAGCCTCCGGCTGCGGTCGATTGCACACCGGTAGCACTGTTGATGAAGTTCGTGATCCAGGACGGCACGGGTACGGTTTGTCCCGCGAAACTGTCTCCCACAAGCGCAAGCGCCCCGTAGATGCCCGCCGCCATAGCGGTGAAGCCACCAGTGAAAGAAGCCACCGTGCCTTCATCGTCGCCCTCACGCTCGTGCTCCTTGAGCCATCGGGATGCAAGCATGGGTGTCAATGTGAAGCAGATAAGAAGTGAAAAAAGCGTAGCAATGGCGATGGTCAGGCCGAACTGCCTGAACAAGCTCCCGATGTTGCCGTTCACGAACGCAATTGGGGCAAACACCACCACGTCCAGCAGCGTGATGGCGATTGCCGCCAGTCCAATTTCCGACCGCCCCCGCAATGCAGCGACCATCGGGGTCTCACCGAGCCCGAGGCGTCGATGAATGTTTTCTAGCACCACGATGCTGTCGTCGACCAGAATGCCGATCAGCAGTGCTAGGGCCAGGAGGCTCATTAAATTGAGAGTGAAGCCAATGAAGTACATCACCAGGAAGGTGCTGATGAGTGATGTGGGGATTGCCAGAAGGACGATGATCGTGTTCCGCCACGAATGGAGGAAGACCATCAAGACTGCGCCGGTGATGATGATGGCGAGTTCGAGGTCAACCTGAACGGCGTTCAAAGCCTCGCGCGTGTACTTGGTCGTGTCGTTCGCGATCCGGAACGAGACACCTTGGGGCGCGCTTCGCTGAACCCGTTCGATCGCGGCTCGGGCACCGTCGGCGACCTTGATGCTGTTACTGTCTGGCTGCTTGGTAACCGTGATCCCTACCGCTTCCTCACCATTGAAGCGCTGTAGTCGGGATTGTTCCGCGTAAGTGTCAACGACCTCGGCGATGTCCTTGACATAGACCGCGGGAACCACCGAACCGCCAGCACCGGCGCCACCACCGCGCTGAACAACGATGTTCTTCAGATCGGAAATACTCTGCGCGAGTGCAGTGAAGCGTACGTTCGGCTCCGTATTCCCAACCCGCAGCGTTCCGGATGGTGCGTTGACATTCTCGCTTCCAAGGGACGTCACCACCTGTTGCAAGCTGATATCGAACGCCTTCAGGCGCACTGGGTCAACCCGGACCTGGATTTCACGTTGACGCCCACCTGAAATGCTGACGTCGGCAACACCATCAACCTGAAGCAGTTGGGGCTGAACTTGCTCGATGCCAAGGTCGTACAGCTGAGTGGTCGTGAGACGCCCGCCTCCCGACATCACGATATTCATGATCGGGAACGATCCGAAATCTGCCTTGACGACCGACGGCGCGGATGCGTCGGCTGGTAGCTGATTGCGCACGGCCGCAAGGCGCTTTTCGACGTCAATGGCCGCTTGGTCCAGATTTGTGTCCTCGGTGAAGTTGATGTTGAGCCTCGCCGAACCTAGCGACGACGTGGAGCTCACAGAATCCACACCGCGCAGACCTGCAACCGCCTTTTCAAGCGGAATCGCGATTAGCGTTTCGATGTCGCGAGGTGACGCACCGGCGTAGTTGACGTTGACCGAGACGCTCGGGAAGTTTGTCGGTGGCAATCGATCTACTGCGAGACGGCCGTAACTTTGGAGACCCAGTACCACGAGCGAGGCAAATAGCATGACGATTGCGACTGGCCTCGCCAAGGAAAGACGCGTGAGACCCACCGGCACACTCCTGCCCGCAACGCGGGGCTGCCTTAACGGAAAACATTGTCAAAAACCTGCGCCACGGCAATGATGGCAATGAATTGCCCCCACATCCGGCCATGGACGGTTGGAACCTACCGGATCGATGTTTCCATCGTGTTTACGGTTCACAAAATGTTTACACGACGTTCACGTTTTCCAAAGCACCCGTCGGGTACACGACGCACAACAGACGACGTTGGATTCCGTGAGCCAAGCGCGATTGTAGTGCTTCACTAGCGCCAATGTTGAAAGCGCCGTCATCCCCACGTACGCTGGCGGAATGGCCCGTGGCGAAGCGCGACAACTGTGGCGGCAACTTCAGTGGTGCGCCCGGAACCTGCTTGGTGGCACCGAAACACTTGGCACGAAAGATGCTCTGATGGTGATCAATCGCGCCGCTCAATCCAGGTCTGCACCGGCTCAAGTCAACACGCTGAGAATCAACACCAGGTTCGGTCACCAGAGCCAACGGACATCGGCTTCTCCTTGCCTAAGGATTGACTGCAAAAGGTAGTGGCGGCGGGGCCTGACCGGGAATCATGGTGTCATGAACCAGTTGAGCAACTCGAATGGTTTCGAACGATCCACCATTCGTACTCGCCGGCAGGCCTTCCTGGAAGAGATGCTCGCCGTCGTCCCGTGGGACGCCCTCGTCGCCCGTATCGCGCCCTTCGCCCCGGCGGGGACCACC
>CANFGH010000142.1 GCA_947446285.1 Chloroflexota bacterium
ATCATCGGCGCCACCATCGTCGGCACGTTCATGGCAACCAGGCGACCGGTCGAGTTCGACGACTTCCTGGACGACGCGGATGAGCTGTTGACGGACACCCGTCCCGCTCCCAACGACACCTATCCCTGGCGTGCAGTCGCATTCATTGCCGCCGGCGGCGTCACCATGGGACTGGCATACAGCGTTCTTTTATGGCGCTTGCCCCTGGTAGCGGGGCGCGCCGACCTGACGACCGCCGGGGGCACCGCCGCCCTCTGGGCCGGCGCGGTCATTGCGTCATTGCTCGTGCACCGGGCGCACCGCAACCAGATCCGGGCCGTCGCCGGCTGGGGCGCCCTTGGTGTGGCGCTCTACCCGATTGCACTGACTGAACTGCTTCCCCTTGCCTCGCCACTGCTCGTCGGGCAGACGCTCGAACTCCGGGTCATCGCGGCATCGCTGCTGCTGCTGCCAATCGGGCTTGGACTTGGTTCACACCTGCCAGCGGCGCTGCGCCTCCTGGCGATCAGCCACCGGGGTGGGTGGGAACCGATCGCGTGGGCCACCGTCGTGGCCTCAGCAGCGATTGGCTCGGCACTCGCGAGCATCCTCTCACGCACGTTTGGCGACACCACCCCGATCCTGGTGTGTATCGCCACCGGGGTCGCGGGGTTTTTGGCAATCGGTCTGCGATGGTTCGACCACGAGGCTCAAGCTGAAACGGTCGTGGTCAGCCCTGGGATACGGGGCAGCGCGGATACGCCGGGTCTCGCCTAGGAAACGTGCACGCCGTGACCACTAGCAGCGTCGCCGATCATCCAGAGCGGCTCACCGGCCAGCGTGAATGCCTCGCGAACCGCGTCCGCGTGAGACGCTGCCACCGCAAAGAGCAAGCCCCCGCTCGTCTGCGGATCGAACACCACTGCGCTGACCGGTTCGTCGACCCCGGCAGCCAGGCGAACGCGGGTCACGCCCCCGGCATCCGGCGTCGCGAGATAGTCGCGATTGCGCCCAGTCCCGCCCGGCACGCATCCCGCCCCCGCAAGGGTGAGCGCATCGATCAGGATGGGAAGCCGGGACGTGTCAATCCGGAGTTCGACCCCGCTTGCCTGTGCCATCTCACTGGCGTGTCCGGCAAGGGCGTACCCGGTGATGTCCGTGCAGGCACGAATGGCCGGGATGTCGCGCAAGACGCGCGCCGCGCCACGGTTGAGCCGTTGCATCGACGCCACGGCCGCTGCCTCCGCAGGAACCGACGCGATGCCACGCTTGATACCCGTCGTGATGATCCCCGTCCCGAGTGGCTTGGTCAGGAACAGCACGTCCCCCGCCATGACCGCGCCCTTGGTCAGGATCCGGTCGGGGTGGACGAACCCGCTGACGGATAGCCCGTACTTGGGTTCGGCGTCCGTGACGGTATGCCCGCCGGCGATCACGACCCCCGCTTCGGCGGCCGCGTCGGCGCCTCCCCGCAGGATGTCGCCAAGGATTTCAAGGGGGAGGTCGTCGGGGAACCCGGCGACGGCCAACGCCAGGAACGGCTCGCCACCCATCGCGTAGATGTCCGACAGCGCATTGGCAGCGGCGATCCACCCATAGACGTACGGGTCGTCAACCACCGGGGGAAAGAAATCCACCGTTTGCACGAGCGCGCGGGCGTCATCGATCCTCCACACTGACGCATCGTCAGGGGACTCAAGACCAACCAGGAGCGCGGGGTGCGCCGAAGCGCGTTGATGACGCAACACGTGCGCCAGGGCACCAGGGCCCAGCTTGGACGCTCACCCCGCGCAGGAGGCAAGCGTCGTCAGCCGGATCCGGCCACGCACGTCTTCGGTGTTCATGCCCCAAGTGTAAAGGCGACCTTCGCCCCCATCGGCACGGCCCATCGGCACGGCCCGTCCGCGCGTGACGACGGCTAGACTTCCAACGATGAAGGACACCACACCAGCGCTGCCTCCGACCGTGGCTGCGGCGGTGCCTGCGGCGACCGGCAACGCCGACGGCGCCGATTCCCTCTCGCGGGATGTGAGCACGCTCGGCAGGCTCCTGGGCGAGGTACTCCAGGAGGTCGCGGGCCTTGGGACCTATGACCTCGTGGAGGAGTTCCGCAGTCTCGCCCGTACCTTCCGGGCAGCCACCGACACCGGGAGCGAGAGCGACGCGGTTGCCCAGACGGGCGCGGCGCTGTTGGCACGGGCACGATCACTGTCGCTGTCCGAGGCCCACCTCGTGGTCAGGGCCTTCACCGCGTACTTCCACCTCGTCAACCTCGCCGAGGAACGGCAGCGTCTGCGCGTCCTGCGGGTCCGGGAGCTTAAATCCGGTGAGACGCCACGATCCGAAAGCATCAGTCAGGCGGTCGCCGAGATCCGCACCTCTGGCATCGGTGCGGACCGTCTTGCCACGATCCTGCGGCAATCCCTCGTCGAACCGGTCCTGACCGCCCATCCGACCGAAGCACGCCGCCGGACTGTCCTGCACAAGCTTCGCACGCTCTCGACACTGATCGCACCCCTTGACCAACCGCGGATCACGCGTCGTGAGCGCGAAATCACCCTCAACGCCATCCGGGAAGTCATCACCTCCCTCTGGGTATCCGAGGAGGTACGGTCCCGGCGACCGTCCGTCCTCGACGAAGTGCGGAACGGCCTGTATTTCTTCGAATCCTCACTGTGGGATGTCGTTCCCCGTCTCTACCGGGACCTCGAGGACGCGCTACGCGATCAATACCCCGATGACGTGTTCGACGTCCCGTCCTTCCTCCGGTTCGGGTCATGGATCGGCGGCGACCGTGACGGCAATCCGTCGGTTACCGCGCGAGTAACCGAACACACGTTGCGCCTTCACAAGGACACCGCACTCGCGCTGTACGAAGGAAGCCTGCGGGCATTGCAACGTCACCTGAGCGTCGCTCCGGCGTCGCTCACCCTGGGTGCGTTGCACGCACACGGTGACGACACTTCCGTTGATGACCCTTCGGGTGACCACGCGTCGCCCACTGATCGCCCGGATGCCCATCCGCTCCTCGAAAGTCTCGAAACCGATCTGCACCGCCATCCACTGCTGATGCGATCGCTGCAGGCCGCCCACGAACACGAGCCGTACCGTCAGAAACTCGGGCTGATCCTTGCAAGGATTGGCGCTTCCCGACGGCTCAACGCCGCACGGATCGCCCGGTTGGTTCCGAACGCACCGGTCGCGCCCGGTTCAGTCAGCCCAGATGGAGACCGGGCCTGGGCCGAACAACGCGCCGTCGCCGGCGCCGAAGAGTTGTGGAGGGATGGCGCCGTCGTCGCACCACCCGAAACTGGCGATGAACACTTGGCATACGGACGCGCGTCCGAACTCGCCGGAGACATTGAGACTGTCGCCCGTGGTCTGCTTGCCGATCGCCTCCCGAGACTGCGTGCCGGCCTCGTCGCCGATCTCCAGCGCCGGATCGACGTGTTCGGGTTCCACCTCGCCCATCTGGACATGCGGCAGCACAGCGCGGTCCATGCCCGAACGATTGCCGACCTCCTGCGCGTCGCCGGCGTCGAGGGATCCTACGAGGCCCTCGACGAACACGCCCGGGTATCGCTGCTCGCACGCGAACTGCTCAACCCACGCCCGTTGCGTCGTGAGACCGGCCCCGACGGCATCTCGCCGTACCTGCCAGAAACGCAGGAAGCGCTCGCCGTCTTCGAAACCCTGAACCGGATGCAGGCCGAACTGGGACCCGACGCCTGCAACGTCTACATCATCTCGATGACCGAGGGGGTCAGCGACCTGCTCGAACCGCTCCTGCTTGCCAAGGAATTCGGCCTGTTCGACCCCAGGGGGACGGAAACGGCCGGGGAAACCGGAGAGTCGCGTCGCACGCCAGTCAGCACACTCCAGATCGTGCCCCTGTTCGAGACGATCGACGACCTCAGGGCAAGTGCATCCCTTATGGAGCAACTATTCCGGATACCTGCGTACGCGCGTCAGCTTGCAGCGTGGGACCGCCGTCAACAGATCATGCTTGGGTACTCCGACAGCAACAAGGATGGTGGATTCGTGACGTCCAGTTGGGAGTTGTACCGCGCCCAGCGGGCCCTGGCCGAACTGGGGGAGGCACACCACGTCGAGCTCACGCTCTTCCACGGTCGTGGCGGCGCACTCGGACGCGGCGGTGGCCCGACCAACCGCGCCATCATGGGACAACCCCCGGGAACGCTCAAGGGGCGCCTCCGGCTCACCGAACAAGGCGAGGTCGCCTTTGCACGGTACGCCCATCGTGACATCGCCTACCGGCACCTTGAACAGACGCTCCACGCGGTCCTCCGGGCGACCATCCGCGACGAACTGCGGGGCAGCTCCGGTGCCGGAGAGGCATCCCGGCCCGGGGCGCCCCAGCAGGTCAATCCGCCTGATCGCTGGTTCGATCTGGTCGACCGGTTATCCGCAGACGCACGTGCATCGTACCGGGGTCTGGTGTATCAAAACCCTGCGTTCCCGGACTACTTCAGGGAGGCGACCCCGATCGAGGCAATTTCCGAACTGCGCCTCGGTTCACGGCCGGCACGACGGTCTGCGAGCGCCCGCGTTGAGGATCTCCGGGCAATCCCGTGGGTCTTTTCGTGGACCCAGAACCGTCACGGCCTACCCGGCTGGTACGGGCTTGGGTCAGCCTGCAGGACGACCGCTGGCACCGGGTCGGCAGGACCGGACTGGTCAGAACTCGCGCAGATGTACCGCGAATGGCCGTTCTTCCGGACGCTGATTGACAATGCCCAACTCAGTCTTGGCCGGGCTGACCTGCCAATCGCCTCCCTCTATGCACACCTTGCCCAAGCGGACACTCGTGGAGAAATTTTCGGTCGCATCCTCAACGAGTGGCGGGAGACCGAACAGGCAATCCTGCACATCACCGGACAGCCAGCAATCCTGGCAAACAGTCCGGTGCTGAGCCGGTCAGTGCGTCTTCGCAACCCGTACATCGACCCAATGAGCGCGGTACAGGTCGCCCTCATTGAGCGGTGGCACGAAGCCAGACGCACCATCCCCGAAAACCTGCAACCCGGCACCGGGGCGTCGACATCGCCTGCGAGCACCCTTGGGCCAGTCCTTGCGCTGACCATCAACGGCATTGCCGCCGGTCTTCAAAGCACGGGGTAAGAAGTCTGACCAGACCAACTGGTTGATCCCCACTTGCGCAAGCCGGCAGGATCCGTGCCCTGCTCGATGGAGAAAGACGGTTACGCAAGTCCGGTTTCGGTGTTACACGACTGACATGGGACTTTGTGATTGTGAATTCTCTCACATATGGTATGACCTATCAACGGGGAGAATGCAGAGCGAACCGCACGCGCGGCGTTCTGGAAACCGTGGCACACCGAAGGAAAAACCTGATGGCAGCGTTGCCAACGACCGTACGCGAGGCGACCGTCCTGAATGAAGCACGGGCGATCCTCAAGGCCGACGAAACTCGTGATCATGTCCGGGCGTCCGCCCGCCTGATGCGAAAGATCGCGGCGCAGAAGCATGGCAATCGGGTGGACGGGCAACCCACGGAGACTGGGGACACGTGGCTGCTCATGTTGGCAGCCATTTCCCGCCACGAAATCTAGGGCCCCGGATGGCGGGACGGGACGCGCGCGGGTTGGCGCGCGTCATGACGAGTTGCCCGCCTGCACCATCAAGGCGCGCCCGCCCAACGTCACTGCTTCCAGATACTTTGGGGGCAATTCGCAGTTTTTTTAGCTTCTCTAGCGCCCGAGCTACAGATCCCCGCTTCGGAGGCGCTTGAGAAGGTCCTGCTGCTGGATCTTTGCCCGTGCACTCGCCGTCAGCTTTGGCGTGACAGGCTCCGCGGCTTCCCTAGCCACCGCTGCCTTCACCGGTGACGTGCCAGGCTCCTCAGGCAATGTGACCATGCCATGGAATGACACGATTGCCGTTCCCTGCATCCGGTCTACCTGGACAACCCGAACTTGTTGCATTGCGCCAGACGCGATCAGCTCGCGAAGCACCGGCATTGCCTTCGCCGGGATCTCCGTCAGTGGGGCGAACGCTGGTTCGTTACTTTCGAGTTGCACGTCAACCAACGCGCCACCGCGGACCAAACGGGTCACGACCCCCTCGACAACCGCCCCTGGCCTCAGCGTGGCCAGACGTCGGCGAGGAAGTGATGCGGACGGATGTGAAGCGGGCACCAACGCATCTGCCCGACTGGATTGACGTGCACGCGCCGAATACCGCTCCATAACTACTCCCAGAATACCAAGCCTGCCACCACAAGCGGGGCGCACAGTGCACGCGGGCGGCTCCATGAGCCAGAAACGGCAGTGAGGCAACGGCGGTCACGCAACGGCGGTGAGTGGAGCGGGCGGGGTTGCAATCAGCTTGGCGTCTTGTGCGGGACGGTCAGCGGATGCACGAAAACCGCCTGTGCACCGGCCCGTCGCATGATCGATGCGTCGCGCTCGGCCCGCCCAGGATCCGTCTCGCACGTCGTCACGACACACCTTCCATCGGCAATCGCACCGCGGAACGCTTCGAGTTGTGACGCAGGTATGCCTATGGTCACGAGGGCGTCGCCCCGTCCCACACCGTTGCCCCCTTGCACTGACACGGCATGGTTCGGCCTGCCGACAATCCATACCGGATCGCGCCCTGCAACCGGCACCCGCATGTATCCCGCCGCCCCAACCCAATTGGTCAGGTCTCCAAGAACCGCATGCGCCAGGGGAACGTTCCTTCCCAAAACCTGCTCGGAATAGGTCAGTAAGGGTTTGTGGGGATCCAGCACGGACATGAACCACGCCACGATCCCGCGCGGAGCGATCATCTCCCCGACAACTTGGGCAGCCACCGTAGGATCCTTCGGATCGCCTGGCAGCGGGATTGCAAGCCCCACGATGTCACCGGCGGTCCCAGTCGCCCTGACCGCGCTTAGGGCCTGCTGTACCTGTGAA
>CANFGH010000143.1 GCA_947446285.1 Chloroflexota bacterium
ACACCCTCTCACGCTCACCAATGCGGATGACCGGCAAATCCGGTTCCGAGTCGGCTGGGCGCACGTCAAGCCCTTGTGGCGGTGCGGTCATGGCTGGTGATCCATGCCGGGCGGGCGGGAGCATGACACGACGGCACTCACCATTCCACACCAGGCAGCCATCGTTCCACGAACGTGGTAGTCAGATCCTGCGTGATGAACGACGGATCGCTGACCAGTCGTTCGTGGAAACCAACCGTGGTAGCAAGACCCTCGATCCGGAACTCAGCCAGGGCCCGGAGGAGGCGCACCCGGGCCTCCTCGCGTGTTGACCCATAAGTAATCAACTTCGCGAGAAGTGAGTCGTAGAAGGGTGGCACCTCATAGCCGGCAACAACATGGGTGTCCACCCGCACACCCGGACCACCAGGCATGTCAAACCGGCCCACCAAACCCGCATCCGGCGCAAAGTTCCGTCGCGGATCGTCGGCAGTGACCCGCACTTCGATTGCGTGGCCTTGCAACCGGATCTCATCCTGCGTCCACGGCAAGTGCGCCCCGGACGCGATCGCAAGTTGGGTCTTTACCATGTCCACCCCGGTAATCGCCTCGGTCACGGGATGTTCCACCTGGAGACGCGCGTTTGCCTCCATGAAGTAGAAGTCATGGTTCCGGTCGACCAGGAATTCCCATGTTCCGGCGTTGACGTACCCCACGGCTCGGGCACCGGCAACGGCCGCCGCGCACAACTTCGCCCGGATGGCATCCGGGATGCAGGTAGCAGGTGCCTCTTCGAGGACCTTTTGCGCCCGGCGTTGCAACGAGCAATCACGTTCGCCAAGATGGATCACCGAACCATGCATGTCACCAAGAATCTGCACCTCGATGTGACGGGCGTCCTCGATGCACTTCTCGAGATAGATCGCAGGGTTTCCGAACGCACTGGAAGCCTCGGCCTGTGCAACCGGGAACGAGGCAATCAGGTCCTGAACCGACGTCAGTCGCCGAATCCCCTTGCCACCGCCACCACCGACTGCCTTCAGCATGACGGGGTACCCGAGCGACTGGGCAAAGTCCCTGGCCTCGTCCAACGTTCGCACTGGCGCATCGCCACCCGGCATGACCGGGAGACCGGCGTCGCGCATCACCGAACGCGCCCGTGCCTTGTCGCCAAGCTGGGCAATGGTTTCCGGGGTTGGCCCCACAAACGTGATGCCATATCCGGCACAGATTTCCGCAAACGCCGAACTCTCAGACAGGAACCCCGTTCCCGGGTGAATGGCCTCGGCACCGGTCATCAGCGCCGCCTGAATGATGTTGGGCACATTGAGATAGGACCGGCCTGTTGGCGCGGGACCAATGCAGATGGCTTCGTCGGCCAGGCGGACATGCAGGCACGTGCGATCCGCCTCCGAAAATACCGCCACGGTCCGGATGCCGAGTTCCCGGCATGCGCGGATGACACGAACCGCGGCCTCGCCTCGGTTGGCAATCAGCACCTTTGCAAACATCTGATGCCTTCTTGCCTTATCCCATCACCATGCCGCCGTCGACGTGGAGGACCTGGCCGGTGATGTACCTGGCCTCCCTTGAACACAGAAACGCTGCCGCCTCGCCGATGTCGTCCACTGTGCCCATCGCGCCCATCGGGACGGTCGCAAGTGCCTTGGCACTCTGTTCCGGGGTGAGGGTAGCGGCAATCCCCGCGTCGATGTATCCCGGTGCCAACGCGTTGCAGGTAATTCCCCGGCTTGCAACTTCCCTCGCCGTACTCCGGGTCAGCCCGATCATCCCTGCTTTGGCAGCCGCATAGTTGGCTTGACCGGCATTGCCCGAAACACCGATCACCGAGGTCACATTCAGGATGCGCCCGCTTCGTTGCTTCATCATCGAACGCAGCACGGCACGCGTCCCAAGAAAGGCTGATCGAAGATTGGTCGCAATCACATCATCCCAGTCGGCATCATCCATCCGGACCAGCAATCCGTCGCGAGTGATCCCGGCGCAATTCACGAGGATGTCGATGCGACCATGCGCATCAAGGACCAACGAGACCATCGCATCGACGTCCTCGCGCAACGTCACGTTGCCACCGACCGTCATGCCATCGCCACCGCCAGCACGGATGGCATCAAGGGTCTCCTGAGCACCCGTCCGGTTTGATCCGTAGTGGCACGCTACCAACGCCCCACCCGTGCCTAGACGGACGGCTATTGCCCTTCCAAGGGCACCGGATGCTCCAGTGACCAACGCAATCATGCCCGAAACCCCACGATCAGACATCACTTGCCTCCAGTCCGGCCACCCGCCATCCTGAACCACCCGGCACCATCCAGATCCTGAAGCGCGCTTCCAGTTGACGACGCGTCGCTTCAGGCATTCGCATGCCCACCCACGTCAGTACCGAGCCACTCCACAACCCGTGCCACGCCGTCGGCATCACCGACGCTCTGGACCTCAGCATCCGGTATCGCGCGGTGCACGAGATTTCCGAGAACCGTGCCGTGCCCGAACTCCACAAACCGGCGGCAACCGGCTTCGGCAAGCAGCGCGACCGTGTCCGCCCAGCGAACAGGGCTGACCACCTGGGACGCAAGTTCCGCCCTGACGTCACGGGCGCGACGCAATGCGGTTGCCGTGACATTTGCGATAACTGGCACACGAGGATCGCCGAAGGGCGCCATCGAGATGGCACGTGCGAGACCTTCCTGAGCGGGCGCCATCGCCGCCGAGTGGAATGCACCACCTACCGTCAATGGGACGCATCGGCGCGCACCACGTGCCCGGCACTCCGCGCTTGCGGCCTCGAGTCCGGGCAAGTCACCTGCAATGACGATCTGGGCCGGAGTGTGCGCGTTGTCATTGGCGACCGACACGTAACTGCCCGCTACGGTCTCCCGCGCCGACGCACAAGCCGCTTCAACTGCGTCCCGCCCCAAGCCCAGGACAGCGACCATGCTTCCGGGGTTCGTCTCGGCCGCCCACTGCATCAGCCGGGCGCGTTCGCACACCAGACGCAGTCCGGTCGCAACATCTGTCGCACCACTGGCCACTACCGCAGCGAATTCGCCGACACTGTGCCCCGCAACGAACGACGGTTCTGGGAGCGGTGTTCCTTGCCGTGCTTCCCACGCCTCTCGAACCGCTGCAAGCGCTGCCAGACTTACCGAGACGATTGCCGGTTGCGTGACAACCGTTGCCTGCAAGCCTTCGGCCGGGCCATTGAACATCGCGCCCGTGAGTGAACCGCCCCAGACCGCATCCGCAACCACGAATACGTCCCGCGCCGACGCCGAGTCCCGGTGCAACGAATGACCCATTCCAACCGCCTGGGAACCCTGGCCCGGGAACAGCCAAGCTGTTGCGGCGCTCATCTCGTCCTCCACGTGACGTCGTTCAAGCAACAAAAAGAGGCGCCTTCCGGCGCCCCTCTGGAACAGTCCTACCGCCAGACTTCCGTCAGTCAAGCAGGTTCAGGGCGAACCCGCAACCGCTACTGCGCAGCTCTCTCGTTGGTCATCTCAACGACCTGCCGACCGCGATACACTCCGCATCGGTGGCATGCCTGATGGGGCAACGTGAGCTGGCGACAGCTCGGACAGGTTATGAACTGCGGAAACTCCAAAGCATGATGCCCACGGCGACTGTCTCGCCTCATTTTGCTGATCTTGCGTTTCGGGTGTGCGCCCACGTCTTACAACTCCGGTCAACGACGGTCAATCATACCGGTTCTGGTTCCGATATCGCTAGCCATGTCAGGATGGGCGGTCTGTCCCGGCACTCGCCCCGAATAGCCCCTTGAGGGACGCCATCCGTGGATCGGGTTCGCTGTCATCACAGTCGCACGGGTCGGCATTCCGGTTCGCCCCGCAAGTTGGACACAATCCTTCACAATCCGGATCGCATAGCGGGTACATAGGCAAAGCCAACAGGAGTTCCTGACGCACCGCCTCAGCGAGGTCAAGTTCGTGATTGTGATCAATCACGAATGCAAGGTCATCGTCCGGAATAACCACCGCCAACCCAGTAACCACATCCACTGACGGGAAGAACTCCGCATCAAACTCCAGCTTGACCGGTGAGATGGCGTCCTCCAGACAGCGTCTGCAATCCAACGCGAAGTCGGTTGCCAGGCGCACCCTCGCAAAGATGCTGCGCGGGCTACGCAACAGGCGCACTTCCCCAGTGAGGTCACGAAGTGGCCTAGCCTCTTCGGCCATCAACGCTACCGTGGCACCAGCAACCTGGATCACATGATCGCGCACGCCGCCCGCGGGCTCCTTGAGCAGCCCAACAACGTTTATCCGTAGTGTCTGCATCGCTCAGTCTCCCGGGGGGGCATTCGATTACCTCGCCCGCTCGAGGCCACGGACGCACCGGGCGCGCTCCCGGACTACGGGAAACCCGCCGTGACTAGTCACCGTCATCGGCAGGTGGTTGCAAGGCATTGATGCCATTGTCAACCTCACGCAGGAAGGTTCCAAGACGTGTACTCAGTGCCTCGAGAACATCAAGTGCGTAGCGATCCGCCTGCGCCTTGATCTCCTCGGCTTCCTGGGCCGCGTCGTCCAGGATTTCTACGCGACGCTCCTCAGCTGCTGCGACAATCGCGTACTCAGCCAGCATCTCCTCGCGCTGATCCATTGCTTCCTGAATGATGCGTTCGGCCTGAGCTTCGGCCTCACCCTGAACGCGGTCTCGGTCCTGGCTCAGCTTTTTCGCTGCCTTGACCTCTTCGGGCACAACGAGGCGCATTTGGTCAATGATGTCGTAGCACTCGGTCTCATCGATCATGACCTTGTGCGTGAACGGCACACGTTGGCCATTCTGCAGGACGGCCTCCAAACGATCAACCAGAAATAGAATATCGATCGAAGTCACCTCCTGGCGTCCGGCCACTCGCACGCATTGGCACGAACAACGGTCGCCGCTCCTACCAAGCCACGTCATGATTCATGCAGTCACCGACGGCATGAAAAACGGTGACCTGATAGACCATGTTATCCCCAGTACTAACGCACACGATCATCAGTGGACATGAACCCGGCAATCCGGTCCGCTCCTACCTCCGCATCCAGGACTTCCGGGAGGTTCACGGGTGCATGAGGCTGCCCAAACCGTTCGCCAAGCCGTTCGGCCACAATCCTTGGTACCCATGGCGCCACATCGCCACCGAGCCGCGCAACCTCGCGGACTATGGTCGAACTCAGAAAGCTGTACCGAGCACTCGCCAGAAGGACCACCGTTTCGACGTCCGGCGCAAGCGCCTTGTTCATGTGCGCGAGCTGAAGTTCATAGTCGAAATCCGAAACGGCACGCAATCCACGAATAAGCGCGCAAGCCCCCTCTTCACGTGCCAGATCTGCCGTCAGTCTTCGGTTGTATGACCTGACACGGACATTTGTCACACCCAGATCACGAACCGCTTCCTGAACAAGCTCAAGCCGTTCAGCCGCGCTGAACAGCGTTTGCTTTGACGGTTCGGCATACACCGCAACCACAACCTCATCGAAAAGCCTTGCCCCCCGCAACACCGTTTCCATGTGCCCGTGGGTCGGCGGGTCGAATGTGGCCGGAAACAGCGCGATGCGTCGGGATGGCAGACCATCGATCACAAGGCTGAAGTATACGCCGCAAAATCTATGACTTGGAATGCGGAACCGTCACCTTCAGTCCCCCAGCACGAGCGTTGGGGTTGAGACTACGGTCCGGCAAAGACATCGCGAGGCACGGTTACCTCAGTCGCCTGCATCGCAACCCGAACCCAGCGGAACTTTGGAGACCGTGGCAGGGGCATCCACGCCGGCTGAGGTTCGTCGACTGGAGGTGCCGGAGGTAGTGTGAACGTTGCCTCCTCCATCGCGGGCCCAACTTCCTCGTCGCAGTCCAACCCATCAATCTCGAGGTCAGGTTCATCGGTCTCTGACTGCACTGTCCCTAGCACGCCCTTCCCCAGAAGGCTCGGTTCGGAATAAGACTGATCAGATGGGCCTGTTGCCACTGGAGACTCGTCCTCTGCGGGTTTCACTAGTGCTTCCGTCCCGATGCCGTCCACCTCTGAGGCGAGGGCCGCGACAGGAACATCCACGAACGGTTCAAGTTCGAGTCTCTCCACTGACGGCGTCGCCAGATCGACCGTTTCAAACTGCGTCATCGCGGCCCAGGCATCCACGACATGTTGGTTCTCAAAACCAAGCGCGACGTGATCCTCACCAATCTCTTGGTCGGACTCAGAGACTTCCGCGACTTCGACCACGACGGGTTCGACCCGAAACGCTCGCACCGGCGTCGCGTAAACGGGTTCCTCCTCCTCCACTTCTGAATCGACAGCCGGTGCTTCCCCGACGTCGGCCATGACTGGTTCTTTTGCCATCACAGGCATCGGCATGGCGTAGACAAACTCCACTTGAACCGGGTCACCCTCGGCTACCAGTGCTATCTCGACACCGGCCATGACGGGTTCATTTGCCATGACTGGCGCCGGCATCGGGTAGACAGGTTCAACGTCGACCGCGTCTGCCTGGGCTACCAGTGCTTCCTCAACGTCGGCCATGACTGGTGAGATGGCCATGACTGGCAGTGCCATCGCGACGTTGGTCTCCGCCACGACCACCTCCACCACGTCTATCGGTATCTCCACCACGTACGCCGTGACGGGCTCAATCGCCATCTCAGGCTCTGCCATCGCTACGTCGGGTTCCACTTGAACCGGGTCACCCTCGGCTACAAGTGCTATCTCGACACCGGCCATGACGGGTTCATTTGCCATGACTGGCGCCGGCATCGCGTTGACCGGTTCAACTTCGACCAGTTCAGACGCGACACCCGGTGCTTCCTCGACGTCGGCCATGACTGGTTCTTTTGCCATCACAGGCATCGGCATGGCGTA
>CANFGH010000144.1 GCA_947446285.1 Chloroflexota bacterium
CCAATGTGGGCACATGCCCATCTGGGAATACCCAATAGATGTCTCGGCCCGGGTTGCCGACTTCCTCACCGCGCCAGTAAACGCCGCGAAGTCCTGATCAATCCTGCTTCAACCGTCTCCGGCAATATCGTCAGGCACCGCCGGAACCAGCGCCGTTTTTTATCAGACTAGCGGGTAAGTCCCGGGCCGGCAGGCCAATTTCCAATTTTCTTGCGAGTTTCCGCGGACCCCATTCAGAATTTCCAAGTTGTGTCGATGATTATTGTGAGCGGGTGGAGAATGGACCTTCCGCCGCGCACCACGCGCAACGGAGCAGATGAAATGATTGCGTCGACGATTGCCAACCGGGGAATCGAAGCTTACTCACGGGTACGCCTCGGGGCGGCCGACGGGGCAGTCACTCGCAGACGTGCGTCCACTGCAGAACTTGCCGTACAGCCAAGCGTGTCCCCGGATGTGTTGCTGCTGCAGATGCGGTCCGGGCGTACTCTGACTGAAGTGTCGGTGAGCATCGGACCGTCAGCGTCAACGCCTTCGAGCGGAGCCCGGACGCCGGGTGCGCCTCGGAACGAAAATGACGGAGCGTACGTGGCGCCAGTCGTTGCCCACGCAGCGGCGCAGTCACCAGCTAACAACCAAGCCGTCCCCAGCACGGTTCGTGCAAGCGCCTAAGGTCGTGTGGTGACAAATTTGAAAAGCCGCCATCGGGATGAGTTCCTGATGGGGGCTTTTTTTCACCCCAGACCAGCATGCGTTGCCTAGAACAGGCAGACGCCACCACAGATCGGAATGATTTGTCCCGTGACGTAATCCGAAAGGTCGGTGCACAGGAACTCGACAACCTTTGCACAATCTTCCGGATCGCCCAGCCTTCCAAGGGCAATTTCCTGGATCAGACGGTCACGGGTCTCCGGTTCGTTGCGTCCACCTGCCACGGCGCGAGACGAGAGGATCCACCCCGGCGCAATGCAGTTGACATTCACCCCGTAGCGCCCAAGGTCAGACGCAAGCTTCCGGGTGTAATGATGGACCGCGGCCTTCGCGACCGAGTACGAGGTTCCACCCCCCGCACCCTGGGACCGGAGCCCGGCCTGTGACCCAACAAGGACGATCCTGCCTCGACCCTGCCGCTTCATGATTGGTGACACCGCCTGACACGTGATCACCGCACTCATGAAGTTCAGGTCCATCATTCGTTGGAAGTCGTCAATCGGCACCTCACTGGCGACGCTCGGACCGGGAACTAGTGCCCCGCCGGTGTTGCAAATGACGATATCGAGTCGTCCGAACACCTCCTCGACTTTGGCGACCATCGCGTGGACCTGCCCCTCGTTGGTCGCGTCGGCCTCGATGCCAATCGACCGGCGATCAAGCGCCCGGATCTCATCAACGACCGTCTCACATCCGGGTGTCAAGGGCTCGTCATAGCGCCGGTTCGCGGTAAGGTCCAAATCATTGATGACAACATCGGCCCCGAGGCGGGCAAGGCGGAGTGCATACGCTCGCCCCAGGCCTCGAGCACTGCCGGTCACAAGTGCAACTTGCCCGGTCAGCTTCTGGGGCAGTGGTTCAAGAGCAAGTACATCCTCAACGGATCTTCCGGTCACTTTGAGATCTCTCCTCGGGCAAGTGTGAACAACTGCGTTTCCAACCCAGTCTATCCGCGCCCCGAAGTTGGTTCCGAGCGGGCACACCAATCTACCGGGCAGTCATACTTGTGAACAGGATGAACCTGGCAAGCCTTCGCGACCTGATTGATCTCCTCCGTCGCGAGGGTGAACTCGTGGAAGTCACCGCACCAGTCGATCCTTATCTGGAGATCGCTGAAATCCATCGGCGGGTCATTGCAGCGGGCGGCCCGGCCCTGCTGTTCCGGTCACCCAAAGGAAGCGCATTTCCCGTCGTCACAAACCTGTTCGGGACCATGCGACGCGTTGAACTCGCCTTCGGGCGTCGCCCGGTTGATTTCGTGCGTCAGGTCGCGCGGGCTGCGACTGAGCTCCTGCCTCCGACACCCGCGAAACTGTGGGAGTTCCGGGGTCTCGTCGGAGCCGGTCTGCGAGTGGGCCTCCGCCGGGACGCAACCGGGCCAGTCCTTGATGCAGTTCAGTCTCCCCCTGACCTGACCCAACTCCCGGTGTTGACGTCGTCCCCTGACGACGGTGGACCGTTTGTCACGCTGCCTCTCGTGTACACCGAGCACCCGGGTCCAGACGGCCACGGACACAACCTTGGGATGTACCGGATGCAAGTCTTCGACCGGCAGACGACTGGGATGCATTGGCAGATTGGCAAGGGCGGCGGGTTTCACCATTCAGCTGCCGAACGGAACAATCGTTCGCTACCGGTAACAGTCTTCTTGGGTGGCCCGCCTGCGATGATCCTCGGGGCAATCGCGCCGCTTCCGGAGAACCTTCCCGAACTGCTGCTGTCCTCACTACTGATGGGTGAGCGTCTTGGTCGTACACCCGACCCTGCCGGAGGATATCCACTCTTGTCTCAGGCCGAGTTTGCCCTCGTCGGCGACGTGCCACCATCGCTCCGACGACGTGAAGGTCCGTTCGGCGACCACTATGGGTACTACTCAATGGCACATGAGTTCCCGGTATTGAACGTCCGCCGGATGTACCACCGTAGGGATGCGATCTATCCCGCAACCATCGTTGCCCAACCCCGCCAGGAAGACTACTTCATCGGGGAGTATCTACAGGAACTGCTCTCCCCGCTTTTCCCCCTGGTCATGCCATCAGTTCGTGATATCTGGAGTTACGGCGAAACAGGGTTCCATTCACTTGCGTCCGCAGTCGTGCATGAACGCTATGCGCGGGAAGCGCTGGGTTCAGCGTTCCGCATCCTTGGCGAGGGGCAGTTGGCCCTCACCAAGTTCCTGCTCGTCACCGACACGCCGAGGAACCTCAAGGATTTTCCCGGCACCTTGGAACATATCCTCGCCCGGGCGGACTTCTCGACAGACCTGTTCATTTTTGACCAGACGGCCATGGACACCCTTGACTACACGGGTAGTTCGCTGAACCGTGGAAGCAAGGGAGTGTTGATTGGGACTGGACCCGCGAAGCGGCATCTCCCGCGTGTCTTCACCCTGCCCGAGGGGACGGTACTGCCCGCCGGCGTGACTGCGGCTGATGCCTTCTGTGACGGGTGCCTCGTGGTGTCCGGCCCGGCCTTTGATGATGAACCCGGAGCGGTTCCGAGGATTGTTTCGGCACCTGCCTTTGCCGGATGGCCACTCATTGTTGTCGCCGACGACGTGTCAATTGCGCGCGACCCGCAGCGGTTCCTGTGGGCAACGTTCACCCGGTTCGCACCCGGTACGGACATCCACGCGTCCCGGACAATCGCACGACGTCATCACTTGTCCTACGAACCGCCGATCGGTATCGATGCCCGCATGAAGCCGTGGTACCCGAAGGAAGTTCGACCCCTGAAGTCGACCGCAGAAGCGGTGGATGCGCGGTGGAAGGCGCTCTTTCCACAGGGAATGGCCCAGAACCCACGTCCGTGCGGGCCACCCGAGGATGACAACGCACGACTTCCACTCCAGCGTTCAGTCGCGCCAAAGGAGTGACGTCAGGCAGGCAGATCGAACAGGAGTGCCTCGGCTTCCGTGGCGGTTCCCGCGAGACGGACCGAAGATTCTCCCGTGAAGGACGCGCCGTCCCCCGGATAAAGGTTCACGTCGTTGGCAGAAAGCGCGCCGGTCGCGACGTGAAGCCACGCGACGCGACCCGGCGCGATGGCATGTTCTACGCTTTCACCATCACGCAACATGGTTGCGAAGATGCGTGCGTCCTGGCGGAATGCGAGTGAACCGGATTCACCATCCTGGGACATGATCAGGCAGAGACGACCTGACTTCGCGTCGGGCCCAAAGGCAGCCTGGGAATAGACCGGTTCGAGACCCGGACGATTGGTCTGAAGCCATACTTGAAGGAAATGCACCTCTGCAGTCGGGGATGGATTTGCCTCGCTATGGGCCATGCCTGTCCCGGCAGATATGAGTTGCACGTCGTGGCGGTGCACGGTTGCCCGCGCGCCCGTCGTGTCTTCATGCGACAGTGACCCATTCAGGATGTACGAGAAGATCTCGAAGTCCCGGTGGGGATGCATTGGAAACCCGTGACCGGGCGCGACTCGGTCCTGGTTGATGACGCGAAGGACCGAGAACCCACGGTGGGCAGGATCGTGATATTGCCCGAATGAGAATGTATGGCGGCTGTCAAGCCAACCAAAATCCGCGTGACCTCGTTCTCCAGACTGCCGGACAACGATCATCGCTTTGCCACCTCATATGCCGCTTCCGCAAGGGCAAATGCACCGACTAGCCCAGCATCCTGCCCGTACTTCGGCGCAACCAGATAGTCTGTCTGATCACCCGTGATCTGTGGGGACGCGACATACCCGGCGAGCGTTTCACGCAACCGGCGACGAGTTCGTTCCAGAACATCGCTCCGCTGCATCACGCCTCCACCGAGGACAATACGGCGGGGTGAAAGCGCGAGAACGATCGATGCCAATCCCGCAGCGAGGTAGCCGGCTTCAAGTTCCCAGATCGGATGGTCGTCGGGAATTGTCTCACCGGGTTGACCGAGGCGACCGCTAATTGCTGGACCCGCCGCCATTCCCTCGAAACACCCTGCCCCGTGGTAGGTACAGAAGCCGACGTAGTCATCCATCTCGCCATTCGGCCATGTGAGGCGCGGGATTGGGACATGGCCCATTTCGGGATGAAGGAGACCGTGGAGGGGGTATCCATTGATGATTGCGCCCCCACCGATGCCCGTGCCGACGGTCAGGTAGACGCAGGGATCACACCCTTGTGCCGCCCCCCAACGCCACTCGCCAAGCGCGGCGCCGTTCACGTCGGTGTCGAACCCGACAGGCACGCCGAATGCTGACTGAAGGGGCCCAACAATTGGAGTGTGCGCCCAACCGGGTTTTGGCGTGTTGGTGACCGACCCGTAGTCAGCGGCCGCCGTGTCTAGTTGGATTGGCCCAAAGCAAGCGACGCCAATGGCCCCAAGCGCGTGCCCCGCGGACGCCTCTCGGATGAAACCGATGCAGTCGGGAATCGTCAGGTCCGGCGTGCGCGTGTCCATCCGTGTGCGGGCAATGATGTTTTCCGGCCCACTTCCCACGGCCACCACAAACTTGGTTCCCCCACCCTCAATCGCGCCGTAGACGAGACCCATTGCTGCCCTCCTGACCAAACCGATCCGGACCATCTTGGAGTGCACGGACGGACCGCACCAGACTGGCCTTACACGTGATCAGCGTACCCCATGTGCGCAATAAGCCACGTACAGGTTCACAGCAAAAGATGCTCGATTATCAGGGAGATGGATCAGGCGAGTGCCGCACGCAATCGGTCCAGCTGATCGGCGACACGCACGTACTCATCCTCACCGCTGTGATGCTCGACGCTCCAAGCCCCGTCATAGCCAGAGCCGCGGAGCATCCCCACTTTTGACGCCAGCGGCCCCTCGCATGTCTTCTGGTCGAAGTGCGTATGGCATACCCACGGCGCGACGGCAGCATCGGCGGCGTGCCTTTCGTCGTCAGTTCCGGACCATGACCCCAGATGCAACGAAATTCCGAAACCAGGATGGTCAATCGCCTCATACAGGCGCTTCAAGTTCGCCCATGACTTCTCGGGTCCCCAGTGGTTCTCGGCACCCATCCTGAAACCATGATCGTAGGCGTACTGTGCATAGTGGCGGAACCGCGTGACGATATGGTCGAACTCGGCATCCGACCACGTCTCCCGTCGCGAACCGGCATCAATGCGAACGAAACGTGCGCCGAGTTGCGATCCGGCGCGGAGATGCGCCCAGGCATTCGCCTCGTTGCGCGCCCTCACCTCGGGGTCATCGTCCCACACGTGAGCCTGGTCAACGCAGAGGTCAGCCAGCGACATTCCACGATGTTCAAGGGCGTTCCGAACAGTTGCAAGGTATGCCGGATCGGTCGAAACGAGAAAACGGTTCCAGATGTCCGCTGCTTCGAGACCGTACCGATAACGGCAGGTTTCTAAGTATCCGAACACATCCATCTGGCCCGAATTGAGTAGACCGCGGAACGAGTACGACATGATTGAGACGGTGGGCATGAAGAACCTCCTCCGCGTTGAATGGTGCCAAGCGTATCCGCGCTAGGTCTCCAGAGGCTCAAGCGTGAAGTTGGAAAGGCAAAGACCCCAATGGGCCTAGAACCAATTACGCCCCTCCTGGCATCGCGATAACTGCGACGACTGGATCGTCGGCAGAGATCGAGACCAAGGGGATGCCGCGGCCGGTTCGGGCCTGCAACGGTACCTGCGTCGGAGCGATCCGGGTCACGTTCCCTTCCTTCGTACGCACCAGGACAGTAGCGTTGTGGGGATGAACACTCGCTGCTGCAAGCACGGTGCCGTTCGGCGCCACGAGAACGCCGCCCGTCCCTCGACCCTTTGCCGGAAGTTCCCCGATTGCGGTCCGCTTTCCATGCCCAGTTGCGGACAACGTGAACAGTCCTGTCGCGCCCTCGGTTCCTGATGGCGGGCACGCTCCAGATGCAATCACCCACGCGCCAGACGCGAGGCCGACGCCGGCAACGCCCTGGGTTGCGCGCCCGGTTGGCCTGACCTCGGAGCCTTCAATACGCAGTCCCTTTGCATCACTCGTCACGAAAACAATGTCGTCCGACATTGACGAAAGGAATGCCGACACGACACGGTCCCCATTCGAAAGACGGAAATCCGGAACTCCAGTCGCTCCGAGCAACCGGTATTCGGAGATCGCGCTCCGCTTGATCCGTCCGGACTTGGTTACAAGGACCAGCGA
>CANFGH010000145.1 GCA_947446285.1 Chloroflexota bacterium
CATGGCCCGCTGGTGGGCCACGTGACCGGGTTGGCCACCGCGTCCCCGGCCACTGGGCCGGGATGGCGGGCGCTTGGGCGTGCCCGGCAGGTCGGACGACGGAGGCCGGGACGAGTTGCCCGAATGCTGCCCCACCCGGGTTTCAAGATCCCGGACCCGTTCCTGCAGCTGCGTGATCGTTGCCCGCTGCTCGGCGATCACCGCCTGCTGCTCGGCGATTGTCGCCCGAAGCTCAACAACCAGTGCCTGCAAGGTGGCGACCACGGATGGCATCACTCACCATAACGTGCAACGAAACCGACCCGGCACCCTACCCCCGTGAACGGTTACCGATACACGGCAATGTCGTGCAACGCCTCAAGGGCGGCCTCATCAGCGAGGGCGAACCACTGCTGCAGGAAGTGGACCCTGCAGCAGCACCAGGACCGGGTACGGCGGGCGTCCCGTGGTCCCCGCCGGGGCGAAGGGGGCAATCCGGGCGACAAGGGCGTCCCACGGGACGACGGCGAGCATCTCCTCGAGGAAGGCCTGCCGGCGCGTGCGCTTGGTGGATCGTTCGAAACCGTTCGCGAGGCTCAACTGGTTCATGCCACCATGATTCCCAAAACGGCCCTGGCGCCGCTACCTTTTGCAGTCAATCCCTAGGATTCGAATTATTATTCGTGCGCGAACCAACACCTTGCTGATACATGCAGTGTTGACAACAGCTTTATAGAGGACTACCGTAGCCATAAGGTGCAAGGGTGAGAAGGGTTTGTCAACACACGACGTCGCGTAATTGACAATAATCCGGTTTATCCATTTGCAAGAAGGTGAGATATGGGACGTCAACTGAACAACCCATCGGCACAGCTTGGAAAACCGACCCGCCGCGGATTTGTCGGCGGGGCGCTTGGCACAGGGATTGTGGTGTCCCTGCCACTGATCGCTACCGCATGCGGCATGGGCAGTGACGCTGCCAGTGGCGGCTCAGCAGCCCCGCTGAAGGACCGAAAGGCCGTTACTCTGGAATGGTGGGGCGACGCGCCACCGGCGACGGGCACAAACCAGCGGATGGACCAGATCAAGGCCTGGAACGACAAGTACCCCAACCTGCAAGTGAAGTACGGAGCAAACGCCGCGACCGGTCAAGGCGTTGAAGCACTTGAGAAGTTTGTCGCCGCGATCGCCTCAGGTACCGCGCCAAACGGCCTCGACTTTGACCGTTTTCAGGTGGCGACGTATGCAAACCGGAAGACGTTTGCACCACTCGATGACTTCATCAAACGTGACAAGTTCGACATGAAGAAATTTGTCCCGGCTACCGTGGAAGAGGCGATGGGGCTGGACAAGAAGACCTACGGAATTCCGAGAAGCACTGACTGCCGCCTGCTTTTCTGGAATAAGGATCTGTTTCGGGAAGCGGGTCTGGACCCAGAGAAGGCCCCTGCAACCTGGGATGACCTTCGCCAGGGGGCAATCCGCCTGACCAAGAAGAATGCCTCGGGGTTCGACCGTATCGGTTTCCACACTGAAGAGGGCCAGGCGCACTTCCACATCTTTGGATGGCAAGCCGGCGGGGCATTCCAGTCGGCCGATGGCAAGAAGGCGACCCTGACCCAAGGCCCGAACCAGGAGGGTCTCGAGTTCATGACGAACATGATGAAGGATCTGGGGCCGTGGGACTCGTTGAAAGCATGCCGGGACGGCTGGGGAAAGGATGCCCAACAGGCCTTCCTCGTCGGCCAACTGGGGATGGTCTACCAGACAAACAACTACATCTCAACGATCGCCCGCTTCCGTCCGGACATGAAGTTCGGAGCCGCACCACCCCCGGTCAAGAAGGCTGGTGACAAGCAGATGACCTGGTCCGGCGGGTTCAGTTTCGTAGTCACTCGCGACGCCAAGGACCAGGACGTTACGTGGGAACTCGTCAAGTTCCTCTCCAGTGAGGAAGGGTTCGCCGCGGGGTTCGTTGGCGACGAGGGACGCGCCAAGGGATCAGGAGGGGTCTTCGTGCCCCCAATGACCGGGCAACCCGAACTCGATAAGAAGATGTTCGCAAAATACAAGACCAACATCGCCGACGTCGACAAGGTTCCTGACACTGCGGTGAACCTCATGCAGTTCACCCGGTTTCGAGAACTGTCGATTGCCGCCCAGTACCTTTGGGACGGCATCAAGAAGTCACAAGTTGAAGCCATATCACTTGCGAAATCGTCGGCGCAGACGCTCTCAGAAAACAACACCGTCGTGCAAAAAGCGCTCGACGACGCCTGGGCGACCGCAAAGTAACAATCTGGTCTGAGTCAACAACAAGAATGGGCGGAACCGTCGTGGTTCCGCCCATTCTTGCTCGGTCCCATCGGAAAGCTTCAGAACTGGACTGCAACCCCGGTCTCGCTTGAGGTGTAGACCGCGTCAACGATTTTGCTCACCATGAGCGCCTGTTCAGGAAGCACCAAGGGGGACGTGCCCTCACGGATTGCCTCAATCCAGGCAATCATCTGGTGCACATGGTTTGGCTCCCGCGACGCGTCCTGGCCCTCAGTGGCTTTCTCCGGAACAACAACGTCAACGATTGTTCCGTGCTTCTCTTGGAAAATTGCGAGCGGATCAAGTTGGGCGCCGCCCTCAGTGCCGCAGATCAGCGTCTCTGTCGAGCTCTTCGGAAGGTTCAGGACCCATGAGACCTCAAGTTGCAGGGCCGCGCCATTCGCAAACCTGATCATCGCGAAGGCAGAGTCCTCGACGTCATACTTCGCCGGATCCCACTTGCCCCATGGATTGACCACGTTCGGACGATTTCCGAACTTGGTGAAGCTCACGCCATACACGCTGGTCACTGGCGGGTGGCCCATCAGCCACATCGACAAGTCCAAGGCATGTACCCCGATGTCGATCATCGGTCCACCGCCATTCAGGGCCTTGCTCGTGAACACTCCCCAGGCAGGGACGCCACGACGACGAAGGTACGCGGCCTTGGCGTAGTACACGTCCCCGAGTTCCCCCGCATCAATGAACCGCTTCAGCGTCTGCGCGTTACGACCAAACCGGCTCTGGAATCCAACCGAAAAGAGGTTGTGATGCGTTCCCCGAACCCGATGCCACACGTCGATCATCTGCTGGGCCTGCGCCGAATCAAGAGCCATCGGCTTCTCGCACATGACGTGCAGCCCCGCCTCGAGTGCTCCAATCGTCGGGTCAATATGCGCGAACGGCGGGGTGCAGATGCTCACCGCGTCAAGGTCGGCGGTCTTGATCATCTCTTCCCAACTGGTGAAGTGATGCTTGAACCCATACTTTTCCGCGACCCCCTTTGCCCGTGATTCGATCACGTCACAGGTCGCGTGAAGTTCAACGTTTTCAGCTTTGAGGTACCCCTGAATGTGCGAGTCGGCAATCCCCCCGGTCCCAATCACGCCAACACGCAACGGTCGTTCAATTCGTGCCATCTTTTCACTTTCGTCGGGTCACGATCCGGATTCCAGACCCAACGATACCCGCGCATCACCCGCACCCGCCCGCTCAATTGACATCCTTGGCGGAGCCAACTGACCGAGTACAACCCGACCAACCACTGCAGCCACTGCGATCACATGCGCAGCGACTGACCAAGGCTGCGTAATAAGGCTCTCGAAGCCGTGGTTGAGGTAGGACGGGCCAATGGAGAGTGCTGCGAAATACTGACAAAACGCAACCACGGCCGCCACCCTCGGTCCGGCAAGCGCAAGGCCACCCCCGGCAAGCACGCACAGCGGCGGAATGATCGCAAGGTGCCACCGTTCCCACCAGATCGGGAGCGATGAAGTTAGCAATAGAAACGTCATGGCAAACCAGCCGAGTGCGACGGTAACCAGCACTCTCCACCGGGTCGACGAATATCGCGGTCGCCACGAACCACGGGTGATCAACCCAAGCAGGGCCCCCGCGGCAGCAAACGCGACAATCGGGGTCCCGTAACTACCCGGGCGGAGCGAGTGAGGCATCGTGGTGTCCGTCACGTCTGGGTATCCAGTCCACCAAATTGCCCGATCGACGATCTCAAAAGCGACAAGCAACGGGTTCGAAAACACTGGGTAGGTCGCACGCATGTGCGCAGATTGTGTCTGGAAAAACTCGATGCTTTCATCAATCCCTTGAACGGGATTGGGATAAAGGGACGGGTTCAGCGCGATAAAAACCGCAGCCACGACTGCAGCCGCCAGAGCAAGTCCACCAATGACCCGTGTCCGCGCGCCGTTCAGGTTCCGCTTGACTGCGAATGCCACTGGGATCACGCCCGCGAGCCCCGCGTACGCGCCCGTGTACTTGGTGCCAACCGCGAGCGCCCCACACAAGCCAGCAGCGACCCATGCCAGCCACGAGGACCTTCGCATCCGCGAGCCACGGATCACCAGCAATCCGGATGCCAGGCCAAACATCAGTGAAATGGAGTCCATGCCAACACGTCGGGAGTGCGCCAGCCATAGCGGGTGTGAGGAAAGCAGAACCGCTGCAACCAGTCCAGCCGTCGCGAGACCGGCTCGGCGCGCCGCCCACCAGATCATCAGTGCAGTCAACCACCCTGCAAGTGCTCCAGGAAGACGTCCAACAGTGATCGTCAGGCTGTCAGGGACATTCCCTTCGAAGGCATTGTCCTCGGGCGACAATTGCCAGTCGTACTCACGGACTTGCCGCACCGGAACGCCATCCTCATCGACAGTCCGGTGAGAGGTCAGACCAAACCCTGCAAGCGTTGCGCCGATCAACCACTTGCCGACCTGGGGCTGCGTCCGGAAATAGAACTCATCAGTCCATTCGGCGTCAAAAAGCTCCCCGGACCTGACGAGACGGAAAGCCTCCTGCGACGACGTTGTCCAATGGGTCTCATCACCATGGAACTCCTCCGCCCCAATGGCAAAGAAGTACGGGAACGCCAGAACAAGCCCGATGGCAATCAAAACGATAGTCCGCGATACGGTCGAATGCGGACTTCCGCGCATCGACGGTTTGACCGCTACCCAACGACTGATCACCCAGTCCTCCACGTCGTGGCATTCCTGATGGCCGCACTTCGACCATGCCGCCCTAGGAATGGGTGCATCGTATCGGTCGATGAACGCCTCAGCTCGTCATGCCACCGAATGCGCCAACACCCAATTGCCGTATTCATGGGCGGAGGACGTACAGTTCAACGGTGTTCGGATGGAAGAGCCAACCCCGGCGCGACGCACTGCGATGGTGTGCCGCAGGCGTAGCCCTGGTTCTCGCAACCGCGATCTGGGCGCCAGGATCCTATGCTGACGAATCCCCAAACCGGATCGCCGACGTCACATCGACCGAAGGTTTCCCTCCTCCGGTTTCTTGCAATCGTCCATTGCAGGCGGACCCAACCCCCGAAGACCTTGAGGGTTCGTGTCCGCCGGGCAACGTCGAGACTGAACCGCAGGCCGATGCGAATGGCGATGAGATTGGAGCGTTCGAGACTCCTGTCGATCGCTCACCGGACGGCGTCAGTCGGGGCGACGATGACGAACCAAAGGCCCCGGACCGTGGAGGGCAATCGAGCAACCCTGACACGATTGCCGGTACTAGGACGCCAGTTCGCCCAGCATGGCAACA
Source organism: Chloroflexota bacterium (assembly GCA_947446285.1). GTDB lineage: Bacteria > Chloroflexota > UBA11872 > UBA12225 > UBA12225 > UBA12225. Next base: position 5,584 of record CANFGH010000145.1, read on the forward strand.
CGGTGCACTACTGACACTCACCCAAGGAACCCCGACCAGGATAGACGTGGCCGGCCAATTGGTTTCGGCAGCGCCTACGCCGGGAAGGATGGGACCAGCACCATCCTTTCCTGGATTTTACAGCCCTACTCCTCGCCCCACGTTCACCCCTAGCTCCACCTCCACACCCAGTCCAACCCCAACCCTGACTCCGACCGAGACCGCGACACCAACCGCAACACCAACACCGACGCACACACCAAGCACAACGCCCACTCCGACAATCACCTCTACCCCCACCCTGACATCGACTCCTACTCAAACCTTTTCTCCGACTTCGACCGTAACCACGATTCCCACATCGAGTAGCACTCCACCATCAACTTCCACTTCGGACATTGCACCGAGCGCCACGTCAACCCAAGCCTTCAGTGTCCTTCCTACTGCAACCGCAGTCTCAGTCTTGCCCAATCGCTCCCAGCCTGGCTCGGAACGATCCGGACCGGGGGACGCTATTCCCGTCTTCCTTGGGGACGATGGGGCACATCCAGTGCAACCACCGGCATCTCAAGGCGCAGTTCGCAGTGGCCTATGGTGGCGCGGTGCCCCGTGGGATGATCAGGGTGTTCGGGTTTCCGCGGTTGGCGCGGTTGGCGCGCCAGCCTCGGTCCATTGGTTGGATCCCGACGCGCCGACCGCGTGGGAAATTTCCGAAGATCCGTCACTCTCAGGTCTGGCACGCAACATGTCGCTCACCCTTGAGGCAATGCGAAAGTGTTTCCAAGGCGCGAGTGGGCCGGTTTGCGGATTTCGACCAGGGAATGTGTATGACGCGATCTACATCCGTGACACTGCCTACATCGCAGCGCTCGCGAAGTATGCGTATCCGTCTGATCACCTCAGGACCGTCGTCGAGGAAGCACTGACACTTCAGTTTGATGAAAGTGATGAGAGTGTCGATCCTCGGGACCTCCTGCCACGCGCCCCATGGCCGATGAGACCGGGGACTGGAGCAACGTCGGCGGTCGTCGACTTCGACAGACGACGCGAGAAGGCGAATGTTGCGTCGGACGAGGAAGTCAGCCTCATCCGCGCCGCATATCAGTACTTTCAATCAGACGGAGGCGCAGCGTGGCTGCGGACACCAGTCAGAGGCACAAGGGTCTTCGACAGATTGACGCTTGCCCTGAACTGGGTCCTCGAACGTCGAACCGACCCGAAGTCAGGATTGGTGATCCGGCCGCACACCACCGACTGGG
>CANFGH010000146.1 GCA_947446285.1 Chloroflexota bacterium
AGGCTTCCGGTATTCAGCATGAGGAGAAGCAGGTTCTCCACCACGCTTGGCCATGCGAGCGCCAGCACACCCTTGGGCCGGACCGTCCGGAACGGTGCCGGAGAAGCAGAATGCTGGGTGGACCGGGAAATCTCCTGACCACTCGGGGCATCACCCACCCCAGGCACGGCCGATACCCCCGACGCCGTTACCAGTCCATCGGCAGACAAGTCAGTCGACGCGGCACCCAATGGTGGAGAGGCCATATCTGGTCAGGCTAGCACAGTCGATGCGACGACGCCCCGGGAAACGGTTACACCCCGGTGACGCTTGTACCGAACGGCCTTCATGCAATCAGTGGCAATCAGGCGAGGCAACGGGATTGGCCAGGGCACGCCACCGGAACCACGTCCTGTCCTCGATGCCTCGTCCTCAGGCAGTAGACTGGCACCCGCAATGGGAGCATTTCAACAATGACAGCACTCGATGGGATTGACGTCCGGAAGCCTCTGGAAGGCGTCGCGCAGGACGTCCTGACACCAGAGGCACTCGCCTTCGTCGCGCGACTGCACCGGCAGTTCAATCAGCGTCGCCTGGACCTTCTGGCCCGCCGCCATGCGCGCCAGATCGACCTTGATGCGGGAATCCTGCCGGACTTCCTGCCGGAGACGGCGGATGTGCGCGCTGGCGACTGGCACGTGGCACCAGTGACCCCGGACTTTGCCAACCGGCGCGTCGAGATCACCGGGCCAGTCGACCGCAAGATGGTCATCAATGCCCTGAACTCAGGGGCGACCTGTTTCATGGCCGACTTCGAGGACGCCCTCGCACCGACATGGACCAACCTCCTGGAAGGTCAGGTCAACCTGACCGAGGCCATCGACCGGACCCTGTCATTCGCCGGACCTGATGGGCGGATGTACCGCCTGAACGACACCACCGCCACCCTGGTGGTGCGTCCACGCGGGTGGCACCTTCACGAGAAGCACCTGTACGTCGACGGCGCACCAGTCTCGGCAAGCCTCTTCGACTTCGGCCTGTACTTCTTCCGGAACGGTCACCGCCTCCTGACACGCGGATCTGGCCCGTACTTCTATCTGCCAAAGATGGAAAGCCATCTGGAAGCGCGCCTCTGGAATGACGTCTTCGTCTTCGCCCAGGATGCCCTTTCGGTTCCACAGGGCACGATCAAGGCGACCGTCCTGATCGAGACCATCCTGGCAGCGTTCGAGATGGATGAGATCCTGTACGAACTCCGCAACCATTCGGGGGGACTGAATGCGGGCCGGTGGGACTACATCTTCAGTGCCATCAAGAAGTTCCGGACGCGTCCGGAGATGATGCTTCCGGACCGCGTGACGGTATCGATGACGGTGCCGTTCATGCGTGCCTACACCGAACTTCTGGTGCAGACCTGCCACAAGCGTGGTGCGTTCGCGATGGGTGGCATGGCCGCCTTCATCCCGAACCGTCGTGATCCTGAAGTGACCAACGCAGCCCTGGCCCGCGTGCGCGATGACAAGACGCGGGAATCGCGCGATGGCTTCGACGGCACCTGGGTGGCCCATCCAGACCTCATCCCGACGGCGCTGGAGGCATTCAACGCGGTCCTGGGGGATCACCCAAACCAGATCGGACGTCAGCGTCCCGATGTGCATGTGACGGCATCCGACCTGCTTGCCCTCGCGCAGACACCCGGCCAGGTCACCGAGGCCGGGGTGCGCAACAACATCAGCGTGGGACTGCAGTACCTGGCGGCGTGGCTTGGCGGATCGGGGGCGGTCGCGATCAACAACCTCATGGAAGATGCCGCCACCGCCGAGATCAGCCGGGCGCAGGTCTGGCAGTGGACGCGAAACGCCGCCAAGACGGCGGAAGGCGTGACGATCACCGCCGACTGGATCCGTCACCTCCAGGCGGAGGAACTCGCGAAGATCGAGGCGTCAATGGGCGCGGCGTATGCGCGGTTCCGTTGGGACGATGCATCCCGGCTCTTCACCGAAGTTGCCCTGGGCGAGGAATTCACCGAGTTCCTCACGTTACCGGCCTACGACCTCCTGGACTGACCTCGCACAAATGCGCGATGCCGACCGGACGCCCGCACGGGCCAATCCGTTCGGCATCCGTGTGTAGGAGGCCTGTACCGTCTGCCACGCCGTCTCCCCGGACTGCGTCTTGCACCTGTCAGGAAACGACAGCCGCCCGTCCCCAGAAGCGGGACGGGCGGACTCGACTGTTCAGCGGTGAAGAGGCTCTTGTGTGGGGGAACGGGCTACTGGATCACGAAGTCGACGAAGAGGACTTCGGTAACCTGCTTTTCCTTGGGCAGTATCGCGTTGATGCGCCCCTTGAGTTCCTCACGGGTACGCTCCCTGCCGATTTCGTTATTGAGTTCATCAACACGCTTGGAACCCACGGTGGAGGTGATCACATCGTGAACCTTGAGGATGTTGGGAAGCACTAACACCTTGGGTTTGGGGGCCGCAGTATCGATGCCATCGGTGGTCTCTGGTTCGGAATATGCGATGAACTCAATCTCTCCACCAGCAGCGACCGGCTTCGGTGTCAAGTCACGAACCATGAGCCCGAGGGTCAGCTTCAGGTAGCGCTTGGCACCTGGGTCCGCAAGCGTGATGATGCGGTCCTTGATCATGTGTTCCTCGAAATGCTCTTCGAGATGTTCGCCCTCGACTGGAGGGGCAGCCACGACTTCCTTGGGTGGTTCTGGCTTCAGGAACCACGCCGCTGCGCCACCGATGATCAGTGCAACAACTGCCGCACCAATAATGGGAAGAAATTTCACAGTCACCGCCTCCTGTGCCACTGGCCCGTCGGGATCAACCGCGTCCAAGAACCATTGCTCATTACCATAAGGCTAGCAAGCATCGAGGCTCCGTGCTGATGGTACTGTACCGCATGGGACGTGTGTCGGACACCATGACGGACCATTGGTGCAATCCACACTGCCCGTTGCAACATAACCGCCACACCCGGTCCCGTCAGCAAGTCCAACGTCCATGACCCGATTGAGATGCCAGTGCTTTCAATAGTCTCGCCAGATTCGCGCCAGCTTACAACGCCATGGCGGGCATTTGTCATTGTCGCCGGGAGCAGTTTCTCGACGCTTGTGCTGGAACTGGTCATGGGACGCGTGCTTGCGCCAGCCATTGGCGTTTCCCTTTACACGTGGACGGCGGTGATCGGTGTGGTCCTCGGTGGCATAGCGCTTGGCAATGACATCGGCGGCCGCCTCGCCCGGCGACTGAACCCAGGACCAATCCTCGAGTGGGCCCTGTTGGGATCAGCCGCCTGGACGCTTGCCATCGCCGGAATCGCCCAGGTGTTCTCGATTGACGACCTCGCGATGGGATTGCCTCCGCTCGTCCGTCTGATGGTGCTGGTGACGGCCTGCGGGTTCCTGCCGTGCATCCTCCTCGGGACCACCGGTCCATTGGTGACCCATCAGCTGATGGCCACGCGAGACCTCGACGATGCCGGCCCGGTCGTCGGACGCCTCAACGCGGTAGGAACCGCCGGCAGCATCGTGGGGGCATTCGGCACTGGCTTCGTGTTCGTGCCCGTGTTCGGCACGCGCACGACCCTCGCCCTAGTCGCCGTGACGCTCACGATGCTCGGTCTGGCCTCCAATCCCTCCGGTGGACGGAGATCTGTCCGCACCGGGATCACCGTGGGTCTTTGGGGCGTCGCCGCTTGGGTGGTGGTATCCGCAAGCTTCACGCATGCCATCGCGGTCAGTGCCGCTTCCCGCAGGATCAGCGATGGCCGCGACCAGATGGCATCGTCACCGTGCCTAGTCGAATCCGCCTACAGTTGCATCCGCATCGACTGGTCATCAGTTGGTCAGGACGATTTCGGCACGATGCGCCTGGACCGTGCCATTCAGGGACGCACCGCGCCGGATGCACCCCGGCTTCTGCTCTCGCCAATTTCGCAAGCACTCGGCGACATGATCGTCTCGGCGGGCATCACCTCTGCCGGATGGGCGGATGTGGATCCCACCCCACGACCATTGCACGCCCTCTTCATCGGCGGAGGAAGCTACACCCTTCCGCGCTACCTGGAGGCAATCGCCCCCGGCAGCCGCATCGACGTCATCGAACTCGATCCCGACGTGACAGCAGTGGCCATGCGGTGGCTCGGTGTACGGCTTGGCGGGCCAGTCAATGCGCTTCCCACCGACGGGGATCGCAGCGGGATCATTGCCCATCATGCCGATGCACGACAGACGATCCGGCGATTGCCAGACGCCTACTACGACGTGGTGATCGGCGATGCCTTCTCCGACTTCGCCGTGCCATGGCACCTGACAACCGTCGAGTTCACCCGTGAGGTGCACCGGGTTCTCCGCCCGGACGGCAGATACGCCGTGAACGTGATCGATGGATGGCCAGGTGGACGGTTCCTGCCGGCGTTCATGCACAGCCTCGAGGTTGTCTTCCCGGAGGCCGACGTCTTGGCAACGGCGGTACCCGGCATGGAAGAGTACGACCTGTTGCAGAACTGGGTGGCCACTGCCGGATCGGTCGCCATCGACGCGAACCGTCTCGCCAGCCAGGTACGTCCCGGACTGTCGGATGGCCGTACCGGCACTGAACCATCGCGCGGACGCCTGGTCGCCCGCGACGTCCGTCCGGAAGAACGGGAGCGGACCGACACCTGGGCCGAAGCACCGCCATGGAGACCGGTTGCACGGCAGGTGCCCGCGCTGACCGATGACCGCGCCCCCGTGGACTGGTACCTCGCCTCCCGTGTCACCGGTTGATGCCCATTGCCGCCTGAAAGTCGGGCACCAACATTTCTAGACCCCCCGTGGCTACTCGTCGCACGGTCCCGGATACCTTCATCACCGGACACCACCCATCGGCACGCGGTATCTTCCGCACGTGTCACCAACCCTCGACGACATCAGGCGGTTCGCCGTAGCGCGGACCCTCCGCAAGGCCCCGTCATTGCGTGACGCCCTCCAACAACCGGGGTTCGTGCAGGCCGATCCCATCCGTTCACCGGCCCGCGCGCAGGACCTGACCCTCCGCCACCGAGTGCCCGGCTACCGTGCCGGTGACCTCGAACGCGCCTATCCCGACCTCGATATCGAGGAAGACACCTTCATCAACTACGGCTACCTGCCTCGCGACGTGCACGCTCTGATGCACCCGCGCCCCGACCGACACAAGCGGGACACCGACACCGAAGAGGTTTCGCGCGCGGTACGGGACTTCATCGCCTCCCGAGGCACCGTCCACCCGCGCGACGTTGACGAAGCCTTCAAGCTTGGTACCGGCCTCAACTGGTTCGGTGGCAACTCCAAGGTATCGACGCAACTGCTGGACCGCATGCATTACCGGGGCGCGTTGCGCGTCGCCGGCCGGCAGGGAGGCACGCGCCTGTATGCCGCTGCACCAGACCGCACTCCGCCCGACGACCATCACGCCGCCGCCGACCGCCTCGTGGATGTCCTCATCGACACGTACGCCCCCCTTACCCCTAAGGGACTGCGCTTCATCATCTGGGTCATGCAGTGGGCTGCCCTGCCGCAGTGGAACGGCAAGCGAAAGGGCATGCTTGACCGCGCTTTGACAAGGCTTGCATCCACCCACATCGACGGCACCGACTGGTACTGGCCGGCGCATGAAGACCCGGCCTCCGCGCCAGAAGCGCCCGACGCCGTGCGCATCGTCACACCATTTGATCCGGCCGTCTGGGACCGCGGCCGGTTCGAGATGCTCTGGGGTTGGGAGTACCGGTTCGAGGCGTACGTGCCGGCACCCAAGCGCGTGCGCGGGTACTACGCCATGCCCCTCCTCTGGCGCGATCAAGTGATAGGGTGGGCGAACATCTCGGTGACCACCGGGACGATGCAAACCGACATCGGCTACGTCACCGGGGAGTCCCCAACCGACCCGTCGTATCCCGATGCCCTGCGCGCCGAACTCACCGACCTGGCACGGTTCCTGGGTGTTGAGGAAAGGTAGGGTGCGCCCTCGGCCGTCACCCACGACATTGCCCCACCCCCAATCCCAACTAACCCAGGTAGCTACGCCTCCCCTAGCCACCGACGGCGGACATCACGGGCCTGGATGGTGTTCTCCTGGCTCCATTGCTGCGCCTCGGACCACAACCGGGCAGACTCCGCCGCCGTAGCCGCATCGCGGTCGACCACCTTCTGCCGGTGACGCGCACTCATCGACTGCATCTCGGCATTCGCGCCACCGGGATGGGCCGGAATCGTGCCCGGGGCAAGCATCGGCAACACACCAAGGTCGCCCAGGCGGATCGGCAAGCGTTCCGCCACTGGAGGGATGCCGAACGGCACCCCCGGCAAGGTCTGGTACCAGTACGCCGTCGAGGCCCAGTCGTTCGCCGAATGGTTGCCATGGCCGTGTTCCATCGTCACGCGGATGCTCTTCGCAAAGCGGACCGGATCAACCAGATGGAAGCGGTAGGACGTCTGGTAGCCAGGCTTGCGACCCTCGAAGATCGTCGACCCGCACATCGGGAATGCTGTCTCCTGGTTCTCCCACGCCTGGC
>CANFGH010000147.1 GCA_947446285.1 Chloroflexota bacterium
CGTTGCACGTCATCAATGTTGTACTGCACGCGTCGCGATTGAAGGCTACTTTGACCGTCGACGGTGGTTTCCAACAGGAGGTACGACGCAGTCGACAGACCATCACGCGGTTGCCCGACACTGCCCGGGTTGGCGACAAGGCGGATCCCGGGATCAACGGCAACGGTTGTGCCATGTGAGAACGGTGCCAATGCAATCTCCATCGAAGCGGGATCGTGGTCATCGTCGTAACCACTGCGGTGGTCGCTCGACTGGAGCGATCCGTTGTCGCCGGAATGGTGGAGAGCGTAATACTCGGCACGATGGGTATGGCCCACCAGACAATGCGGCGTACCGATCTCTGCAAGGCTGGCAAATGCAACGGCGTGAGAGTCCATGTAATCCCAGATGGGATCGTGGGGGGTGCCGTGGACAAGGGTAAAGTCGTCCAGGATCGGGAATGTGGTGCCGTCAAGGCGTTCAGGAAGGCCGTCAAGGTACACGCGGGTCTCAGCAGTGAGTGTGCTGATTGTCCATCGTGCCGCAGCAGCCGCGTCAGGATTGAATTCCGCAATCGAGATCTTGCCCGTCGCCGCCCGATCGTGGTTCCCGGCCACGGCATGCACTGGGATCCCTCCCAGTGCGCACTCTTGAAGTGCACGAACACATTCGTTCGGGTTAGGTCCGTAACCGACAATATCGCCAAGGCACCAGATGGCGTCAAGGCTTCCGAACGACATTGCGTCGACGATTACCCGCTCAAGAGCGTCGTAATTGCCGTGGATGTCAGAGATGATCGCGCACCGCATGATCAGGTATCACAGATCAAACGTGCGGGAGGGCCGAGGCGACACCTCGAGCGTCTCTCAGACCGAATCTGACCGGTGCTGGTTCTGGTGATTGCCGCTCGGCGTTTCTGCCATTCTGTATTGACCGGCTGTCGGATGAGTCCAACGGTCGCAATACTTCTTGGAGGTTCCTGTGGTTCTCGACTGGCTCGAACGCAAACCCGGTAGTACCCCCTTGATCATTGCTCATCGCGGATCAAGCGGCGTGGCACCGGAAAACACCATTGCGTCGCTTGCACTCGCGGTTTTCCAAGGCGCAAAGGCCGTGGAGTGTGATGTCGTCCTTTCTGCCGATGGAGTGCCGGTTGTCATCCATGACACGACACTGGACCGGACCACGAGCGGATCTGGCGACGTGTCCGCGCTCACTTGGTCGGCGTTAGCGGGTCTGGACGCTGGTTCATGGAAAGACCCCAAATTCGGTTTCGAACGCCTCGTGAGGCTTCATGACCTGCTTCATCGGGCGAATGGTCGCGCAAGGGTCGTTATTGAACTGAAGGCGGGAGACCCGGCCACCCTAGCCCGGACGACGCGTGAGGCAATCGAAGCGAACCCGGGAGTGGAAGCTGCGGTGATCTCCTTCATGCCCGCGGTCGTTGAGGCAGTGCGCCGGGTGATCCCTGAGATCGCGGTTGGGTATCTCTATTCACGGCATTGGCCATGGGCATCCGACCATGCCGAAGTCATTTCACGTGCCCGAGCGATTGGTGCACATTTCGTGAGCCCGGAATATTCCTTGGCAACCCAGGAATTTTGCTCATTCGCGCACCAGGCTGGCGTTCCAGTGAGTGTGTGGACCTGCAACGATCCGGATTCGATGCGTAACCTTGCCGACGCGGGTGTCGACGCGATAACGACCGACTGGCCGGACATCGCAATTCAAACGTTTGCGTGACACCTCAGCGAAAGCCAGTGTGAGGTGCGCGTCAATGCCGGTTCGTTGCTATGATGCGCCGTCTGTTGCCGCGGGTGGTCCATCGGGGATCAAGCATTGCCAACGGTACGCGAAGGGGAGATCAGATCGGTGAGAATTGCACGCGTTGAAGTTCACGGCGAGGCACACGATGCCATTTTGGAAGGCGACGTCGCCTATCACCTCGAGGGATCGGTTTTCCATGCGCCCCACAAGGGTGCCACGATTGGGCCTATTTCCGGGTTGAAGCTGCTTGCACCGTGCACCCCGACGAAGGTGGTCTGCATCGGGCTGAACTACAAGGCCCACATTGAGGAGTCCAACGCCACGGCGCCGACGGAGCCGTTGATGTTTTTCAAGCCTCCCACATCGGTCGTCGGTCACCTCGACGATGTGCACTGGATCCCTGGTTGCGAGAAACTCGACTATGAGGCCGAGTTGGCGATGGTCTTCGGCAAGACTGCGAAGAACGTTGCCCCCGGAACCTATCGAGACTACGTGCTGGGGTACACGTGCGCGAATGACATTTCAGCGCGCGACTTCCAGCGTTCGGACGGACAGTGGACGCGGGCAAAGGGGTCAGATACCTTCTGCCCGCTGGGTCCATGGATTGTCACGGACATCAATGCCGAGGACCTTCACATTGGTGGTGCCCTTAATGGAGAGGTGCGTCAGGACAGCCGTACATCAGACCTTCTGTTCGGCTTGGACGAACTGGTCGTTCACGTCACCAAGTACTTCACGATGCTTCCTGGCGACGTCATGATCACGGGCACACCGTCAGGCGTCGGGACGTCCAAGGGCCTGATGAAGCCGGGTGATGTCTACGAAGTCACCATCGAGGGCATTGGAACGCTTCGTAACCGCATCGTCGGCTTGCACTGATCGCTGTCCGACCCTCCCCTCAAGTAAAGCGAGCGGAGGGTCGGATGTTCAATTGCCCAGATCTTAGGGCGTGTACCCAGCCGCTCCCGACTGATGATCGTCCCACTTCAGTGTGGGGTATTGCGTGCTGGTTGGATCACGAATGACGACCAACGTCCGTCAGCCTAGGTCCCTCCGGATTGGCCTGATCGCTGACGATCTGACTGGCGCGCTCGACGCCGGTGCCGGGTTCGCCAGGGCAGGCCTACGCACAGTCATGCCGTTCGGGCCAATTAGCACGGCTAAGTTGCCAGTCGGCGCTGACGTCGTCATCTTCAATACCGCGAGCCGCGAGGGGGATGTTTCAGTTGCCCGGGAACGGTCTCGTGAGGCGGCGTTGCGCTTGGTAGGTGACGGCGTATCGCTCATCTACAAGAAAATCGATAGCGTGCTTCGTGGGCATCCCGGTCCTGAAGTTTCCGGAGTGCTTGACGGGATAGCAATCGCGCATCGAACCGCCCGTGCCTTGGTCGCTCCGGCATTTCCCGCTCAGGGCCGAACGACCGTCAATGGCGTGCAGCTTGTCAATGGCGTCCCTGTGCCATCCCATTCCGGTCGTCTCGACCACGCGCTTGCACCGGCGGTTGACTTCTGCGACATCCGGGACGCGTCAACCGATGACGACCTCCAATTGATCGCACGCGATGAGGTGGCCAACGGTCGGTTCCTATGGGTGGGTTCGGCGGGTCTGGCATCGAAAATCGTTGACGCGTTCCGATCGACGGAGACCCTCACGCAGGCCCGAATCACCGGCATTCGCCACCGTGTTCCTGACGGGGAACCCAACCTCGGGGGGGCCTGGAACTCGGTGCGCCCCGATCGGGTGGTTATCGTTGCCGGAACGGTCCACCCCTCTACCGTTTTGCAAGTAGCGGCACTTGCTGCCGACCGGTGGCGCCACATTGCCTACGACATCGCGAACCCCCAATGCTGGCCAGATGATCAGGACGTGCTCCGGACGATCGCAAATCCCGGGTCGTCAGGTGTGGTGCTGTCGACACACGCCAACCTTGCTGGATATCCCCAACCCGGCGTCGTCGTGGCACCCGAGTTGGTGGGGAATGCGTTGGCACTCCTCGCCCGCATCGCGCCAATCGTGGCACGCGTGTTGATTGACGGCCGGACGGCTTTGGTCGTGACCGGAGGGGAAACGGCGTTTCACCTATTCGCGGGCATTGGTGTGACCGAGGTGGAGGTGACCGGAGAGGCGCTGCCGGGCATCCCGATTGGCGTGATGGACGTTGGTGGTTGGCCAGTCCGTGTCGCAACCAAGTCGGGCGGTTTTGGCGGCCCCGATGCCCTCGGGCATATCTGTCGCGTTCTGGTTTCGTGATGACCATTGGCCACGCGTGATCTCCGCCGCCCCGGCACCGTCCGACTGGCACGACCGAAGCCCCTGCTTCCCGGCGTCCCTACCGCTCGCGAGAGATCCGGGCCCCCGGTGGTGCTGGCAACAGTGACCCCCGGCCTTGAGGCTGTTGCGATCGCCGAAATCGTCGAGACTGTCGCCGGTGCAGTAATCGTTTCCACCTCGCGTGGAAAGGTGTACGCCCGGGTCCCGGGCCTTGACGAGGCCTTGACGTCGCTGCGAACCGTTGACAACTTGTACCTGTATCTCGGAGAGGTCGAGGTTGGTGTCCGTCGCGTCGATCTTTCGGCCCTGGGAAATGCAGTCGCCTCCCTAGGAGGAGTCATCGGGCTGTTCCGTCACCGCGAATCTGACTGGGGCGAATCCCCAAGTTTTGTGGTGAACGCAAGCCGGATTGGAAAGCAGACGTATAGCCGCTTCGACGCTGCGACCGCTGTGGCACAGGCGATCGCCTCTAAGGTACCCGGTTGGACTAACGCCACTCCCGCAGTCATCCATACGGTAGCCCGTCGTGACCACGAAGACGAGGGCGATGCGACGCCCCGTTTTGCACGCAGTACTGTTGAACTTCGGGTCGACATCCTTGGGCAACGCGGTGTTGTTGGATGGAGGCTCACACCCGCTTCATTCCGTTTTCGCGGACAGATGCGGGCATTCGCTCCCGGGTCACTTCTTCCGACCGTTGCCTACGCACTGGTCCGGATGAGCGAACCGAGGATTGACGACGTATTCCTCGACCCATTTGCGGGCACCGGAACGATCCTTGACGAACGTGCCTCGACCGAGGCACTCGCGATTATCGGGACTGAGATCAAGTCCGATCTGATCCCTGGGCTACGGCCCGGGCGGGTAGGCGCTTCCGATGCTAACTCACCCGTTATCGAAGCTGACGCGCGTCACTTGCCCGTGCGCGACGGCACGGTCGATGCGGTGGTGTCAAACCTGCCGTTCGGGCGGCAGGTACTCGATGAAGACGCGATTGTGCCTCTCTATATCGACACCGCCCGGGAATTGCGCCGGATCATGGCACCGAACGGACGCGCCATCCTCATGACGACCCGCGTCGACGTCATCGAAGCGGCGATGGGTGCCGCTGGGTTCGTGGGTGAGGTCCTGACCACGATCAGTCTGAACGGCCAGAACCCTGCCGTCATGAGGTACATCCGCGTCTGATCGTGCGCCTGGTCTCAGACCCCTTGGAAGCCGAGTTCAGAAAGGAACCCGGCGAACCACGTCATTCCTCCAGACATGACGACCAGTCCCATGCCCACCATCAGCGCACCGCTCGAAAGTTCAATCAGCCGTGCGCGCCGGTTGAGCCGGCGCATGAGGCGGGTGGATGCTTCAAGGGCAAGACCGGTCAGAAAGAACGGCACTCCCAATCCTAGGGAATATGCTGACAGCAGGGCGGCACCCTGCAGCACAGTCGCCTCTGTACTGGCATAAAGCAATATCGTTCCCAAAATTGGCCCAATGCACGGTGTCCACCCGGACGCGAATGCAGCGCCGATCACAAAGGATTTCACCAGACTGGCGCGGACTCCCGGACGTATCTGGAACCTGGTGTCACGATAGAGGGCGTTGAAACGGAGGAGACCTGCGCCGTGCAGTCCGAAGCCGATCAGGACCGCTCCGGCAACAATCCGGAATGCAAGGCTTCTGACGAGGTCCTGGAAGACGAACCCGATCAGGCTTACCGATGCGCCGAGGGTCACGAAAACGGCACTGAACCCTGTGATGAACGCTATCGCGTGGACGAGCGTCCGAACGCGGGATGCGTCACCAACCGATGTCCCTGAGAGCATCCCGATGTATGCAGGCACAAGCGGAAGCACACATGGCGACACAAAGGACAGGACACCTGCCCCGAACGCCACCAGGAGTGACAGGTTTCCGGTCATTGGCAGAGTCTACACTGGAAAACCGCTCCGGCTGGGGGTGCCTCCGCCGTGGCGTATGAGTGTGTGGTCTTGTGCCCCCCACTTGCTGAATGGCCCTAGCTGTCGTCTCTCACGACATTGTTTTCAGGGGTGGGGGGAACGGGATGAAGGCCTCGCCCGGTTCGGTGCTGGTTACTCACACCACACCCGCCGGAGAGGCCTTCGGATGCAACGCTATCACCCGCACGCCAGATTGACCACGCACTGGCGCGCACGGCGGCTGCACTTTGTCGCGTCGGGGATGCCGGTGGCCGTTGCGTGCGCCGATGCCGGCGTCTCGCGGACGACGTACTCACACTGGAGGCAGCGGTTCGCGAGTGAGGGGCTGCCCGGCCTGGCTGACCGCTCCAGCCGACCCCGGTGCCCCCGGTGCCCCCGGATGGCGCTCACCCCGGCGCAGGAGCAGGCGATCACCGGCATCCGGACCGCACAGGGATGGGGTCCCGACCGGATCGCCTTCGTGCTGCGATTGCCCCGCGCCACCGTCCACCGGGCGATCGTGCGCCTGGGTCTCCGCCGGACCAGGGTGCCGGCCCCGCC
>CANFGH010000148.1 GCA_947446285.1 Chloroflexota bacterium
ACGGCGGGCGCCCCGTGGTCCCCGCCGGGGCGAACGGGACAATCCGGGCGACAAGGGCGTCCCAAGGGACGACGGCGAGCATCTCCTCGAGGAATACCTGCCGGCGCGTGCGCTTGGTGGATCGTTCGAAACCGTTCGCGAGACTCAACTGGTTCATGCCACCATGATTCCCGAAACGGCCCTGGCGCCGCTACCTTTTGCAGTCAATCCCTAGTACAGGTGACACGCAACCGTGTGGCCTCCACCCATGTCGCGGGTCACCGGTTCTTCGGTGCGGCACCGGTCCATTGCGACTGGGCAGCGCGTGTGGAACCGGCACCCGGACGGGGGGTTCAGCGCACTGGGAACGTCTCCGCCCAGGACGATCCTTTCGCGACGGGGCTCACCGGGTAGCGGTGGCTTCGCCTGCGGAATCGCGGATAGTAACGCGCGGGTGTACGGGTGCAGTGGTTCGCGGTAGAGGTCGTCCGAAGACGCCGTCTCCACCAACTTGCCCAGGTACATCACGCCCACGCGCGACGCGATGTATTTCACGACGGCCAGGTTGTGCGCGATGAAGATGTAGGTCAGGCCGAGGTCTGCCTGGATGTCCTTCAGAAGATTCAGCACCTGACTCTGGATGCTGACGTCGAGTGCGGAGACCGGCTCATCACACACGATCAATTTTGGACGCAGCACGAGCGTCCGCGCGATCCCGATCCGCTGACGCTGGCCACCGGAGAACTCGTGCGGGTAGCGTCTCGCGTACTCAGGGCGGAGACCCACCTGCTGCATCGCCTGCTTGACGAGGGCATCCCGTTCGGCGCGGTCTCCAATGCCGTGCACCACCAATCCCTCGGCAATGATGCTTCCCACCGGCATGCGCGGATCAAGGGACCCGAACGGATCCTGGAAGATGATCTGCATGTTCCGGCGCATCGCCTTGAGGGCACTGCCACGCAAGCGGCTCACGTCCTCGCCGGCAAACGAGACCGTGCCGGAGGTCGGTTCGATCAACCGGAGAATGGCGCGCCCGGTGGTGGTCTTGCCACACCCGGACTCGCCCACCAGTCCGAATGTCTCGCCGGCCCTGACGTCGAATGACACCCCGTCGACCGCGCGGACCCGCGCGACCTCACGACGCAGGAGACCCTTGCGGACGGGGTAGTGCTTCACGAGATTGCTGACCGAAAGGAGGGCCGGGGACCCGGGGCCCATGTCTAGGGGCAGGGCCGAGCGCCGCATGGTCGAATTAGGGGTGATGAGCCGGAGCTCGGGGCGTGCTTGGGTATCCATTCCCGTCATCTCAGGACTCATGCAACCAGCAGCGGGCAAGATGCGCGCCCGCACCCTGTCCACCGACCGGCAGCAAGTTGGGGGCATCCTGGCGACACCGGGTCATCACCGACGGACACCTGGGGGCGAAGGTGCATCCCGACGGTAGGTTGTACAGGTTCGGCACATTGCCCTTGATGACCGACAACCGGACATCGCGCGACATCTCAAGGGTGGGAATGCTTGCCAGAAGACCCTTGGTATAGGGATGTTCCGGGGCGTTGAACAACTGGGCCACCGGCGCCTGTTCCACCACCCGTCCGGCGTACATCACGACCACGTCGGTCGCCATCTCGGCGATCACCCCGAGGTCGTGCGTGATCAGCAACACGGCCATGCCGAACTCCGCCTGTAGGTCACGCAGGAGGTCGAGGATCTGTGCCTGGATCGTGACGTCAAGGGCTGTCGTCGGTTCGTCGGCAATCAGCAGGGCCGGCCGGCACGCCAGGGCAATCGCGATCATCACCCGCTGGCGCATCCCGCCCGAAAGTTCGTGCGCGTAGGCATCGTGGCGCTGTTCCGGGGAAGGGATGCCAACCGCCTTGAACATCTCGATTGCGCGGTCGCGGGCGGCCCGGGCTGACACCTTCTCGTGGAGCCGAACCGCCTCGGCCACCTGGTCACCGACCCGTTGCAACGGGTTCAGGGACGTCATCGGTTCCTGGAACACCATCGAGATGCGCGCACCCCTGACGGCATTCATCTTGGCATCGCTGATCCCGACAAGATCACGTCCCTCGAACATGATCGTTCCACCCGCAATCCGGCCGGCCGGCGCGGCGATCAGCCGCATGATCGAGAGCGCGGTAACGCTCTTTCCGCATCCGGACTCGCCAACGAGGCCGAGCGTCTGGCCCGGACGGATGGTGAAGTCAACGCCATCGACGGCCTTGACCAGACCGTCGGTGGTGGCAAAGTGGGTCTGGAGGCCACGTACCTCGAGCAGGGGGGGTGCCTGCAAGGTTGCCGGGGCCGGGAGGGATCGTTCGCTCATTGGCGTCTGCATCAGTTCTTCAGGCGCGGGTCGAGGGCATCGCGCAGGGCGTCGCCAGCGAAGTTGATCGCTAGGACGACGATCAGGATGGTCAGGCCAGGGTAGAAGGCCAGCCACGGGTTGCGGAACATGTAGGCCTGCACGCCCGACAGCATGCTTCCCCAACTGGGGTTGGGCGGGACGATGCCGAGGCCAAGGAAACTCAGGCTTGCCTCGGCAATGATCCGCGACCCGATGCCGAGGGTCATTGCAACGATGATCGGCGCCGCCGAGTTCGGTACGAGGTGCGTGAAGATGATCCGGAAACTCGATGCCCCAAGTGCGCGTGACGCCTCGGTGAACTCGCGTGCCTTGAGCGACAGGACACTGCCGTAGACGAGGCGCGCGACGTTCATCCACCCGAAGATCGTCAGCACCGTGATGATGATCACCACACTCGTGTTGTCACCAAGGGCGCGACGCAAGGGGCCGAAGTCGCGCAACGTCTTGCTGAAGATCAGCAGCAAGGGAAGGCTTGGCAGCGACAGCATGATGTCGGTGAAGCGCATCAGCAGGGTATCCAGTGCGCCACCGAAGTACGCCGCGATGCTGCCGACCAGGACGCCGATCACGATCGAAAGCATGGTCGCTACCAGGGACACCAGCAGCGAGATGCGCCCGGCATAGAGGAGGCGGCTGAGGACATCGCGCCCCAGTTCATCGGTGCCAAGCCAGTGACTTGCACTCGGCGTCCCCATGATGTTCGAGGTGTCCGGCTTGTCGAAGGTGTACGGCGCGATCCACGGCGCCAGGATGCACGCGAGGGCGATCACGCCAATGACCGTGATGCCAAGAAGCCCGAGTCGGTGACGCCGGAAGCGGCGCCACACAAGGCGTGCCTGTGAGACCTCCTCGGTCGCCAGGATGTCGTCGTCAAAGGCAGGCGGCATCGGGACGGTCATGGCGGACCCACTCATTGGTCAAGACCCAGTGTGGTCAGGCAGGTTCCACCGACGGTCATTCGTACCGGATCCGCGGATCGACGACTGCGTAGGCGAGATCCGCCAGGAGGTTCCCGCCGACCACCAGGATTGCCGAAAGCATCGTGATTGCCTGCACGACGGGCCAGTCATTCCTGGAGATCCCCTCGAAGAAGAGGCGCCCCATCCCGGGCCACGTGAAGATCGTCTCGGTGATGATCGCGCCACCGAACAGTTGCGGGATCTCCAGGCCAAGCAGGGTGATCACTGGCAGGATGGCGTTGCGCAGGCCATGTGTCAGCACGACGCGCGCCCACGGGACCCCTTTTGCGCGGGCGGTACGTATGTAGTCCTGCTTGAGCACCTCGAGCATGCTCGACCGGATGAAGCGGCTCTGCCCGGCCACCTGCACCAGACTGAGGACCACCACCGGCATGATGAGGTGCCGGATGCGGTCAACGATGTCGTCAGCCTTGCCCGGCGTGATTGCACCGCCGGCGGGAAGCCATCCCAGTACCACCGAGAAGATGATGAGCATCATCACCCCGAACCAGAATGTCGGCATGGAGAGGCCGAAGAAACTGAACGCGGTGATGAGGTAGTCCCAGATGGAGTACGGACGCACCGCCGAGATGATGCCGATGGGAAGCGCGATGGCCAGCGAGAAGACCGCAGACAGGCCCATGAGCAGCAAGGTGTTGCCTAGGCGACTCTCGATGAGCCGTCCCACGGGTTGCCCGAACGCAACCGTCCACGACATGCCCCAGTCGCCGACAAGTGCCTTCGTCAGCCAGTTCCAGTACCGCTCGTAGAGGGGCCGGTCGAGGCCGAGCAGTTCGTTCAGGCGCTTGACCTGGGCAGCAGCGGCAGTGGCCGACGTCGCACCGAAGTTGAGTTGGTCAAACGGGCCACCCGGAACGAGATACAGGATGCCGTAGACGATCACCGATATGAAAAGCAGCAGGATGGCGTTCTGCAGCAGGCGCCGGAGCAAGAAGGCGCGCATGAACGGTCTCTACTCCCAGGAGGATGTGATGGATGGCACCCCATCCCCTCACCCGTCGCAAGGGTGGAGGGGACGGGGGACAGGTCCTGTGTGATCGGGTGGATCAGTCGGCGAGGTACCAGTCGTAGCAGTTCCACGTGGGCGGCGTGTTGGTCGGGGTCGGCCGAAAGTTCTGTAGCGACCGCTTGGTAGCGGTCACGTTGGCGCGGGCGTACAGGGTGATAACCGGTACGGCCTCGGCCCAGATCTTCTGCTGTTCGGCATAGACCTCGACCCGCCGGGCCTGATCCAGGGTGTTCTCCGATTCCGCGAGCAACTCGTCGTTGCGCGCGTCCTTGAACCCGGGGAAATTCTGGCCGACGTACGCATTGTCCTTGGCCGGGATGCCGCCGGTGCTGTAGAGGTTCTTCGCGCCAAGCGCATCATCACCACCGACCCAGGCGTACTCGCCCATCTCGAAGGTGCGTCCCCAGAGCGGCCCGGGATTGTCACCAGCGGCGAACCACTCGCTCGACGGCACGTAGTCCAAGTTCGCCTCGATGCCGACGGCCTTGAGGTCGGCCTGCACCAACTGCGTCACAAGGAGGCGGGCCTGGTTGCCGGCTGTCGTTCCATACTTGATTGACAGCTTCTTGCCACCCTTGGCCATGATCCCGTCGGCCCCGGGCGCGTAGCCGGCTTCCTTGAGGAGCGCCTTGGCCTTCTCGGGATTGAAGTCGTACTTGGGAACCTCCGGGCTGAAGTCCCAGCGCCACTCGGGCGCCCATGAATGGATGACCTTGGTCTTGCCATTCAGCACCTTGTCAACCAATTGCTGGCGGTTGATGGCGTGCGCAATCGCCTTGCGGACGTTCAGGATGCCCAGGTGTTCGTTGTCGAGGTTGAGGTCGATGTGTTCCCACGTCGCACCCGGCGTGTAGTACGCGCGAATGAGCCGCTGGTTCGCCATCTTGTCCAGTTCGGGCGCACTGAACTCGGAAAGTGCGTCCTCGGTGACGACGTCCAGTTCACTGGTGGCCAACTGGGCGAGGATGGCATTGGTATCAGTCACGATTTTGACAATGAGGTTCGGCGTGCGCGGGGCCCCCAGAAAGAAGGTCGGCACCGCCGCCAGGACGATGAACTGCCCTTCAGCCCATTCGGTCACCTTGTAGGGGCCGATACCCAGTGGCTTGCGCATGATGTCCTGCTTGGGAAGCTCAGCCGCCCCGACCTTCTCGAGAAGGGGTTGCAGGACATGCTTCGGGAATGCCGGCAGGTAGGCCTTGTAGTAGCCCGGGTCGAGGACCGGACCGGACTGGGTTGCGAAGTCTGCGTAGGCCTTGGCAGGAAGCCCGCCACGTCCCTTGGCCGCTGCCTCTTTCGCCTCGTTCTCCGACATGAAGTTCGCGATCACGGTGTAGTCGTCGGGCGTCTCCACCGTCGCGAGCTTCTGCTGCGTGCTGCGGTCCGGTACCGAGTAGTCCGGGTTCATGATCAGTTCCCATGCGAACTTGACATCGGCGGCCGTGACGGCCTTGCCGTCAGACCACTTCACATCCTTGCGCAAGGTGAAGGTCACTTGCAAGCGCTTGTCGGCCCCATCGCCGACATAGCGTGCGCCACCGTTCTCGAGGGTGGGGACCGTCTCGGCCAGCCACGGCACCCAGTCGTTGAGGTCATTGCGGCGCGTCAGGGTGGGTTCGTTCCCGATTGCCGCCTTGACAATCGAGATCACGTACGCGTTGCCTAGGGAATACCCGAGTGTCGGTGGTTCCTGGGACATGCCCACCGTGATTGTCTTGCCCGACCCCTGCGCCCCGGCGACCGATGCGAGACCGGGAACAAATCCCAGACCTGCACCGGAAACCGCCCCGGCAACTGCGCCCGTCCGCCCCAGGAGGCTTCGCCGTCCCAATCGTCCGCGTGGTTCCATCGTGGCCCTTCTCTCCGGACCCAACCTGCCATGACCGGCCGGTGGGCCGCCTTGCCCAGCGTCTGGCGCTCTCAACTGCACGCGTCAGACATTCGATTTGTCGTAAGCGTAGCGACTGGCCATCCCCGTTGGCGAATGTCACCACAACCAGGGTGCGTGCCAGCGGTGCGTGCCAGCGGTGCGTGCCAGTGTCGTGCGGGCAACCACAGTCCACTTGATCTCTGCGGAAAGTATACTTTATCAATCGACAATATTTATGATATTAGTGGTGCGTCCTACGATGCGAACCGGGCCATGACCGGATCGTTGCCGGTGCCCCAC